>NZ_JCAJZW010000039.1:0-76435 GCF_059510455.1 Streptomyces sp. NTD91
GGCGTCGTCCGCCCGGAGGGCGGGGTCCGCGGCGTCTGGTGCGGTGCATCGCAAGGCGGAGGGTCGTCCTCGTACCGGGCGTACGTGCACGATCCCGACAACGCGGCGAGGTGCCGTGCCAGGCGTCGCGGACCAGACGGGACTTTCGAAACACGCCCTAGGCCCCTGCCAGCACCCCGGTGTAGTACACGGTCCCCGCGCACTCGCCCGCCACCGTCGTCGTGGCCGAGGGGGAACCCCCTTGCGCCGTGTGGGTGATCTGAACGCTGCCGTCTGCCGTGCCGTCCTCGGTCATCAGCTGGGCCGTGGTGCCCGCCGTGCCGGCGGCGGCCGGGCCGCCGGTGGCGCCGGCCTCCTGGCTCGGGCTCGGGTCCGGTGTGGCGCCGCCGGTGTCCGAGCCGCCGGGGGTGGCGGTGCCGCCGCCGGTCGTGGGGCAGGTCTCGGACGGTACGAAGGCGAACTTCTCCTCGTAGGCCGCACCCGGCTGCAGGACCAGCCCGGGGACCTCCACGGAGGGGTCGGGCAGGCCGGTCGCCGCATCCCCCGCCACGTGCCGGACCGCACTGATCTTGGCCGGGTCGGCCGCGCCCACCGCGGTCGGGGTGAGGGTGCCCGCACCGGCGACGGTGCAGGCGGTCGAGGAGACGTTGACGACGCGGAACGTGCCGTAGACAACGCCCGCGGAGTCGGGTGCGTCGGCGGTGCCGGTGGCGGAGCCCAGCTGGGCCGTCGTACACAGCGGGACGCCGCTGGAGGAGAGGGTGGAGGACGGGTCGGCGCCGGCGGTGGTGCCGCCGCTGCCGCTGTCGCGGCCCTTCACGCCGGACTTGCCGGGGTCCTTGCCGGGGTTGACGCCCGTGCTGCCGCTGTCCTTCCTGCCGCCCGTGTCGCCGCTCCTGCCCTTGCCCTGTCCGGTGCCGCCCTGGGCCTGGGAGGACTGGCCGGCCATGGCGGTGTTGGGGTCGGTGCCGCCGGAGTCGGACACGTGCACGAGAGCGGGGATCGCGGTGCCGATGAACAGGGCCGCGGCGGCCATACCGACGGCGGCCTGCCGCTTGCGGGCCCGCCGCGCGGGTACGGCCCGGCGCAGATGCTCCAGCGTGCCGGTGCGCGGCTCGAGGTCGTCGACCGCGGAGTGCAGCAGCCGCCGCAGTGCCAGTTCGTCGTCCGCGAGCCCCCCCAGCTCCTGGTCGCGCCCTTCGGGGCCCTTGTCGTCGGGGCCGTGGTTCACAGTTCCGTTCCCAGCGTGCGATTGCATGTGCTCTTGCTCATCCCGGTCCGTCGGCTCGTGCCAGGCGAAGGGCTCGTGACGTTCGTGGGAATGGCGTTCGTCGGAATCGCCCCCCTGGACGCGCGCGCTCATGACGGTGTCCCCATGGCCACCCGCAGCGCGGCGATCCCCCGCGAGCCGTACGCCTTCACCGAACCGAGCGAGATCCCGAGGGTCTCGGCGACCTGTGCCTCGGTCATGTCCGCGAAGTACCGCAGCACGAGGACCTCGCGCTGGCGGCGCTGGAGACCCTTCATCGCCTTGATGAGGTCACGGCGCTCCAGCTGGTCGTAGGCGCCCTCCTCCGCGCTCGCCATGTCCGGCATCGGTTTGGACAGCAGCTTCAGGCCGAGGATGCGGCGGCGCAGCGTCGACCGGGAGAGGTTGACGACGGTCTGCCGCAGGTAGGCGAGGGTCTTCTCGGGGTCGCGGACACGCTTGCGGGCCGAGTGCACCCGGATGAAGGCCTCCTGGACGACGTCCTCGCAGGAGGCGGTGTCGTCGAGGAGCAGCGCGGCGAGGCCGAGCAGGGAGCGGTAGTGCGCCCGGTAGGTCTCGGTGAGATGGTCGACGGTCGTACCGGCGACCGCGGTGGCCGGGGCCGCCGCGGTCTCGTCGGAACCGTCACGCTGACTGGGTATGCGGGCGGGCCGCGCTGCGGGCATGGGCGCGATCACCGGCATGCCGCCGGACGTGCGGGGCCGGAACGCCGCACGGGGCGGCCGGAGGGCCGCCGTGCCGCGGGCCGCGCTGAGTTCGAGTACCTCTGCCACGCCTGTTGGACACGTTTACCCCCGAGAGGGTTGTACGTGCCGGACGTCACATGTGCGACAACCGGCGGTGCCTCAAGTGCCCTCATGCGTCCCGCTCTTCCCCTATGTGTGATGTTGGGCCCGGTGTCCCCACACCCAGCCCTCATGGCGTCCCCACGCCCGAAGAGTGACCGCAAAGACGCTCCCCGTCCGCCGCACGGTTGCGGGGACGGGGAGAGAAATCCTCTGTTGCCCTGAGCAATGATTCAAGTGGTTTGGACCATGCTCCTGGCCACACTTCTTACACAGATCCTATAAAGCTCTTTCCCGATCGCGGTACGCGACGGTCGGCACACGGCGGTGTCGGGGCGGCTCTCAGTGGTCGGTCCACTCGGCCGCGACCAGCTCGGCGATCTGCGCGGTGTTCAGCGCGGCGCCCTTGCGCAGGTTGTCCCCGCACACGAAGAGCTCCAGCGCGGTCGGGTCGTCCAGGGCCCGCCGGACCCGGCCCACCCAGGTCGGGTCCGTGCCGACGACGTCCGCGGGGGTGGGGAACTCGCCGGCGGCCGGGTCGTCGCACAGCACCACTCCGGGCGCGGTCGCGAGGATCTCCCGGGCACCGTCGACCGTGACCTCGCCCTGGAAACGGGCATGGACGGTGAGCGAGTGCGTGGTGATCACGGGCACCCGGACGCAGGTCACGGCGACCGGCAGGTGCGGCAGCCCGAGGATCTTGCGGGACTCGTCGCGGACCTTCATCTCCTCCGACGACCAGCCGTCCTCCCGCAGCGACCCGGCCCACGGGACGACGTTCAGCACGACCGGCTCCGGGAACGGCCCGGTGTCGTCCCCGACGACCCGCCGTACGTCGCCGGGCTTGGTGCCCAGCTCGGTGCCGGCCACCAGGGACAGCTGGGCGCGCAGCGTGTCCACACCGGCCCGCCCGGCCCCGCTCACCGCCTGGTACGACGACACCACCAGCTCGCGCAGCCCGAACTCGGCGTGCAGCGCGCCCAGGGCGACGATCATCGTCAGCGTCGTGCAGTTGGGGTTGGCCACGATCCCGCGCGGGCGGGTCCGTACGGTGTGCGGGTTGACCTCGGGCACCACCAGCGGCACCTCGGGGTCGAGCCGGAAGGCGGCGGAGTTGTCGACGACGACCGCGCCGCGCGCGGCGGCGATCGGCGCCCAGTGCGCGGCGACCTCGTCGGGGACGTCGAACAGGGCGATGTCGACCCCGTCGAAGGCCTCCTCGCTCAGGGCCGCCACCTCCACCTCCTCGCCGCGCACGGCCAGCTTGCGGCCGGCCGAGCGCGGGGAGGCGAGCAGACGGATCTCGCCCCAGACGTCCGCGCGCTGGGACAGGATCTGGAGCATGACCGCGCCGACGGCTCCGGTCGCTCCCACGACCGCGAGCGTCGGCTTGCCGGTCATCGGCCGGTGCCTCCGTACACCACGGCCTCGTCCGAGTCGGAGTCGAGCCCGAAGGTGGTGTGCACGGCGCGGACGGCCTCCGGCACGTCGTCCTTGCGGGTGACGACCGAGATACGGATCTCGGAGGTCGAGATCAGCTCGATGTTCACGCCCGCGTCGGACAGGGCCTCGAAGAAGGAGGCGGTGACGCCCGGATTGGTCTTCATACCGGCGCCGACCAGCGAGATCTTGCCGATCTGGTCGTCGTAGCGCAGGGAGTCGAAGCCGATGCCCGGCTTGTTGCGCTCCAGCGCGTCGATGGCCTTGCGGCCCTCGGTCTTCGGCAGCGTGAAGGAGATGTCCGTCAGGCCCGTGGAGGCGGCGGACACGTTCTGCACCACCATGTCGATGTTGATCTCGGCATCGGCGATGGCCCGGAAGATCGCGGCGGCCTCACCCGGCTTGTCCGGCACGCCGACGACCGTGATCTTGGCCTCGGAGGTGTCGTGCGCGACACCGGAGATGATGGCCTGCTCCACCTTCATGTCCCCAATCGGCTCACTGCTGACCCACGTGCCCTGCAGCCCACTGAAGCTGGAGCGGACATGGATCGGGATGTTGTAGCGGCGGGCGTACTCCACACAGCGGTGGAGCAGCACCTTGGAGCCGGAGGCCGCGAGCTCCAGCATGTCCTCGAAGGAGATCCAGTCGATCTTCTTCGCCTTCTTCACCACGCGCGGGTCGGCGGTGAACACGCCGTCGACGTCGGTGTAGATCTCGCAGACCTCGGCGTCGAGCGCGGCGGCGAGCGCCACGGCCGTCGTGTCGGACCCACCGCGGCCCAGCGTGGTGATGTCCTTCTTGTCCTGGCTGACGCCCTGGAACCCCGCGACGATCGCGATGTTCCCCTTGTCGAGCGACTCGCGGATCCGCCCGGGGGTGACGTCGATGATCCGGGCTTTGTTGTGGACCGAGTCGGTGATGACGCCGGCCTGGCTGCCGGTGAAGGACTGGGCCTCGTGACCCAGGTTTTTGATCGCCATGGCCAGCAGGGCCATGGAGATCCGCTCTCCGGCGGTCAGCAGCATGTCGAACTCACGCCCGGCAGGCATCGGAGAAACCTGCTCGGCGAGATCGATCAGCTCGTCCGTCGTGTCGCCCATCGCGGAAACGACGACGACAACCTGGTTGCCGTTCTTCTTCGCTTCCACGATCCGCTTGGCGACGCGCTTGATGCCTTCGGCATCGGCTACGGAGGAGCCTCCGTACTTCTGCACGACAAGGCCCACGTGCGCTCCTCGCTCGGTTCGTTTGTGTCGGCTCAGTCTAACGAGCGCCCGAATTCCACCACCCTGCTCCCGCATGGTGAGACATCCGGCACTCGCATCCGGCACCTGCCCAGCCCTCGACGCACCACTCGGAAAAGTGCCCCGGCTCACAGCGCCGATGTGTACATTTCAACCACTGGGGGTGGATGCATGACCGAGATCCTGCTGGCGGCGACCGTCCTGCTCGGCGGATGCGTCCAATGGCTGACCGGCATGGGCTTCGCCCTGGTCGCCGTACCGGCACTGGTGCTGCTGCTCGGCCCCGCCGACGGTGTGGTGCTCGCCAACTGCGCCGCCGGGGCGATCAGCGTGGCCGGGCTCGCGGGCGGCTGGCGCCGCGTCCGCCCGGCGGCGATGGTCCCGCTGTGCGCGGCGGCGGCCTGCACGGTGCCCGTGGGCGCCTGGACGACCCGGCAACTCCCGCGCCCGGTCCTGCTGTTGCTGATGGGCTCCCTGGTGACGGCGGCTGTCCTGCTGGTGATGCGCGGCGCCCGGGTCCCGGCCCTGCGCGGCGGCGGGGGCGCGGTGACGGCGGGCGCGCTGGGCGGCTTCATGAACGCGGCGGCGGGCGTGGGCGGCCCTCCGGTGTCCCTGTACGCCCTCAACGCGGGCTGGACGGTACGGGAGTTCGTCCCCAACGCCCAGTTCTACGGCGTCGCGGTCAACGTGTTCTCGATCGCCGCGAACGGCCTGCCCCGGCTGTCGGGCGCGCAGTGGACGGTCGCCTGCGCCGCGATGGCGGCCGGCGCGCTCATCGGCAGCGCCGTCGCCGGCCGCGTCCCGGAACACCGGGCCCGCCAGTTGGTCCTGCTGCTGGCCCTGGCGGGCGGCGGCACGGCGATGGGGAAGGGGCTGTGGGGAACGGCGACGGGATGAGACAACGGTGACCACCTGCCGAGCGGAGACCTTTTCGCGCCCCCGATCACGACGCGCGCCGGCGCGAACACTCACGGCCACCGTACGCCGAGGGACCCCGGGTCCCGTTGTTCGTCCGGGAATGAGTGCCGTCCCAGTCCCGCGGCGCCCTCGTGGCATGCGCCTTGCGGCTCACCGCAGCCCCGCCGTGCGGCGCAGGGCCTCGACGCCTCCGTGCCGATGACCTCGCCGCCACAGCCCACTCACGATCTCCTGCGGTTCTCGATGCCCCGGCCTCGCCGCGCCACGCGTCCGTGCTCCACGAACTCACGTGCCCTGGACGGAAACTCACCCTCGAAGCACTGCTGCCGAGGCAGCGGCGCGCACGCCGGCCTCGCGCCGTGCGGACCGAGGGGCGGTGGGCCGACGCCGTCGCGCGCATCGCCCGGACGGCCGCCCGCGTCGACGCCGTGGCGCTGCCCTCGGTCAGTTCCCCGGCCGGATCCCCAGTGGTTCGCCGATCTCCTCTGCCATCACGCGGCCCGCTTCGAACTCCAGGGTCTCGTCGCCCATGACGGAGTGGTCGGTGTCGAGGCCGTCGAGTTCTTCCAGGGGCTGGTTGAGGCGGACATGGATGAGGACCGACTGCAGGGCCCGCAGGACGGCGGAGGCCGTGGCGCCCCAGTTGGAGAAGTAGGAGAACTGCCACCACCACAGCGCCTCCGTGGTGCGGCCCGCGCGGTAGTGGGCCATGCCGTGACGCAGGTCGGCGATGACGTCGGAGAGGTCGTCCGAGATCCGGGCCGGGACGGGCGCCTTGCGGGGCTCGTACGGGTCGAAGACCTCGGAGTAGACGTCGACCGGCTCCAGCAGGCGGGCCAGGTTCTCGCGGAGTTCGTCCACGTCGGCGTCCGGGCCCGCGTCGGGCTCGTAGCGCTCCTCGGGGACGAAGTCCTCGTGCGCGCCCAGGCGGCCACCGGCCAGCAGCAGCTGGGAGACCTCCAGGAGGAGGAAGGGGACGGTCGAGCCGGGCTCGTCGCCCCTCGCCACCTCCATGACGGCCACCAGGAAGCTTTCGATCTGGTCCGCGACCTGGACCGCGAAATCGTCCGGGTTCTGGCCGGTCGCGTGCAGCGTGGCGTCAGACATCTAGGAGTCGTCTCCCCTCGAAGGCGCGGCCGAGGGTGACCTCGTCCGCGTATTCCAGGTCGCCACCCACCGGGAGGCCGCTGGCCAGGCGGGTGACCTTCAGGCCCATGGGCTTGATCATGCGGGCGAGGTACGTCGCTGTCGCCTCGCCCTCCAGATTCGGGTCCGTGGCAAGGATCAGTTCCGTGACCGTCCCGTCGGCCAACCGCGCGAGAAGTTCTCGTATACGCAGGTCGTCGGGCCCCACGCCCTCGATCGGGCTGATCGCGCCGCCGAGCACGTGGTAGCGGCCACGGAACTCACGGGTGCGCTCGACGGCGACCACGTCCTTGGGTTCCTCGACCACGCAGATGACCGAGGGGTCGCGGCGCGGGTCACGGCAGATGTTGCACAGCTCCTCCTGCGCCACATTGCCGCAGGTCGCACAGAAGCGGACCTTCGCCTTGACCTCCAGGAGCGCCTGTGCGAGCCGCTTCACGTCCGCCGGCTCGGCCTGCAGGATGTGGAAGGCGATCCGCTGCGCGCTCTTGGGACCGACGCCGGGCAGCCGCCCCAGCTCGTCGATGAGGTCCTGGACCACGCCTTCGTACAACGGACTGACCTTCCTTGAGACCTTTCGGTACGTACGCTAGTTGCCCCGGGCTCAGAACGGCAGACCGGGGATGCCCGTGCCGCCGCCGAGGCCCTGGGCCAGCGGGCCGAGCTTCTGCTGCTGCAGGATCTGGGCGTTCTCGTTCGCCGCCTGTACGGCGGCCACGATCAGGTCGGCGAGGGTCTCGGTGTCCTCGGGATCGACCGCCTTCGGGTCGATCTTCAGCGCGCGCAGCTCGCCGGCACCGGTCACGGTGGCCTTCACCAGGCCGCCGCCCGCCTGCCCGTCGACCTCCGTGTTCGCCAGTTCCTCCTGCGCCTGCTGGAGATCCTGCTGCATCTTCTGGGCCTGCTGGAGCAACTGCTGCATGTTGGGCTGGCCACCACCGGGAAACACGATCAGCTCCTCTACGTTTTCTCCGCTGAGCATGAGCCTACGTGGTCCCCGCCGTGGTCGCCCCGCCACTCTTTCGGGTGACAAGTACGGCAGTCCTATACCTGATCAAGGCACCCTTCCGGGCGGAAAAGCGAGGAAAGCGTCCTCTCCGCCACCCATTGGGCGGTAGGAAGGACGCCGCACGCCGTCATGGAATGTCACAGAACGTGACCAGTCGTGATCCGTCGTGATCAGTCCAGTCGTGATCAGTAGGGAGTGCCCGGTGGGTCAGCCGGAGATGCAGCCCGAGGGCCCGCCTCAGGACGGGTGGGGCGAGGGTGCGGCCAGACCGCGGCCGGGCGATCTGACCGGGCGGGCCTTCCCGCTCGGCGACTGGGGCGAGCCCGCCGAACGGCTGGACGAGCTGTACCGATGGGTGGAGCGCGGGGCGCTGGAGACGGCGTCCTGGTATCTGCGGGACCGGGTGTGGAAGCGGCGCGGTGCCCAACTGCTGCGCGCGGGCGCGGCGGTCGGCGCGGTCGCCGGGGCCGGTCTGCCCCTGCTGGACCTCACCGGGGCGACGCGGGGGGTGGCCCCCTGGGGCTGCCTCGCCCTGCTCATCGCGGTGGCGTTCGTGGGCGTCGACCGTTGTTTCGGGCTCACCTCCGGCTGGATGCGGGACGTGGCGACGGCGCAGGCGGTGCACCGGCGGCTGCAGGCGCTGCAGTTCGACTGGGCGTCCGAGAGCGTCCGGGAGGTGCTGGGGCCGGCGGAGGGTACGGCGAGCGAGGCGGCGGAGCGCTGTCTGGGGGTTTTGCGGCGGTTCACGGAGGACGTCACGGAGCTGATCCGCACCGAGACGACCGACTGGATGGTCGAGTTCCGCACCGGTTCCGCGCCCCTGGGCCTGCAAGCGGCGGTGGGGTACGTACCACGCCAGGAGGCGGGCGGCGCGGTCGGCCGCTTCCCGGTCCCGCCGACGAACGGCGCCCGCCCGAACATGCCCCGTCAGCGGCCCCCGGAGCCGCGGTAGGCCCGCCCCGGCCGCCTCACTGCTTGGTGTACGTCAGGCTCTCCCCGCCGCCCGCCTGGGCCCGCTTCAGCCGGCCGTCCGGCAGCAGGGTGACCTCGGTGGCCTGGCCCGGTGTGCAGGAGGACGCGGGCTCACCGCTGGTGACGGTGGACGGCCCGATCTCCAACGGGCCGTCCGCACTGGGCTGTTGCGCGAGCCTGGCCTCGAAGACGCAGTGGTACGAGCCGCCGCCGTCCGTGGGTCCGTCCGCGACCAGCGTCAGCACGCTGTCGCCCACCTGGCCCTGACGGATGGTCAGTTGGCGGGTGTTGTTCCCGTCGGCGTTGCCGATGCTGGTCTCCCAGGTGCCCAAGTAGGCGTCCGGGACCGCCCCGTCGGAGGAGGCGGAGCCGGAGGCGGACGGCGTCGGCGTGGCCGGACCGGACGCCTCCGGACTCCCGTCGCCCGCCGTGGAACCGGCGGTGGGGGCGGTGCTCACCTTCCCGCCGCCCTTGTCGTCGCTCCCGCCGCCGCTCCTCATCAACGTGTACACCGCGCCACCCGCGCCCAGCGCCACCACCAGGGCGACCACGACGAGCAGCGCGGTGGACCGCCCACTGCGCCGCTCCGGCTCCTGCCCCGTGCCGAACGGCGACGGCCCGTACGGCGGCGTGGACCCCAGCCCGCCGCCGTACGGACCGTACGACTGCTGCGGGTACCCGTAGGCGGGCCCGGACGGGGAAGGGGGCTGGGGCCGGGCGTACGGCTGAGGGTGCTGCTGCGCGTACCCGTACGCCCCCGGCGCCGCGAACCCCGGAACGGTCGGCGGCGCCCCCGGCGGCGGCGCCTGCCCCGACACCACGGTCGGCAGATGAGCCGCCCCGCTCCCCCCGTCGAAAAGAGCGGCATGCTCGGGCGAGACCCCACCGCCACGCTGCGCCGCGGAACCCTCGGCACCGACCGACGGCGACCCCGCACCGCCGGCACCCCCCGCACCCGCCGACGGCGAGCCCGCCCCACCGGGGCCACCCGCAGCCGACGACGGTGCTCGCACGGTCGGCGCGGACGGGAACCCCGACCCGGCCGCATCCGAATCCGAAGGTGAACCCGCCCCCGACGGCGCACCGGACCCGTCCCCCTCCGGATCCTCCACCTCCAGCAACTGCACCGCATGCCGCCCGAGTTGAGCGACCAGCGCCCCCGGCAGCCAGGGATCCCGGGACCGCCCCCCGGTCACCGTGTCCTCCGCCCCGGTCCGCTCCAGAATCGCGTCCAGCGAAGGCCGGCTCGCCGGCTCCTTGCGCAGGCACTCCCGCACGAGGTCGGCGATCCCCTCCGGCACCCCCTCCAGATCCGGCTCCTCCTGGGCGATCCGGAACATCAGCGCGTGCACTCCGCTGCTGGCGTTCCCGAACGGCAGCGCCCCGGTCGCCGCGTACGCCAGCACGGACCCGAGGCAGAAGACGTCGCAGGCCGGTGTGATCCGGTCCCCCCGCACCTGCTCGGGTGCCATGAACCCCGGCGACCCGACCAGTGACCCGGTCCGGGTCAGCCCCTCCCCGCCCAGCGAGGTCGTCTCCAGCGCCCGCGCGATCCCGAAGTCGATGACGCGCGGGCCGTCGATCGTCACGAGCACGTTCGACGGCTTCAGATCCCGGTGCACGATCCCCGCCGCGTGGATGTCTTTCAGCGCGTGCGCGAGCCCGGCCGCGAGGATCCGTACGGACCGCTCCGGCAGCGCTCCGTGATCGTGCCCGACCACCTGCTGCAGGCTCGGCCCGGCCACATACCCGGTGGCCACCCACGGCACCGCCGCCTCGGTGTCCGCGTCCAGCACGGGCGCGGTCCAGTACCCGCCGACCCGCCGCGCGGCCTGCACCTCCTGGCGGAACCGCGCTCGGAACTCCTCCTGGGCGGCGAGCTCCTCGCGGACCAGTTTCACCGCGACCGTACGGCCCCGGTCCGACCGGGCCAGGTACACGTGACCCATGCCGCCCGCACCCAGCCGCGCCAGCAGGCGGTACCCTCCGATCCTCAGTGGATCCCCCGGCCCCAGCTTCTCCATGCCCGCCCCGCCTTCCCCCCCGGCACTTCCCTGCACCTCATACACACGGCGCGTACGACGCAGACGTGTACGACGGATCGAGAATAGTGCGGCCCCACGGGAGAGTCGTGCCGGTCGCCGTCTACGGTTCCGGCGGGAGCGCCGCCGCCCGAGCGGCGCCGAGGGCGGGGGCGGGCTTGCCCAGTTCGTCCAGGACCGCCGACACGCGCTCCAGCAGCCGTACGGCTTCGGCGAGTTCGCGCTCCCCCAGCGCCTCGGCCAGCCGGTCCGCGAAGGCCGCGTGCCCGGGGCCGATGCGGGCGACGGCCGCCCGCCCGTCCTCGGTGGGTGCGAGGAGCTTGGCTCGCCGGTGCGCCGGGTTGGGCCGGTATGCGGCGAGCCCTCCTTCGACCAGCAGATCGGCGATGCGCTGCACGCTCTGCCGGGTGATGCCCATGCTCCGCGCGATGCCCGCCACCGGCAGCGGCTCGGCCAGCACCGCGCCGAGCACCTGCCACCGGGCGGCGGTGAGCCCGGTCGGGCGGGCCAGTTCCTCGGCCACGGCCAGGAACTGGCCGTTGAGGCGGAAGACACCGATGGCGCTTCGGCTGAACAGCTCCTGCCGCTCCCTGCTCACGCGGCGCCGGCCTTCTGCAGCACGAAGTACGCCTCCGCGTCGGAGTCGTGGAACAGCCGGTACCAGGCGTCCAGTACCTCGCCCTCGTACACCCCGAGCAGCCGCAGCACCTCGCGGGCGAAGGCGACGGGTTCGGTGGGGCCGGCGGTGATCAGGCCCCCGTCGGTCACAGCGTCCGCCTCGACGTACCGGCCGCCGCCCGCGTACCCGGTGGCGGCCAGGTAGAAGGGGGCGGCGCCGGTGTGGGCGCGGGTGTCGAGCAGGCCCTCGCGGGCCAGGCCGGCGGTGGCTCCGCAGATCGCGGCGACGGGCACACCGGCGTCGAGGAAAGCGCGGGCGGTGCGGGCGAAGGGGGCGAGGTCGTCGCCCTCCGCCGCGGCGGCGGCCGATGTCCGGGTCCACAGGTCGGCGCCCGGCAGGATCAGCAGGGAACTGTCCTCGGGGCGCAGTTCGTCGAGCGCGAGGTCGGGCCGGACGCGCAGGCCGCCGATGCTGACGACCGGCGCCCGGCTCGGGCCGACGGTCAGCACCCTGTACCCGGCGCGGGCCAGGTGGGCGGTCGTGTGCCCCGTCTCCCAGTCGGCGAGGCCGTCGTAGACGGCGAGGTGAACGGTCCGGGAGGCATCAGTCATGACAGCAGTCATGACAGCATGCTGTCTTTTCGTCAGCATGCTGTCAATAACCGTTCGGCCCTGCCCGGACGAGCCCCGTCCCGGCCTGGACAACCTGTCGCGGATTGCGCCCGTCCGCAGAACAGGACGCCGATATCCCTTCCGTGCCGCGGACATCTACCCTCGGCCGCATGACCCCTCAGCCCAACCCCGACGCCGGCGCCGCAGTGAAGGCGGCGGACCGCGCGCACGTCTTCCACTCCTGGTCCGCCCAGGACCTCATCGACCCGCTCGCCGTCGCCGGCGCGGAGGGGTCGTACTTCTGGGACTACGACGGCAAGCGGTACCTGGACTTCACCAGCGGGCTCGTCTACACGAACATCGGCTATCAGCACCCGAAGGTCGTCGCGGCCATCCAGGAGCAGGCGGCGCGGATGACCACGTTCGCGCCCGCCTTCGCGATCGAGGCGCGCTCGGAGGCGGCGCGGCTGATCGCCGAGCGGACCCCGGGCGACCTGGACAAGATCTTCTTCACCAACGGCGGCGCGGACGCCGTCGAGCACGCGGTGCGCATGGCCCGGCTGCACACGGGCCGCCCGAAGGTGCTCTCGGCGTACCGCTCGTACCACGGCGGCACCCAGCAGGCGGTCAACATCACCGGTGACCCGCGCCGCTGGGCCAGTGACAGCGCCACGAACGGGGTCGTCCACTTCTGGGCGCCGTTCCTGTACCGCTCCCGCTTCTACGCCGGGACCGAGGAGCAGGAGAGCGCACGCGCCCTGGAGCACCTGGAGACGACCATCGCCTTCGAGGGGCCGGGGACGGTGGCGGCGATCATCCTGGAGACCATTCCGGGCACGGCCGGGATCATGGTCCCGCCGCCCGGCTATCTGGCCGGGGTCCGCGAGATCTGCGACCGCCACGGCATCGTGTTCATCCTGGACGAGGTCATGGCCGGCTTCGGGCGCACCGGTGAGTGGTTCGCCGCCGACCTCTTCGGTGTCGTGCCCGACCTGATGACCTTCGCCAAGGGTGTGAACTCGGGTTACGTGCCCCTCGGCGGTGTCGCCGTCTCACAGGAGATCGCCGCGACCTTCGGCAAGCGGCCCTACCCCGGTGGTCTGACCTACTCCGGGCACCCGCTGGCCTGCGCCGCCGCCGTCGCCACGATCAACGCGATGGCGCAGGAGGGCGTCGTGGAGAACGCCAGGCGCCTCGGCGAGACCGTCCTCGCGCCCGCCCTGGCCGAGCTGGCCGAGCGGCACCGCAGCGTCGGCGAGGTGCGCGGCGTCGGCATGTTCTGGGCGCTGGAGCTGGTGCGGAACCGCGAGACCCGCGAGCCGCTGGTGCCGTACAACGCCACCGGGGAGGCGAACGCCCCCATGGCCGCCTTCACGGCCGCCGCCAGGCAGCACGGCATCTGGCCCTTCGTGAACATGAACCGCACCCACGTGGTCCCGCCGTGCAATGCCACGGAGGCCGAGCTGAAGGAGGGCCTGGCCGCCCTGGACGCCGCGCTGAGCGTGGCCGACGAGTACACGGCGTAGCCGGAAGACGGCTGCCGCCGGGGCGATCCGAACGCGTAAGGTGACGTGCTCGTAAGCATAGATACTCGCGTGGACGGCGAGTACGGACGAGCACGTCACCCGACGCGTGAGGAGAGGCCCCCCATGCCCGGCACCGGCGCCGTGACCCGCAGCACCCTGCGGCAGCAGATCGCGGACGCGCTCCGTGACGAGGTGCTGGCCGGACGGCTGCGGCCGGGCCGGGCGTTCACGGTCAAGGAGATCGCCGAGCAGTACGGCGTCTCCGCCACCCCCGTGCGCGAGGCGCTGGTCGACCTGTCCGCGCAGGGCATCCTGGAGGCCGACCAGCACCGCGGTTTCCGGGTGCCGGAGTACTCCGTCACCGACTACCGGAACATGATCCAGGCCCGCAGCCTGGTCACCGACGGCATGTTCCAGGCCCTCAGTCGCGGCCACCCCGCCTTCCGCACCCCGCCCGGGGACTCGCGTACGACGGCCGCACTGACCACCGTGCGGCGCCGCGGCGAGGAGGCCGCGCGAGCCGCCGCGGCCGGTGACCTGACCATCCTCATCGGCTACGACCTGCGTTTCTGGCGCGAGCTGAGCGCGCTCTTCGGCAACCCCTACCTCGGTGACTTCCTCGACCGCCTGCGCGTGCAGTCCTGGGTCTGCGCGGTGCAGCACCTGCTGCGCCTGCCCGACCTGCGCGGCCGGCTCTGGTCCGGGCACACGCGGCTGGTCGACGCGCTGGCCCGGCGCGAGGCCGACACCGCGCGCGCGATCGTCGCCGAGTCCAACGCCCATTCGCTGGCGCTGCTGGAAGACCTGACCAGCGGGTAGATGACCAGTACCCTTCCCTGACCACGTCCGTGCTGGACCCTTCTGTGTGCGAGGAGCCCTCTTTGGCCTGTGACCTGTGGCTGGTACCGCTCGTGGACGTGTTGTGCCACACCCCCGACAACCCGTTCGCCGAGGAACTCGCGCAGTACGACAAGGCCCTGGCTCAGGCGGGGCTGCCGCCGGTGCCGGTGTACCAGTACATGCCGGGCCTGTCCGGCGAGGTCGCGCCGGTGGCGGGTTTCGACTACGACGCCCTGCACTTCCTGCGCCGGGCGTATCTGCTCCAGGTCTGCGGGCTGCCGGTGACGCCGGTGGACGAACTGGGTGGCGACTACGAGCAGTTGCTGGAGATGTTCGAGTCCACGGCGCAGCAGTCCCATCTGGTGTGGCACTACGACCACGCGGGCGCGTACGTGCCGGTCGACTTCCCGCACCCGCTGTCCAACGACGAACTCCTCGCGGGCGGCGGACCGTTGGGCAGCTCGCAGTCCCTGCTGCGGGAGCTGGAGTACGTGGCCGCGGCCATCGGCATCGACCCGGCCAACCCTCCGGCGGCGCCGGCGCCACCGACGGCCCCCACGGAACTGGAGGAACCTGCGGTCCCCGCGCCGTACGACCCCAGCCCATTCGCGCGGGAACGACATGTGTGGCTGGGCCTGCACGCGGCGGCGACCCGCTCCCTGGCCCAGGGCTCGATGATCGTCTTCAGCTGACCGCCGGGCCGGTGTGATTTCACCCACCTGTTCTTGCCGTGGGGGAAATGCCCCCCCTACGTTCGATGGCATGTCCCCCCACGGCCCCACCTTCGACTTCGGCGTCGACCTGAGCGCACACGAGATGCTCCGGCGCACCCACGTCATGGCCGCCCTCGGCCCCGACTGGGACCCGGCGGCGGCGCTGCGCGGCGAGGAGGAGGCGCGGGCACTGCTGTACTCCGGCCTGGACGCCGAGCAGCAACGGATCTACGACGAACTGGTGGCAGCCGGCGTGCTCCCGCCATCACCCGGCGATGCTGCCGCTTGACCCGCAGGCCGACACAGGCCGGC
The DNA here is from genome assembly GCF_059510455.1 of Streptomyces sp. NTD91. NCBI lineage: Bacteria > Bacillati > Actinomycetota > Actinomycetes > Kitasatosporales > Streptomycetaceae > Streptomyces > Streptomyces sp. NTD91. Next base: position 15,451 of record NZ_JCAJZW010000039.1, read on the forward strand.
GCGCCTGGGTGCCCTGCCCGAACTGCGACGACCGGGCCGCGTGCGGGACCTGCCGGCGGGGAGCCGCCTGCACGGCCCACTGGCGCTACCTGCTGTCCAACACCGGCAGCCTCCTGCACCTCCAGTGCCCCTCGTGCCACCACGTCTGGACCCACGAGAGCAACTTCGGCGCCACCCGCTCGCCCGGCTGACAGGGTCCCGTCCCACCGGGGAGTGCGGCACCGGCCGGGCAGCGGACGCTGTCGCCCTCTGCCCGGCCCGCTCGGTCCGGCGGTGGGTCAGCCGGCCGTCGGCAGCGGCCAGCCGAGCTGCGCGAACAGTCCCAGCCGGTCGCTGACCGCGCGGATCCTTGCGATCCTGCCGTCGCGCAGGGTGAAGATCCAGATCGCCTCGATCTCGAAGGACCGGCCGGTCGGCTCGGGCATCCGCGGGTGGGCCGCGCTGTGCACGCCCCGCTGGGTCACCCGGGCCACCACCCGGTCGCCCTCGCCGATCAGCTCCTCCACCTGGACGGTGAGCGGCGCGAGCGCCTCCGCCTGCCGGCGCAGCCCCTCGAAGGCGGCCCCCGGTTCGTCCGCCTCACCGTGGATGATCTTGTTGTGGTCCACGACGTCCGCCGCCATGTACTGAGGCAGGTCCTCGAGCCGGCCCTCGCTGACCGCCTCGAAGAAGCCCTGGACCACCTTCCTGCCGCCGTCCACCGTGCTCATGCACTCCCCCTCTGTCACGGACACCGTTCTCAGAAGACCGGCGTGCCCGCCTGGGTCAGCTTCCAGTTGATGACGGCGAAGTCGGCCGGGTCGAGGGTCTTCTTCGCGGTCACGTAGTCGATCATCAGCTGGCGGATCTCGTTGGTCGAGCTGTAGGCGATGGGCGCCGCGGCGATGTGGGGGTAACCCGAACCACCGTTCGCCCGGTAGTTGTTCACCGCCACGACGAAGACCTGGTCGTCGGCGACCGGGGCGCCCTCGTAGGTCAGGTTCTTGATCCTCGAACCCTCCGGCTGCGCGATGTCGATCTCGTAGTCGACGCCCGCCGCCGTGTCGTACATGTAGTCCCAGAAGTTGTTGGCGTTGGTGAGGGTCGCGGTGTCGACCTTCGTGCCGGCCGGGACCTGGTGGTAGTACTTCGCCGCGTACTCCAGGTAGTCCTTGAGCTGGGCGCCCGTCAGCTTCTTGCCGTACAGGGTGTTGTCGTAGATGTAGAGGCCGGCGATGTCCTTGATGGTGACGTTGCCCTGGGGGATGTCGGCCGTGCGGGAGAAGGGCGCCGCGACGGAGACCAGCGGGAGCGCGGCGTCCGCAGCCGACAGGCCCGCCTTCACGGTGTCCGTCTGGACCTTGTGGATGAAGTCCATGATGGGGACGTCCTGCCAGCAGGAGTCCGCCGCCGACAGGTCCGCGGTGCACGTGCCGACCGGCGTGTTGACGTACTTGACCACCAGCTCGTGGTCGGCCTCCAGGAGCTTCTTGATCTCCGGGTCCTCGTCCACCGTGTTGGGGTTGAGGGTCTGCGCCGTCTTGCTCGTCACCTTCCACTGCCCGTGGTGGAGTTCGAGTTCGAAGTCGAAGACGCTGAGTCGGTAGCCCCAGCAGTACGGCTCGGAGAGGAGGACCTCCTCGCCGGTCTGCTCGTTCTTCACCGTGTAGGACGGCACCTCGACGTGCGTGTGGCCCACCAGGATCGCGTCGATGCCCGGCACCTGCTCGGCGACCAGGTTCGACGCGTTCTCCACGTACGGCAGTTCGTCGCCGTACGAGGAGGAGCCGTCGAGGCCGGAGTGGTCCGTCAGGAAGACGACGTCACAGCCCAGCGCGCGCAGCCGCGGCACGTACTTCTTCGCCTGCTCCACCAGGCCCGGGAACACCATCTTCCCGCCGACGTTGTCCTTGTCCCACAGCGCGATGCCGGGGTTGGTCAGGCCGAGGATGCCGACCTTGATGTCCGGGGCGCCCGGCACACAGATGCGCTTCACGGTGTACGGCTCGAAGGCCGGGCGCAGGGTCTTCGCGTCGAGGGCGTTGGCGCCCAGCAGCGGGAAGCGGCACTGGCTCTCGAACTTGCGCAGCACCTCGATGCCGTAGTTGAACTCGTGGTTGCCGAGGGCGGCGGCGTCGTAGCGCATGTGGTTCATGGCCACGGCCATCGGGTGCTTGGGGCCCTTCTTGCCGTCGGTGCCCGTGATCGGGTCGACGCGCGCGAAGTAGTAGGCCAGGGAGGTGCCCTGGATGATGTCGCCGGCGTCGACGAGGAGGACGTGGTCCTCGCCCTTGGCCTCGCGCTGCTGCTTGATGAGGGTGGCCACGCGCGCCACGCCCACGGAGTTGCCCGCCTTGTCGGTGTAGGGGGCGTCCTTGTAGTAGTCCCAGTCGAAGACGTGGCTGTGCAGGTCGGTGGTGCCCAGGATGGAGAACGACCAGGTGCGCGGCGCCTTTCCGGGACGGTGACCGGCTTCGGCGGCCTGCGCGGTGCCGGTGCCGACGGTCCCGGCGGCGGCCACCGCCGCACCGGTGACGGCCGACTTCTTCACGAACTCACGGCGGTTCATGGGATGGGCGGGCATGCGGAGCTCCTGGTGCTCGAGAGGCAGGATCGAACGGGCATGGCGGCGGGACTACCCGCGTAGATGCTTGCCGTACGCCATATCCGCGCGAAACCAGGAACGGGTCATGGGCGAGTCAACAAATGGAAATACAAGTGGACTTGAGGGCTCCGCTCAGCCGTCCTGTGCGCGCGACGATCACGGCCATCGCCTCCGACTCGGCCTCGCAGGGAGGACCACCCACCGCCCGCAGGTTGATCGCCACCGGCGACGCGCTCAGGAGGGCTCGGCCCGAGGGGAGCACGCGCGGTCGCCGACGTGGTGGTGGCCATGGCCGGTTACGGCGACGGACACGGCGGTCGCATGTTCGGCGCTCGGCCTTGATGGAGGTGGGACGGCCGGTCGTGCCGAGTGCACCGGCCGTCCCGTCGGAGCCGCATGAGCCAGGCGCTGTCAGAGGAACGAGTTGATCTCGATCGTCTCGTCCCGGCCCGGGCCCACGCCGATCGCGGAGATCGGGGCGCCGGACATCTCCTCCAGCGCCTTCACGTAGTTCTGGGCGTTCTTGGGCAGGTCGGAGAAGGACTTCGCCTTGGTGATGTCCTCGGACCAGCCGGGCAGGGTCTCGTAGACCGGCTTCGCGTGGTGGAAGTCGGTCTGGGAGTAGGGCAGTTCCTCGACGCGCTTGCCGTCGATCTCGTATGCCACGCAGACCGGGATCTGCTCCCAGCCGGTCAGGACGTCCAGCTTGGTGAGGAAGAAGTCGGTCAGGCCGTTCACGCGGGTTGCGTAGCGGGCGATGACCGCGTCGAACCAGCCGCAGCGACGGTCGCGGCCCGTCGTCACACCTCGCTCGCCGCCGATCCGGCGCAGCGCCTCGCCGTCCGCGTCGAACAGCTCGGTCGGGAAGGGGCCGGCGCCGACACGGGTCGTGTAGGCCTTGAGGATGCCGATGACCCGGCTGATCTTCGTGGGGCCCACGCCGGCGCCGGTGCAGGCGCCGCCCGCCGTGGGGTTGCTGGACGTGACGAAGGGATAGGTGCCGTGGTCGATGTCCAGCAGCGTGCCCTGGCCGCCCTCGAAGAGCACGACCTTGTCCTGCTCCAGCGCCTGGTTGAGGATCAGGACGGTGTCGGCGACGTACGGCTCGATCTGCTCGGCGTAGCCCAGCAGCTCCTCGACCACCTGGTCGGCGGTGATGGCGCGCCGGTTGTACAGCTTGGTGAGGATCTGGTTCTTGACGTCGAGGGCCGCCTCGACCTTCTGCTGCAGGATCGACTCGTCGTAGAGATCCTGGACCCGGATGCCCACGCGGTTGATCTTGTCCGCGTAGGTCGGCCCGATGCCGCGACCGGTGGTCCCGATCTTGCGCTTTCCGAGGAAGCGCTCCGTGACCTTGTCGACGGTCACGTTGTACGGCGTGATGATGTGCGCGTTACCGCTGATCAGGAGCTTGGACGTGTCGACGCCACGCTCGTTCAGACCGCTCAGCTCGGAGAGCAGGACCGACGGGTCGACGACGACGCCGTTTCCGATGACCGGCGTACAACCGGGGGACAGGATTCCGGAAGGGAGCAGGTGCAGGGCGTACTTCTGGTCGCCGACGACGACCGTGTGGCCGGCGTTGTTGCCGCCCTGGTATCGCACTACATAGTCCACCGAGCCACCGAGCAGGTCGGTCGCCTTTCCCTTGCCTTCGTCACCCCACTGAGCACCGAGCAGCACAAGTGCGGGCACGCGCGTACACCCCTTCCGGGCGGGGCATGTCCAAGGTCGGGGGCGTGGGCGTAAGGTACACCGCCGCGTGCCACAGCGACCGCCGTTGGTCGCCAACCGTCGGACCGGATGCCCCGGAATAGACGAAGCCCCTGGCGCAATAGCGCAAGGGGCTCTTGCACAAAGATGCTACCCGAGGAAGCGAGGCAGGACCGAGGTGGCGACTTTCGCGACGTCCGAACAGCTGCTGGTGATCATCGATCCGGCGGCGCGGCAGGCGGACGGAGAGTCCGTACGTATCGCGAAAGACGTGCTCAGCGCGGGTGCGGCGGCCAAGGTGTGCCTCCCGGACGGGCCGGAGGAATTCGCCCGCGCGCTGGGCCGGCGGGGGGCCCGGCGGCCGGTGGTGGTCGGCGACGACCGCGCTCTGGTGCGGGCGGTGACCCTGCTGCACCGGGCGCGGGAGCTGGCCGGATGTGCGCTGTCGGTGGTCCCGGTGGGTGACACCCGCCTGGCCGAGTCGCTCGGGGTGCCGGGCGGGGCGGTGGCGGCGGCGCGGGCCGTGCTGGACGGCGCGGAGCGGCGCCTGGACCTGCTGGTCGACGACAGCGACGGGGTCGTGCTGAGCGGGCTGGGCATACCGCCGGATCCGGTGGCGCGGGCGGCCGCGGCGCAGCCGCTCACCGTCGCCTGCCGCCCCTGGTACCGCTCCCTGGTCCGCACCCTCGCCCCCCGCCCGCCCCGGCTGTCCGCCGTGCCCTCCCCCGGCCCCTCCCGGCTCCGGGTGGAGGTCGACGGCGAGACGGTGGTGGACCTGGGTCAGCCGGTCGAGGCGGTGTCCGTGGCACCGGGCACGCGCGGCCTCGCGGAGGTGGAGGTACGGCCGTTGTCGGTGGGCGCGGAGGCGACGCCGGTCCGGGCGTCCGGGCGGACGGTGACGGTGACCGGCATGGATTTCCGCTACCGGGCGGACGCGGGCGTGTCGGGCCCGGTACGACGGCGGACCTGGCGGGTGGCGCGGGGGGCGTGGGGGCTGGTGCTGCCGGATTCGTGAGCCGGGGTGGCGGGGCGGTGCTCAGCTCTGGTGTTTCCGGTCCCGGTAGGCGCGCCAGCGTTCCATCATCGTGACCACGTCGCGCTCGATGAACTCGAAGAAGTCCAGGGTCTCGGCCAGCCGGCGGCCGGCCGGCGTGTCGGGGCCGAGAGAGTCCACGCCCTCCCGCAGGGCGTCCTCCCAGCGCTTGATGACGGCATCGCGGCTGGTGAGGGCCTCGTACCACTGGTCGCTGTGCACCCGGTACCGCTCCCGGCGCGAACCCGGCTCGCGCTCCCTCGACACCAGGTGAACCTGCGCGAGGTAGCGCACGGCCCCGGAGACCGCCGCGGGACTGATCTTCAACTGCTCGCCCAGCTGGGCCGAGGTCTGGGTGCCGGTGTCGGAGGCGAGCAGTGCCGCGAACACCCGTGACGGCATGCGCGGGACGCCCGCCTCGACGAGCTGGGCCGCGAAGTGTTCCACGAACTGGGAAACCGCTTCCGGGTCCCGCTGCACCGCATCCGTCATAGGGCCTACCGTACCCAACCTTAGGGAGCTTCGGTAACTTCACAATTTTCTGAAAGACGCGTACGTTCGGGGCCATGACGAAGGCAATCACGGTCGCCGGACTCCACAAGTCCTTCGGCCGTACGCACGCGCTGGACGGCCTCGACCTGGACGTCGAGTCCGGTGAGGTGCACGGCTTCCTCGGCCCCAACGGCGCCGGCAAGTCGACCACCATCCGGGTGCTGCTCGGAATGCTGCGCGCCGACGCGGGCGCCGCACAGGTGCTGGGCCGCGACCCCTGGCGCGACGCGGTGGAGGTGCACCGCAGGATCGCCTACGTCCCCGGGGACGTGACCCTGTGGCGCAACCTCTCCGGAGGTGAGGTCATCGACCTCTACGGCCGCCTGCGCGGAGGCCTGGACCGCCGGCGCCGCGCCGAGCTGATCGACCGCTTCGAGTTGGACCCCACCAAGAAGGGCCGCACCTACTCCAAGGGCAACCGGCAGAAGGTCGCCCTGGTCGCGGCCTTCGCCTCGGACGTGGACCTGCTGATCCTGGACGAGCCCACCTCGGGCCTGGACCCGTTGATGGAGGAGGTCTTCCAGGCCTGCGTCGAGGAGGAGCGCGACCGCGGCCGCACGGTCCTGCTCTCCTCGCACATCCTGAGCGAGGTGGAGGAACTCTGTGACCGGGTCAGCATCATCCGCAAGGGGCGGACCGTGGAGAGCGGCTCGCTGGCCGACCTGCGGCATCTGACCCGGACCAGCGTCAGCGCCGAACTCGCCGCCCCGCCCGACGGACTGGCCGGGCTGCCCGGCGTGCACGGCCTGGACGTGCAGGGACACCGGGTCCGGTTCCAGGTGGACACCGACCGGCTCGACGCCGTACTGCGGTCCTTGACGGCGTCCGGAGTGCGCTCGCTGACCTCGACGCCACCGACGCTGGAGGAGCTGTTCCTGCGGCACTACGCGGACGAGGTGGCCGTATGACCTCCCCACTGGCCGGTACCGGAGCCCTGTTGAGGTTCTCCCTGCGCCGCGACCGCGCGCTGATCCCGGTCTGGGTCGTGGTGAACACGCTGATGGTCCTCTCCATGCCGAAGACGCTCAGCGGCCTGTACGGCACCCCGGCCGCCCGCGCCGACCTGCTGCACCAGATGGCGACCAACGCCTCCCTGCGCGCCATGGTCGGCCCGGTCTTCGGCGACTCGCTGGGCGCGCTGACGGCGTGGCGGGTGGGGGTGTACGCGGGCGCGCTCGCCGCCGTGACGAGCCTGCTCGTCGTCGTACGGCACACCCGCGACGAGGAGGAGAGCGGCCGGCAGGAACTGCTGTCCTCCGGGATGGTGGGCCGCCGGGCCCCGCTGACGGCGGCCCTGCTGGCGGCGACGGTCGCCGACGCGGCCCTGGGCGCGCTGATCACGGCGGGGCTCGCCGGGCAGGGCGCGGCGGGCGCCCTGGCCTTCGGACTCGGGGTGGCGGGCGTCGGCATGCTCTTCGCCTCGACGGCGGCGATCGTCGCCCAGCTGAGCGAGAGCGCCCGGCTGGCCCGGGGCCTGACGGCGGCGGTCCTCGGCGCGGCGTTCGTGCTGCGCGCGGCGGGCGACTCCACGACGAACGACGGCTCCTCGGCGCTGACCTGGCTGTCCCCGCTGGGCTGGCAGGAGAACGTACGGCCCTTCGCGGCCGAACGCTGGTGGGTACTCCTGCTGTTCGCCGCGGCGATCGCCCTCCAGACCTTCCTCGCCTACGCCTTGGCCGGCCGCCGGGACATCGGCATGAGCTTCCTGCCGACCCGGCCGGGACCCGCCGAGGGCCGGCTCGCCACTGCCCGGGCCCTGGCCTGGCGGTTGCAGCGCGGCAGCGTCCTCGGTTGGTCGCTCGGCTACTTCCTCGCCGGAGTCGTCTACGGCGGGCTGACGGACGGCGCCGCGAAGCTCGTCGGCGACAATGCCAAGGCCCGGGAGATCTTCCAGCGCATGGGCGGCCACAGCGGCCTGACCGACGCCTTCCTCGCCGCGATGATCGGCATGCTCGGCCTGGTCGCCGCCCTGTACGTCGTGTCGTCCGTGCTGCGGCTGAGCGGCGAGGAGACCTCCGGGCGCGCCGAACCGGTGCTGGCCGGCGCGGTGAGCCGGCTGCGCTGGGCCCTGGGCCATCTGCTCATCGCGTTCGGCGGCTCGGCCCTGCTGATGCTGCTGGCCGGCCTCGGCTTCGCCGTCGGCTACGGTCGGCAGATCGGCCCGGTACTGGGCGCGTGCCTGCTCCAGGTCGTCGCCGTCTGGGTGATCGGCGGGGTAGCCGTCCTGCTGTACGGCGTCCTGCCCCGGGGAGCGGTCGCGGCCTGGGGCGTGGCCGGCGCGGCCCTGCTCCTCGGCTGGATCGGCCCGGCGCTGAACCTGCCCCGGACAGTGCTGGACCTCTCCCCCTTCGGGCATCTGCCGAAGCTGCCGGGCGGGGGGATGGAGTGGGGACCGGTGCTGGTGCTCCTGGGTCTGGCCGTGCTGTTCGTCGCGGCGGGCCTCACAGGGCTGCGCCGCAGGGACCTGACGGCCTGAACGCTCAGCGGCAGCCGTCCACCGGCCGGACGCCCGTCAGCGCACCTCCACGTTCAGCCCCTCCAGCCCCCTGATGACGAAGTTCGGCTTCCGCCGTGGCTCCGCCGCCGGCGCCAGGGTCGGGGCCCGCCGCAGAAGAGCGGTCATGGAGGCCGCGAGTTCGATGCGGGCCAGAGGGGCGCCGATGCAGTAGTGGATGCCCGCGCTGAAGGAGATGTGCGGGTTGTCCCCACGGGTCAGGTCCAGGCGGTCGGGGTCGGCGAAGACGGCCGGGTCGTGGTTGGCGGAGCCGAAGAGCATGGCGACCTCCGAGCCCCTCGGGATCGTCGTGCCGTCGATCTCGATGTCGTCCAGCACCCAGCGTTCGAAGAGCTGGAGCGGGGTGTCGTAGCGCATCAGCTCCTCGATCGCGGACGGCACCAGGGAGTGGTCGGCGCGCAGGGCGGCGAGCTGGGCGGGGTTGCGGAACAGGGCCCACCAGCCGTTCACCGTCGCGTTGACGGTCGCCTCGTGGCCCGCGTTGAGCAGCAGCACCGCCGTCGAGATCATCTCCTGCTCGGTGAGCCGGTCGTCGTCATCGTCGTGCACGGCGATCAGACCGGAGACGAGGTCCTCGCCGGGTTCCTCGCGGCGCGCGGCGATCAGCCCCCGCAGGTATTCGGAGAACTCCACCGACGCGCGCACCGCCTTCGCGGCGGTCTCCTCCGACGGGTTCAGCTCGTACATCCCGCAGATGTCCGCCGACCAGGGGCGCAGCAGGGCGCGGTCGGCCTCGGGGATGCCGAGCATCTCGGCGATCACCGCCACCGGCAGCGGCTCGGCCACCTCGGTGAGCAGGTCACCGCCGCCGTCACGGACGAGCGCCGCCACCAGTTCGTCCGCCAGCGCGTGGACGTACGGTCGCAGCCGCTCCACCGTGCGCGGTGTGAACGCCTTCGACACCAGTCGCCGGATCCGGGTGTGGTCCGGCGGCTCCAGGTCGAGCATCCCGCGGTCGTTGAGCGTGTGGAACGGCTCGTGCTCCGGCGGGGGCGGGGTCCGGCCGAACTCGTCGTGCGAGAACCGGTGCTGATACGTCCGGCCCAGCCGCCGGTCCCGCAGCAGCGCGGAGACGTCCGCGTGGTGCGGCACCAGCCACTGGTTCGTGGGCGCGAAGTGCACCACCCTCCCGCGCGCCCGCAGTTCGGCGTACGCCGGGTAGGGGTTGTCCACGAACGCCGGGTCCCAGGGATCGAACGCGAGGTCGCCTGCCATGCGGCGACGCTAACGCGCGGGGCGCGGTCTGACCAGGGGAGCTCTTTCAGGTGCTCGCTCAAGGCGGTGAAGGTGGCGGCGGGAAAGGAGAGGGGGCTTGGCTCGGGGTCGTGGCATGCCGGGCCGGCAGGGACCCACGCCGACGCTCTCGACCTCTTCGTCGCCGTCCAGGGCGGTCAGCCAGGGGTCACCAGGCGGGCCTCGTAGGCGAACACCGCCGCCTGGGTGCGGTCTCTGAGGCCGAGTTTCACCAGGATGCGGCTGACGTGGGTCTTGATCGTCGACTCCGCCACCACCAGGCGTTCGGCGATCTCCGCGTTGGACAGGCCCTGGGCGATCAGGACCAGGACCTCCGTCTCGCGTTCCGTGAGATCGCCGTAGGCCGCCCGGGCCGCCGACGGGATCAGGCGCGGGGGGTCCGCGAGGCGGGAGAACTCCGTGATCAGGCGCTTGGTGACCGAGGGGGCGAGCAGGGCCTCGCCCGCGGCCACCACCCTTACCCCGTCGGCCAGTTGGCGTGCCGAGGCGTCCTTGAGCAGGAAGCCGGAGGCGCCCGCCCGCAGGGCCTGGTACACATACTCGTCCAGGTCGAAGGTGGTCAGCACCAGCACCTTCGCCGCCGCGTCCGCCGCCACGATCTCCCGGGTGGCCTCGATGCCGTTCAGCTCGGGCATGCGGATGTCCATCAGCACGACGTCCGGTCCGAGTCCACGGACCCGGTCCACCGCCTCCCTTCCGTTGACTGCCTCGCCGACGACCTCGATGTCCGGCATCGCGTTCAGCAGGACCGAGAAGCCCTCGCGGACCATCATCTGGTCGTCCGCGATCAGTACGCGGATGGTCATGCGTCCCCTTCGCCCACGGTGGCCGCCGGAACCGGCAGGAACACCGTCACCTCATAGCCCCCGTCCGGCGACGGGCCCGCCGTCATCTCGCCGTCCAGCATGGAGACCCGCTCCCGCATGCCGGTGATGCCGTGTCCGGCGCCGGGCGACGGTTTGACGAGCTGCGGCGCCGGCGGCGGTGTGTTGACCATGCGCAGGCCCAGGCCGCCGAGGACATAGCCGATCTCCACGCGGGCGCTCGCTCCCGGTGCGTGGCGCAGGGTGTTGCTGAGGGCCTCCTGGACGATCCGGTACGCCGACAGCTCCACCCCTTGCGGCAGTTCGCGCACCGCGCCCGTCACCACCTTCTGTGTCGTCAGGCCGGCCTCCCGCACATTGGCGAGCAGTCCGTCGAGGTCCGCCAGGGTCGGCTGGGGGGCGTCCGGTGCCTCGTGGTCCTCCGCGCGGACGACGCCGAGGACCCGGCGCAGCTCGGTCAGGGCCGCCACCGCGTTCTCCCGGATGGTGGCGAACGCCTTCTCCAGCTCCTCCGGAGGATTCTCCACCCGGTAGGGCGCGGCCTCCGCCTGGATGGCGACCACCGACATGTGGTGCGCGACCACGTCGTGCAGCTCGCGGGCGATCGTCGTGCGCTCCTCCAGGAGGGTGCGCCGGGAGCGCTCGTGTGCGGTCACCGTCTGCTGCGCGGTCACCTCCTGCGCGGCCTCCTTGCGTATGTGCCGGACGGTGACCACCAGCAGCAGCACCGCCGACAGGACCAGCATCTGCGCGACATCGGTGTCGTAGTGCGGAGGGCCGAGCACACTCGCGGCGAAGGAGCCGTAGACGCCGGTGAGCGCCCACATCCAGGCCGCCGTGCGGGGGCGGGTGCGTATCGCGACGACCGTGAGCACCACCAGGTGGGAGAAGAAGCTGCCCGGCGGCCACGGCCAGCCGGCCCACGCCTGCGCACTGATGACCGCGGTGGCCGTGGACGCGGCGAGGGACAGCCAGAAGGCTCCGGCCGGCCGCACCAGGGTGAGCAGGACCGGCGCCAGGGCCAGCAGCCCGCACAGCAGGGACGGCACCCCCGAGTCGCCCCCGCGTGCCATGCCGAGCAGCAACGCCACCGCACCGAGGACGACGACCACCGCGTGCGGCGTCCAGGTCGCGTACTCCTTCATCCGGCCTGACCGGTGGCGCACGAAGGAGCTGTCGGCGCCGAGGCGGGGCAGCGGGCGGTAGGCGAAGGCCTCGTGGAACAGGTCCTGCCGCAGCCCGCTCAGGGCGTCCGCGGCCAGCCGGAACTCCGGGCTGCGCGGCCTGTCGACCGCGCCCGGCGGTGTCGTCTGCGTGTGCGTCGTCTCGGTCACGTGGAAAACGGTAGGCGGCGACCGGGGCCGCGGTCGTCATCTTGCAGAGGGGTTCTCGGGGGTCCCTCTCAGGTACTACGGGTCGCCCCCTTGAGGGTGCCACCGAGGGTGTCACCGGCCGCCCGGGCGGACCAGGCCGGACTCGTAGGCGAAGACCGCGGCCTGGGTGCGGTCGCGCCGGCCCAGCTTCACCAGGATCCGGCCCACGTGCGTCTTCACGGTCTGCTCGGCCACCACCAGGCGCTCGGCGATCTCCGCGTTCGACAGGCCCTGCGCGATCAGCGCCAGCACCTCCGTCTCCCGCTCGGTGAGGTCGCCGACGCGCTGCTTGAGCGGGGCCCGCGGGGTGCCGTCCAAGCGGGAGAACTCGGCGATGAGACGGCGGGTGATGCCGGGTGCCAGCGAGGCGGCGCCGTGTCGTCTGTCGGGCGGCCGCGGGCTTCACGAAGTCAACACTAGGCATTGCGCGGGGACTTTGCCGCAGGAAGGTGTCGGCGGACGACAGGGGACCTGCGATTGCGGGGCCCCTGCTCGTGATGCCGGAAGGCGATCAGGCACAGGGCCAGCACCAGTGTGAAGACCGGCAGCCACGCGAGGCGGTACGTCACCCACGTCAGGGAGTCGGGTGAGGTGTGCAGGCCGGGCAGGCGGGCGGCGGGGAGGGTGACGGCCGTCGTGGCCATCAGGGCCGTCTGGTGCCAGAGGTAGATCGTCATCGCGGAGAGGTTGACCAGGGCCACCGCCGCCCAGAGCAGCGGACGGGTCGTCGCGCGGCGCAGCCGGTCGCGCAGGAGGAGGGCCAGGCCGCACTGGGCCAGGCCGAAGGTGACGGCCGCGAGGGTCGGGGGATCGAGGTTGGAGATCCTCGCGCCGGGGACGCCGACCATGGACGCCGGGTATCCGGCGCAGCCGACGAGGACGGCCGTGGCCGCCGTACCACCGAGGAACAGCACGTACCCCGCGCGGCGGCTGTCCAGTTCGCCGCGGGTCCAGGCGGCGCCCAGGGTGTACGGCACCAGCCAGCCCGCCGGGAGGTTCGCCCAGCCGAGCCAGGAAGGGCCGGTGTGCAGGCCGAAGCGGAAAAGGTCCACGTGCAGGACGACGGCGAGGGGCCACAGGGGGTTGAGACGGGTGAGGAGTGGGGTGGCGGCCGTCAGTGCGGCGAGGACGAGGAGGAACCACAGGGGGGACAGGGCCAGTTTGAGCAGCGTCTCGATCGTGGTGAGGGGCGTGCCGGTGAGGAGGAGGACGGTGGCGGTCGGCGCCCACAGGCACGCGAGCGCGGCCACCGGGCGGAGGAGGCGGGCCAGACGGGCGAGCAGCCAGGTGCGGTAGGTGTCGCCTCTGGCGCGTGCCGTGGTGAGGCTGCGGGTCGCCACGTGGCCGCCGACCAGGAAGAACACGGCGAGGGTCTGGAACAGCCAGGAGATCGGGACCAGATGGGGCATGTGCTGCAGCGGGCTCGTGGTGTGCAGGCCGCCGTCCTCTGCGACCAGGGCAGTCACCAGCCAGTGGCCGAGGACGACACCGAGGATCGCGATGGCGCGGAGGGCGTCGACGGCGCGGTCCCGTGAGGCGGGGGTGGCGGTGTCGAGGTGGTGGGCCCAGCGGTGGAGGGCATGCGGGAGTTGGTGGGCTCGACCGGGTGCGCGGGGGGTGGCGGGGAGTGTGGTGTGAGAGACCGGCTGCGGGGTCGTGGGCAGGGGCGCGTCGGGGGACGGCTGCGGGTGTGCGGATGTCGTGGGGCGGGGGGTGGCTGGTGGCTGGTCAGGCATGGGGGGCCTCCGGCGGGTCGCCCAGGGTGATTCGGGTCAGGTTGGTGAGGGAGGGCGAGCCCGGGGTGAAGTAGCCGCTGTGGTCGGCGGCGCCCGCGTCGAAGATTCGGGCTCCGAAGGCTCGGGAGACCGGATCGGTGCCGAAGCCGAGGGTGGTGCCGAGGAGACTGGCACTGAGGTGCGGCACGTTCGCGATCCAGTCCGCGCCGCCGCGCGCCGCCCAGATCCGTGCGCGAGTGTGCAGGGCCGCGGCGGAGTCCGCGCCGGTGCCGGGGCTGCCGACGAGCACGATGTCGTCCGCGTCCAGGCCGGCGGCGGCTCGGCCGCAGACGACCGTGCCGTAGGAGTGGCAGAGCAGGGAGAGGTGCGCCCGCGGTTTCGCCGCCGCGCGCAGTTCCCGTACGAAGGCCCGCAGGTGCGGCGCGGCTTCCTCGGCGCGGGTCGTCGTGGTCACCGCGGTGCTCACCGTGGCCGGGGTCTCGTAGCCCAGCCAGGCGACGACCGCGGTGCGGGTGCCTTGCGGGGCGCGGTGGGTGAGGTCGGCGTACAGGGCCGCGGCCGCCCTGTGGAAGCGGGCGTAGGTGTCCAGGGAGGTGTCCGAGCCGGGGACCAGGACGGCGATGTGGTCGGCGTGTGCGAGGTCGCCGAGCACCTCCGTGGCCTGGCCGGCGCCTCGGCCGTCGAAGGCGAGGAGGTGGCGGGTCGGGGCGGCCAGGGTGCGGTCGGCGGCGGCGCGGTGCGTGTCCCCGTGGGCGGCGGCCATGCCGGCGGCGCGGGTCGCGTCGGCTCGGTTGGCGGCGTAGGCCGACTGGAGGGTCGACGCGCCGATCGGGGGGAGAACGGCGGGGGCGGGGGCCGGGATCCGGGGGCGGGCCGCGCCGGAGAGGGGGGCGGCGATGGCTGCGGAGAGGAGGGCGGCCAGGAGCGTGCGGCGCCATGTGTGGAGGCGGCGGGTGGGGCGGGTGCGACGGGGGACCGGCTGCGGGGCCGCGGGCGGGTGCCCGGCCTCCGGCCGGGTCCGGGTTCCCCTCCGCACCACCCGCGCGGCTTGCGTCCTCGAGTGCGGGTGGCCCTCGTGGGGCGCCATCCCGGCCGGCGCCTGCGGGTCCGGGGGCAGGGAGTCCCGGACCGCAGGCGACTGCGGCACCGTGGACAAGAGGCCGTCCGTGACCCCCGACTGCTGCGGGTCCCCGGACAGATACGTCTTCGTGCGGATGCGCCCCATCGGCGGGCTTCCTTTCAGGTTGCCCGTGGCTCCGGGCTTGTCTGACAAGGAAGTTATGGACGGGGGTGTGTCGTCGGCGTCCCGCCTGGGAGCTGTCTTGGGGGTAGCTCTCAGGTATTACGGGTACGACGGGGGCGGCCCCTGAGGGGCGGACCCCGGTGGTCAGGAAGAGGCTGAATGACCGGGCCTACCAGGCCAGTTGGGCGATCTCCTCCGCCACCACCGCGCACGCGTCCGCCGCCGGGTCGATCAGGGGGAAGTGGCCGACGTCCTCCAGGAGGGTCAGGCCGACCATCTCCCCGGCCTTGGCCGCCGCGTCCGCGTAGGACTCGGCCACCGCCTGTGGCACCACCAGGTCCGTACGCCCCTGGACCAGCGTCGTCGCGATGCCCGTCGGGAGGAGCAGAACGGGGTCGGCGTACGGGCGCCGCTCGGCGAACCGGCCCTGGCCGCCGAGGAGTTGCAGGCTGGCGTGGCCGCACACCTCCAGCTTCTGAGCCACCTCGAAGTCCGCGATCGGGGCGAGGGCGACGACACCGCGCAGCGGGGCCGGCCGGTCGGTGCGCCAGGAGGCGTCCGCGGGCAGGAGATGGCGGGCCGCGGCCCACAGGGCGAGGTGGCCGCCGGCCGAATGTCCCGTGAGCACCGTGCGGCGCAGGTCGGCCTGCGGGAGCGCCTCGCCGGCCAGGGCGGGCAGCGCGTCCAGGGCGGCGGCGATGTCGTCGAAGGTGTCGGGCCAGCGGCCGGCCGGCGGGAGGATGCTCCCTGCGGCGCTCCCCGTGTCCTGCCCGGGGATCAGCGGTTCGCCGCCGCGCCGGTACTCGACGTTGGCCACCGCGAAACCCCTGCGGGCCAGAAAGTCCGCGAAAGGGGTGATGTGCCGGCGGTCGTAGCGGGCGCGCCAGGCGCCGCCGTGCAGGACCACCACCAGCGGTACCGGGGAGTCCGCGGCGGTTCGGGGCGCGTAGAAGTCGATCACCTGGTCGGGGTGGCTGCCGTAGGCGGAGCTGACGTCGGGGTCGACCGGGGGGTGCGAGAAGGCCGACTCCTCTTCGGCGGCGGCGCGGGCTGCTGCTGCGTCGTCCGGCATCTCCAACCTCTCGGCGAGGGAACCTGTTCGGCGTCTGGTCGACCAGCCCGCCGTTTGGCGGGACGGTATCAGGCCGGTGACGTGCGAGGACACGGGGATGTCACGCACGGTGAGGGACAAACGGTTCTGCACGGGGCCTGAAGGTGCGGTTCCCGTACGGCCCCCGCACCTCCAGGCCCCGCTCCCCTACGCCAGTTCCTCCGCCAGGATGCGGGCCGCCCGCTCCGTGTCGGCGAAGCCGACGTACAGCGGGGTGAAGCCGAAGCGGAGGACGTCGGGGTACCGGAAGTCGCCCACGACGCCCCGGTCGATCAGGCGTTTCATCACCTCGCCCGCGACGGGGGCGCCTCCCGCTCGAGCGGAGCCGGGAGCGGGGGAGCAGCGCAGGGCGACCTGGCTGCCGCGTTCCTCGTGACGTTCCGGGGTCAAGCACTCCACTCGCCCCGGCTCGGTGTACGCCCGTACGCAGCGCAGGAAGAAGTCCGTCAGCGCGAGAGACTTGGCGCGGACGGCGGAGACGGACACGCCGTCCCAGACGTCCAGGGCCGCCTCCAGGGCCAGCATGGACAGGATGTCCGGAGTGCCGACCCGGCCGCGCAGGGCGCCCGGCGCCGGGGCGTACGACGGACTCATCCCGAACGGGTCGGTGTGCGAGTTCCAGCCGGGCAGCGGCGAGTCGAAGCGCGGCTGCAGGTCCGAGCGGACGTACAGGTACGCCGGCGAACCCGGGCCGCCGTTCAGGTACTTGTAGGTGCAGCCGACCGCCAGGTCGACGCCGTGCTCGTCCAGGCCCACCGGCAGTGCGCCCGCGCTGTGGCACAGGTCCCAGACCGCGAGGGCACCGGCGGCGTGGACCGCGGCGGTCAGCCCGGGCAGGTCGTGCAGACGGCCGGTGCGGTAGTCGACGTGGTTGAGCAGCACCGCCGCCGTACGGTCGCTCAGCGCGCCCGGCACCTCGGCCGGGGTGACCGCGCGCAGGGTGCGGCCGGTCAGACGGGCGGCGGACTCGGCGATGTAGCCGTCCGTGGGAAACGTCGTGGCGTCCACCAGGATCTCGGTGCGGCGCTCGCCCGCCATCCGTACCGCGCCCACAAGTGCCTTGAACACGTTGACACTGGTGGAGTCGCCCACGACGATCTGCCCGGCCGCCGCGCCGACCAGCGGGGCGATCCGGTCGCCGATCCGCTCGGGCGCGGTCCACCAGCCGCTCTCCTCCCAGGAGCGGATGCGCAGCTCGCCCCACTGGCGGTGGACCACGTCGGCCACCCGGTCGGGGACGTTCGCGGGGAGCGCGCCGAGGGAGTTCCCGTCCAGGTAGACCCCCGCGGCCCGAGCCGCGCGACCGGACCCGGTGTCGAGGACGAAACGCGAGCGTATCGGGGCGAGTTCGTCCGCCGCGTCCAGCTTCTCCGCTTCCAGTGCCAGCTCAGACATGGGACCTCGCCGTCCACAGCTCGGGGAAGACGTTCTTGCGGGCGCGCTTCTCCAGCCAGGCCACGCCGGCCGAGCCGCCGGTGCCGGGCTTGGCGCCCATCGCGCGGCGGGTGGCGACCAGGTGGTCGTTTCGCCAGCGCCACACCAGTTCGGCCACGTCGGTCAGCGCCTCGCCGAGGCGGACGAGTTCGGCGTCCTGGTCACCCGCGTAGATCGCCGCCCAGGCCCGCTCGACCCGGTCGGCGGGCTCGTAGCGCTGGGAGACGTCCCGGTGCAGGACGGAGGCGGGGATCGCGTGGCCGCGCCGGGCCAGCAGCCGCAGCACCTCGTCGTACAGGCCGGGCTCGTGCAGCGCCTTCTCCAGCTCCGCGTGGGCGCGGGGGGCACCGCGGTGCGGGACCAGCATGGACGCGGACTTCTCGCCGAGCAGGAACTCCATGCGCCGGTACATCGCCGACTGGAAGCCGGAGCCCTCGCCGAGGGCCGAGCGGTAGGAGTTGAACTGTGCCGGGGTGAGCTGGCCGAGGGGTTTCCAGGAGGCGTTGAGGGCCTCCAGTTCCCGTACGGAACGCTTCAGCGCGGCGATCGCGGCCGGTACGTCGTCGCCGCGCAGGGCGGCCGCCGCGGCCTCCCACTCATGGACGATGACGGTGAACCACAGCTCCATGACCTGGGTCGTGACCAGGAAGACCATCTCTCCGGGATCGTCGGAGAGGGTGTGCTGGAGGTGGGTGAGCACGTCCGCCTTGACGTAGTCCTCGTACGGCGTCGTGCCCGCGAAATCGAGATGCGGAGTCTCGGGCTCCTGAGTCTGTGTGGACTGCTGAGCCGGTTGGGACATCGCTGTCTCCTGTTGTAGCTCCGGGTAGCGGTCCGCCCCTGCCGATGCCGGCACGGGGGCCCCGGTCCCCGCCTGGCATCTTCCGCAATGGACCCCGGATACGGCAAGGCCCGCCTGTGCCAGACGGGCCACACCGGCAAGGGCGGCTGGCCGAGGGTCTGGACCGCCGTCGGGGAGAAGCCCTTCAGGAACTGGGTGCAGCGCTCGCACTCCTCCTGCTCGCCGATCGCCGGCGCGGCAAGGGCAGGGGCAGGGGCGAGGGCGAGGGCGTGCAGAGCACAACCGCGGTCGGGCTCGTGCTCAGCATGTACCACCATTTCTCCGGCAAGGCGGAGCTGGCGGTCGCGGCCATGGCACACAGGAGCGATCAGCTTCGCTCCCGTCCCGAGGAAGCGCTCGCCGGTCAGGAGTCGGCAGTCGCTCGCATCAACGCCTTTCTCGATCTGGAACGCGACCCCCTCGCAGGCTGTCGCATGGGGCGATTGGCTCAGGACTACGAGGTCGTCGCCGACGAGGGCCTTCCTGCGACCACAGCGGACTTCTTCACCCGGCTCGGTGAGCGTCTGTCTGCGGTACTTGCGGAAGGAGTGCGTACAGGCCAGTTCCGGCCCGACACCGACCCGGACGTGATTGCATCACTGATCATGGCGACGGTACAAGGGGGCTATGTCCTGGCCCGCGCCCATCAGGGCCCTGCGGCGTTCCGCCAGGCGGTTGAGGGCGCGAGGCAAGTGGTGGCGAGTCTCGTGGTCGATTCCGGTCAGCGCTGAGGGGCGGTGGCCACAGCATCTCCCGCCGCCACCGGCACGCGGGGTGCCGCGCCGTGTGGGTCCCGCGGTATGCGCATGCGAGCGAAGAGGACGCAGATGGCAGCGGCTGCGCCGGCCACGGTCAGAGCCCACCGGGCGAGGACGGGGCACACGGCGGTGAACAACACGCCACACATCACGGGTCCGGCCGCAGCGCCCGGTGGGGTTCTTACAGTCCCGGGGAGGGGAGCGCCAGGAGATCAGGGCTGGTGACACGGTGATCTGCCACCCGGGTGAGGAGCACTGGCACGGGGCAGCGCCGGGCACGTTCATGACTCACATCGCTGTCACGGACGGGCCGACCGAGTGGCAGGAACACGTGGCGGGCGAGGAGTATCGCGACTGAAGTCCCTTTGTGCAAGGGGTAGTTGGCCCAACGGTTTCGGTGAAGTTTTCGCCGATACGACGGCGCCGGGCCGGCAACCCGTTCATGACCAGTGTGTGCCCCCATCACGAAGTTCCCATGAACTGTGAAGAAGCTGAGATCCTCGAGGTCCTCGAGCCGGCTGCGGTGATGGACATTCAAGGGGCGCGCAGACTTTATAGTCCTGCGGAGCGAGGTCGGCTGCGTTGTCCTCGCAGCTTCAAGGGGCGTCCGGCTTCACCCCCTGATACCGCGTTTCGTCGCGATGGCACAGGCCGCAGTAGCTGAGCTTGCGGAGATGAACGTTGGGATCGACTGGTCAGCGGCCGCCGTCGGATCTGCTGCTGCCTGATGGGGTGACGCTGCGCCGGCGACGGGCCTGGCTCCGACCGAAGTCGTTCGCCCGTGGCCCGCAGGTCGGTCAGGACCTGAAAGCCGATCTCCGCAGGTTCGTACGGCGCCTGTCAAAGGACGGTCGGCGTCCGCCAGGGCGGGTGCCGGCCGCAGACCTGACCACGGGCTCGGGAAGGGGGCGGGTGACGTTGCCCTGGCTCGATCTTTGACGTCCGGCGCCGGATGGTGCCTCGAACTTGATCACTCGGTCCGGTAACCGCCGTACACGGAAGCGGCCTTCGCCTGAACATGTGCTCCGACCAAGGAACACACACGTCCAGCACGAGGGCCGTGAGGACGCACGAAGGCCGTGAGGACGGCCGTAAGTGGCAGACTGCATCCATGACGACTCACAAGAACCTGCTCGGCGGCCCGGAGCCGACGTACCTCCCTGAGAACGAAGAGGCGTACCGCCTCCTGGGTGAGGAGTCCCGGCCTCCGGCCGAGGTCGCGGCGAAGTACCCCACGTTCTCGCTGGCCTGGGCCCTGCTCGCCGACGACGCCTTCGAGGCGGGGCGAGTGGTCGAGTCGTACGCGTACGCCCGCACGGGCTATCACCGCGGTCTGGACGCACTGCGTCGGGCCGGCTGGAAGGGCCACGGACCCATCCCTTGGGACCACCGAGCCAATCGCGGGTTCCTGCGCTGCCTCGCCGCCCTCGCTCGTGCCGCCGGCGAGATCGATGAGAAGGACGAGACGGAGCGTTGCTGGCAGTTCCTCAAGGACAGCAGCGCCGAGGCGTACGCCGAGCTGAAGCGGTAGTCACCGCTGCGAAGTCGACTGTGCCGCCGTCACTCAGCAGAAGACGGCGGCAGTGAACGCACGATCGCATGTTGCACCCTTCTCCCCGGGGACGGGGACGGGGCCGTGCCCCTGCCGGCCGCTGCGGCACAGAGCGTCGAGGCCTCGGTGGTGGCCCGTGCGGGCGTAGGCGTACGACTCCCCGACCGCGCCGCGCTCGAACGCCTCGCCGGCCAGTTGGGCCCGGGCGAGGGAGAAGGTGGGGCACTTGGCGGCGACGTCCGCGGGGGCGGTGCCGGCGGCGAGCTGTTCGCTGGGCCCAAGGTCGTCG
This sequence comes from Streptomyces sp. NTD91, assembly GCF_059510455.1. NCBI lineage: Bacteria > Bacillati > Actinomycetota > Actinomycetes > Kitasatosporales > Streptomycetaceae > Streptomyces > Streptomyces sp. NTD91. Next base: position 36,263 of record NZ_JCAJZW010000039.1, read on the forward strand.
GGGAGGTGGGTGGGGAGCGGGCCGCCGAGCAGTTCTCGTGCATCGTCATGGTCCCGGTCCGGCCACGCCACTCCGGGTCACGCCGCCAGTGGCGTCAGTCGGCGCCGGCCGCCCGTGGCCGCAGCGGTCGGACCGATGTCCCGGGCCACCCGCTCGAACCACCGCGTGTCGGCCTCGACGTGCTCATCGTGCTTCCAGCGGCGGGCAGGTGACATTGCCGTGGACGCGGCAGTCCGGGCGGCGGCAGTCCGGAGGCGGGCGGCGGACCAGGGCGAAGGCCAGCAGCGACCCGGCCACCAGTACACCTGCGCAGATCGGCATCGCCCGACGGAACGCCGCGTCGAAGGCGGACGGCACCCGGTAGGCGTCCGGACCCATCCCGGCCAGCAGCGGCAGGGCCGCCACCGCGACCAGGCCCGCCGCCCGCGCCGCCGCGTTGTTGACGCCGCTGGCCAGGCCCGCCCGGGAGGCGTCCACCGAGGCGAGGACCGTTGCGGTCAGGGGCGCGACGAGGGTCACCATGCCGGCACCCATGACGAGGAGGGCCGGGAGGACATCGGCGGGATAGGACGCCCCCTTTCCCACCCGCAGCATCAGCAGCATCGCCGCCGCACAGAGCAGCGGGCCGACCGTCAGGGGCAGGCGTGGTCCTGTGCGGTCGGCCAGGGCGCCGGAGCGGGAGGAGAAGAGCAGCATCAAGGCCGTCGTCGGCAGCAGGGCCGTACCGGCCGCCAGCGGGGAGTAGCCCGCCACCACCTGAAGCTGGAGCGCGGTGAGGAAGAAGAAGCCGCCGAACGCCGCGTAGACGCACAGGGTGACCAGGTTGACCGCCGTGAACTGGCGGGAGGTGAAGACGTCCGGCGGAAGCATCGGGTCCGGCCGGTGCCGTTCGACCAGCACGAAGGCCACCGCGGCCGCCAGGCCCGCCGTCGCCGTCGGGGCCACCGCCGGCGAGCCCGACCTCGCCTCGGTCAGCGCGTAGGTCAGCAACGCCAGGGCCAGCGCGCCCAGCGCCGCGCCGAGCACGTCGAAGCGTGCGTGCCCGCCGCCGTCCGCCGACTCCGGGACGTGCCGCAGCGCCACCGGGACGCACAGCAGCGCCAGCGGGACGTTCAGCAGGAACACCCAGCGCCAGCCGGGTCCGGCCACCAGCCAGCCGCCGAGGAACGGGCCGACCGCGGCGCCGATCCCGCCGAAGCCGGACCACAGGCCGACGGCCCTGCTGCGGTCGTCGGGGTGGAAGGACGCCTGGATGATCGCCAGGGAGCCGGGGGTCAGCAGCGCACCGCCGACGCCCTGCAACGCCCGCGCTGCGACGAGGATCCCCGGACGCGGCGCCAGTCCGCACAGGAGCGACGCCGTCGCGAACCAGACCACGCCGAGCACGAAGACCTTCCGGCGCCCGTAGCGGTCGCCCAGCGAGCCGCCGAGGAGGATCAGTGCGGCCAGCGTGACCATGTAGGCGTTGACCGTCCACTGCAGGGCGGCCAGGTTCGCGCCCAGGTCGCGGCCGATGCGCGGGAGCGCCACGTTGACGACGGTCGAGTCCAGCAGCGCCATGCCGGAGCCGAGGACCGTGGTGAGCAGGATCCACTTGCCCTGGGGCGAGACCAGCCGGACGTCGGGCATGCCCCCAGGTATACAGCGGACCCGGCGCCACAGACAGGCGCCGGGTCCACCGGAAGGCCGATCCCCTTACTTGATCTTGTTGCCGGCCGAGCGCAGGTTCTGCGTCGCCTCGACGACGCGCGCGGCCATGCTCGCCTCGGCCAGCTTGCCCCAGGTGCGCGGGTCGTAGGCCTTCTTGTTGCCGACCTCGCCGTCGACCTTCAGGACGCCGTCGTAGTTCTGGAACATGTGGGCGACGACGGGGCGGGTGAAGGCGTACTGGGTGTCCGTGTCGATGTTCATCTTCACCACGCCGTTCTCGAGCGCGGTGAGGATCTCCTGCTCACTGGAGCCGGAGCCGCCGTGGAAGACGAAGTCGAACGGGGAGGTCTTGCCGAACTTGGCGGCGACGCCCTCGTTCAGCTCCTTCAGCAGCTCGGGACGGAGGACGACGTTGCCCGGCTTGTAGACGCCGTGGACGTTGCCGAAGGAGGCGGCCAGCAGGTAGCGGCCCTTCTCGCCCAGGCCCAGGGCCTCGGCGGTGCGGATCGCGTCGTCGACCGTGGTGTACAGGGAGTCGTTGATCTCGTGCGAGACGCCGTCCTCCTCGCCGCCGGTCGGGGTGATCTCCACCTCGAGGATGATGTTGGCGGCGCGGGTGCGCTCCAGCAGCTCCTGGGCGATGGCGAGGTTGTCGGCGAGGGTCTCGGCGGAGCCGTCCCACATGTGGGACTGGAACAGCGGGTTCCGGCCGGCCTTCACGCGCTCCTCGGAGACCGCGATCAGCGGACGCACGTACCCGTCGAGCTTGTCCTTCGGGCAGTGGTCGGTGTGCAGCGCGATGTTGACCGGGTACTTCTCGGCGAGGATGTGCGCGTACTCGGCGAGCGCGACCGCGCCGGTGACCATGTCCTTGCTGTACTGGCCGCCGAGGAACTCGGCACCACCGGTCGAGATCTGGACGATGCCGTCGCTCTCAGCCTCCGCGAAGCCGCGCAGCGCCGCGTTCAGGGTCTGGCTCGAGGTGACGTTGATGGCCGGGTAGGCGAACTTGCCTGCCTTCGCCCGGTCGAGCATCTCGTTGTAGACCTCGGGGGTTGCGATGGGCATCTGTCCGCTCCTTGTGTTGCGGGTTGGGGTTGTGCGTTACGGCCCTGACCTAGACCTGAGGGTTTCGACGCCGTCGTCGTCCCCATCTTTCCAGACATGGACCCATGGTCCATGCGCCGGTCAAGTCCAGGTCACTCCGCGTCGTCAGTCCAGACCCAGTTCATCCTTCGAGAAGGCGAACCGGTACGGAACGCCCGCACCGGCCTCGATTTTCTCCGCGGCACCGGTGGCCCGGTCCACGATGGTCGCGACGGCGACCACCTCGGCGCCGGCCTCGCGCACGGCCTCCACGGCGGTGAGCGGCGAGCCGCCGGTGGTGGAGGTGTCCTCGACGACGAGCACCCGCCGACCCGCGATCTCCGGGCCCTCCACGCGCCGCTGCAGGCCGTGCGCCTTCGCGGCCTTCCGTACGACGAAGGCGTCGAGCCTCTTCCCGCGCGCGGCGGCGGCGTGCAGCATGGCCGCGGCCACCGGGTCGGCGCCCATGGTGAGCCCCCCGACCGCGTCGAACTCCAGGTCCGCGGTCAGGTCCAGGAGCACCTGACCGACCAGCGGGGCGGCCTCGCCGTCGAGGGTGATGCGGCGCAGGTCGACGTAGTAGTCGGCCTCCAGCCCCGAGGAGAGGGTCACCTTGCCGTGCACCACGGCCTTGTCCTTGATCTGCTGCAGCAGCGCGCCGCGAACGTCCGTCATGCCGACCAGCTTAAAGGCGCCGCCAGCTCCACGCGGTGCTCGCCTCCAGCGGTTCCAGCAGCGTGACCAGGCGCGGGAGGGTGTTCAGTCCGTTGGGCGGGCCGGTCTGCGGCTCCACGCAGACGGCCTCCGCCTGCTCGTCGTAGACCACCACCCACTCCTCGCGGCTGGTCACCTTCAACTGGAGCTGGCCGGGCCAGGTGAGGGTGACGTCGACACCGCCGGGCATGCCGAAGCAGTCGTCCCAGGGGCCGGACTTCGGGTCGATCCGGTTGCCGGTGGGCAGATGGTCCTCGCCGCGCTCCTCCTGCCAGGCGGGCTCGAAGGCGACCGTGACGTCCTCCGCGCCCAGGTTCCGGTTGAACCAGGGGTGCCAGCCGATCTGCGCCGGGAAGGAGTCGTCCCGCGCCTCCACCGACGCGGTCAGGGTCAGTCCGTCCTCGGTGAGCGTGACGATCTGGGTGACACGGCCCGGGTGCGGCCACGGCTCGACCAGGTCGTAGGTGAGCACCGCCTCGTTCTCCTGGACGCGTGCGGTGCGCCAGGCGCCGTCGCGGGCGGTGCCGTGGATGGCGTGCGGCGGGGAGTTGAGCGGCATCTGGCGGACGGTGCCGCCGTCCAGGAAACGGCCGTCGCGGATACGACCGCACCAGGGCACCATCGGGAAGCAGCCGTAGCGGGGCCCTTGCCTCAACAGTTCCAGGGAGCCGATCCGGAGCCCGCTGATCCGGGCGCCGCCTGCGGGGCTGACGCGTACTTCCGCTTCGCCTGCGGTCAGCGTGATGTCTTCGTTGCTCACGGGACGACAGTACTGGGGGCGAGTGCTCAGCGGCGTTTGCGCAGTGCCCTGCTCACGACGATCGCCGACGCCACCGCCAGTGCCGCCGCCGGTGCCGCCCAGCGCAGGGCCGAGGCCGCCGTCACTGTCTGGGGGGCCGGCACGGGGGCGTAGCGACCCCGTGGCGGAGCGTGGTCGACCTCCTCCGCGCTGCGGCCGATCATCGTGCGGCGGGCGTGCGCGGCCTCGGCGGGTGGTTCGCCGGTGTCGGCGAAGTCCTCGGAGAGGCCGGCGGCCGGGGCGCCGGTGTCCTCGTCGGCCGCGGGGTCGAGGGACGGCGGGGGGATCTCGGTGTCGAAGACGGACGTGTGCTCCTCTTCCGGCTGCGCCTCCGGTGCCTCCGGCGCCTTCGCCGCCTCCTCCGCCGCCGCTTCCGGCTCCGCCGGTGTCGTCGCCAGGTTCTCCAGGAAACGGTTCAGCAGACGGGTCGCCGCCGCGTGCACCGTGTCCGGCGGGAGTTCCGCGACACGGCCGTCCGCGTCCGCCGTGCCCTCGGCCGTGACCGTCGTACCGCCCTCGGTGTCGGCGAGGCGCAGGGTGAGAGCGAGTTTCACGGCGCCGGTGCCACGGGCCTCGACGGCGTCGGCCTCGACGGCGTAGGCGCCGTCGTCGCGGGCGACCACGTGTGCCGTGCCCCGGTAGGTGACGGAGTGTCCGCCGACCCGGAGCTTCAGGCGGCCGGCGACGGGTTCGGCACCGGCGTCCTGTTGCAGACCGGGGAGCGCGCGGGCGACTCGCGCCGGGTCGGCGAGGGCGGCGCCGAGCTGGGCGGGCGGGACCGGGACGAAGACCTGGTGCTCCATGTCCGCTGAGCCTACCCAGGTGTGACCGGAAAGTACCCTCGCCCGACGGGCTCGTCGGGAGCGGGCCGGCTCGTCAGTACCGGGGGTGCACGAGCGTGGATGCGGGCAGTCCGTCGATGCGGGAGCGTTCCGCCGCCGTGCCGTCCGCCGTCAGCTCCTCCTGGGTGAGCGTGCGCAGCCGTCCGGAGTCCAGGCGCAGCGGCGGCGGGGAGTCCCCGGGCCGCGCCAGAAGGAACCCCCAGTCGTGCGGGGCGCCGGACGCGGCTGCCGAGCGGTCGGGGTCGGCCGGGAAGCCGGAGTCGTGGCCGAGGACGCGGTAGGGGGAGCCGGCGAAGCCGGCGGCGCGCAGGGTGGCGGCGACGGTCCAGAAGGCGCGGGGGCGGGTGGTGACGGACCCGGCGTGGACGACGAGCCGGCCGCCGGGGGCGAGGACCCGGCGGGTCAGGCCGTAGAACTCCTGGGAGTACAGCTTGGTGCTGGCGGTGATGCCGGGGTCGGGAAGGTCGGCGATCACGACGTCGTACGCCGCCCTGGGCGCCCCGCGCAGCCAGCCGAGGGCATCCGCCGTCACGGTGTGGACGCGGGGGTCTTCGTAGACGTGGCCGTTGGCGGCGGCGAGGCCGGGGTCGTGGCGGGCCAGGCGGATCAGGCCGGGGTCGAGTTCGACGACGTCGACGCGGCGCACCCCGCCGTGGCGCAGCACCTCGCGGGCGGCCAGGCCGTCGCCGCCGCCGAGGACCAGCACGCGCGCGTGCGGTCCACCGGACAAGGCGGGGCGCACGAGGGCCTCGGCGTAGCGGCGTTCGTCGCCGCCGCCGACGCGCAGCCGGCCGTCCAGGAACAGGTCGAGGGGTTCGCCGCCGACGCCGCCGGTCAGGACGACCTCCTGCCCGTCGGTCTGCTCGGCGACCCGGACGTCCGTGCCGTAGACGGCGCGCCGCGCGGCACGTTCGAAGTCGTCGGCGAGGACGGCGGCGGAGGCGAGGACGCCGAGGACGGTGAGGCCGACGAGGAGCAGGGCCCAGCGGGCCCGGCGGGTGAGGTCGCGGCGGAACAGACCGAGGACCAGGGCACCGCCGGCGACGACGTTGACCGTGCCGGTGAGCAGGGCGCCCGCCAACTGGCCCAGGAACGGCAGGAGAAGGAAGGGGAAGGCGAGACCGCCGACCAGCGCACCCACGTAGTCCGCCGCGAACAGGTCGGCCACCGCGCCGCCCGCGTCCTGCTGCCGGATGCGCTGGATCAGCTCCATCAGCAGCGGTACTTCGGCGCCGATGAGCAGTCCGATGGCGAGGGAGAAGGCGACCAGCAGACAGCGCGGGCCCTCGGCCCACAGCCCGCCCCAGTCGCCGGTCCAGGCGAAGACGGCGTACAGCACCATCGCGCTGCACCCGCCGACCAGGGCGAGTGCGGTCTCGATCGCGCCGAAACCGGCGGCGGCGTGCCAGCGCAGCCGCTTGGCGGCGAGGGAGCCGATGCCCATCGCGAACACCATCACGGAGAGCACGACGGAGGCCTGGGTGACCGAATTGCCGATCAAGTACGAGGCGAACGCGACGAGTTCGAGCTCGTACACGAGTCCGCACGCCGCGCAGACGAAGACGCACACGAGGACCAGGAACCGCCCGGTGCCGGGGCGGACGGGCAGCGGGGCCGGGCCCGTCCAGGAGGGCGGGGCGCCCGGGGGCGCGGGGGCGTGCGATTCGATCACCCTGCGACGTTACGTCACGGCCTCAGTACGCTTCGTCACCCACACGTGTGGATCTGGGACAGTTGGGACTCCGCGGGTTTGTGCCGCCGGCCCTCAGTCGACGGCACCCACGGGCACCCGCACCCCCACCCGGGTACGGGTGGCCACCAACTGCCCGTCCTGCGGGTAGGCGTGCCAGGTGCGCCAGTGCACCTGGCCCTCGTGGCGCTGGGCCAGCATCGCGGTGAAGGCGTGCGGGCTGCCCGGGAAGACACCGGCGAGACCGTGCGGATGATCGGAGACGAGGGCCAGCAACTCCTGTGCGCGGCCCGCGAACGAGCCGGGCGTGAGCACCTCGACGCGCGCCGCGAACTCGTACTCCCAGTCACCGACCCGCTTGGCCACGCCGAGCGGCAGCGGGGTACTCGAGCCGGGGATGCACGCGACCGTCTCCGAACAGCGGCCGCGCTCCTCGTCCAGCAGCACCTGGTGGGACGCGCCGAGGAGCCTCAACTGCAGTTTGGTGTCAGCGAGTTCGAGATCGAGGGTGGCCAGGGCCGGCAGCGGCTCGCGTCCCAGGGCCCAGGCTAGGTCGGCGGCGCGCGTATCGGTGTAGGAGGTGTTCAGGGTCGTGAGCATGGATCGGCTCCGCTAACACGCGATGAGGGGGAGATCGGCCACGCCGGCCCAGCCGGCTCCGCCGGGATGGGGAGTCTCAGGACGTCCGGGGGCTGCGTTGGCGATTTAGAGGGAATCATGAACAGAGGCACCCCCACAGTGTTTTTACCCAACTTCGCCGGGTTTCCATCCCCCAGGGGTCTCCACAGTTCAACTGTTCAACCACGGCGGACGCTTGGCACGCGGCACGAGCGGCGAGCGCCCGGCCACGTTGAACACAACGGCGAGGTCCGGGCACAGGACACGCGATCGGTGAAAGCCGGGCACGGGGCACGGGAGACGACCGGGCCCCCGCCGGACGCCTGCGCCGACGGGGGCCCGGGTGGGACTCGGTCGCCCGGTGTCAGCTGCCTCCCCCGCACGACGAACCCCCGCCGCAGGACGACCCGCCGCAGGAGGAGTGGCCCCCGCAGGAATGGCCTCCGCCGCAGGAGTGGCCGCCGTGGTGGCCGCCACCCGACGAGCCCGAGCCGGCACTGCCCGCCCACCAGCTGCCGCCGCTGTCGTACGACGAGGACGAGGAGGACGACGAGCGGGACCGGCCGCGGCCGGTCCCGCCGGGCGACGCCCGCCGCTGCCGCTTCCGTCCGCTCCCGCCCGCCAGCGCCGTGAGGGCCACGAACGCGCCCACGACCAGGATGAAGATGATGCCGACGATCACGGCGTCACCCTCCTTCCGTTCCCCCGGAGCGGCCCCCCGTGGACCGCCGTGCACGGGGGATGCCCGGCCGTCCCGGGGCGCAAAGCGGAGTTGAGGAAGTCCAGAGCTTGGGCGCAGGATGGCCGGCATGACCTCCAGCGCACGCCCTCACCTCAACCGCCGGCTCGCCGAGTTCGGGACGACGATCTTCGCCGAGATGTCCGCGCTCGCCCTGTCGACCGGGTCGATCAACCTCGGCCAGGGCTTCCCCGACACCGACGGGCCCGAGGAGGTACGGGAGGCGGCGGTGCGGGCACTGCGCGAGGGCCGCGGCAACCAGTACCCGCCGGGCCCGGGGGTCCCGGAGCTGCGCACCGCGATCGCTGCTCACCAGCTGCGCCGGTACGGCCTGTCGTACGACCCCGACACCGAGGTGCTGGTCACGGCGGGCGCCACGGAGGCGATCGCGGCGGCGCTGCTGGCACTGGTGGAGCCGGGTGACGAGGTCGTCGCCCTGGAGCCGTACTACGACTCCTACGCGGCGAGCATCGCGATGGCGGGCGGCACGCGCGTGCCCGTCACCCTGCGCCCGCACGACGGCTCCTTCCGCCTGGACCTGGACGAGCTGCGCGCCGCCGTCACCGACCGCACCCGGCTGCTGCTGATCAACACCCCGCACAATCCGACGGGCACGGTCCTCACCCGCGCCGAGCTGGCCGCGATCGCCGAGCTGGCGGTCGAGCGGGAGCTGCTGGTCGTCACGGACGAGGTCTACGAGCACCTGGTGTTCGACGACGCCGAGCACGTGCCCCTCGCGTCCTTCCCCGGCATGCGTGAGCGCACGGTGACGATCGGTTCGGCGGGCAAGACGTTCTCCTTCACCGGATGGAAGGTCGGCTGGATCACTGCGGACGCCCCGCTCGTCGCCGCCGTCCGGACGGTCAAGCAGTACCTGACCTACGTCAGCGCGGGGCCCTTCCAGTACGCGATCGCAGAAGCGCTCCGTCTGCCGGACACGTATTTCGACAGCTTCCGCGCCGACCTCCGCCGCAAGCGCGATCTACTCGGTGACGGCCTGCGCGCGGCCGGATTCGAGGTCTACCAGCCCCAGGGCACGTACTTCATCACCACCGACATCTCCCCCTTCGGTGAGAAGGACGCCTACGCTTTCTGCCGCGCGCTCCCCCAACGCTGTGGCGTCGTCGCGATCCCCAACTCCGTCTTCTACGACGACCCCGACGCCGGCCGCAGCCAGGTCCGATTCACCTTCTGCAAGAGGAACGACGTCCTCCAGACGGCCACCAGCCGCCTGCGACGCTTGGCGGACTGAGCTCATGGCCATTCTCGCGATGGTGGCAGGTGCGGCGAGACCGGCCGCTGAGCGCTGCCGCCGCGCATCACCTCCATGAGGCAGGTTCTAGTTGATCGAAGGTGGCCAATTCGAGCTCATCAGCGAGCACTTCGTCACCACCACATTACTTACGCATGTCTTCAATTGATTTTTTCTTGACTCGCCTCCCCCAGGGTCGGAAGCGGCAGTTGCGAACCGGGGGGAGACGGCAGCGGTGGGTGACGGCCAGGTCCCCGGCAAGGTGCTGGACATCAAGACCGCCGACATCAAGGCGGCGGCACCGGCCTTCCATCAGGGGGCCATCGACCTGAGCAAGGCCCTGACCCCTCTCATCAAGACCCTGGACGGCCTCGGCGAGCCCTGGGCCACGACGGCCAACACACCCGAGTACCGGCCCGGACGAAGCCGTGCCCGTCATGGGCGGGGGCACCGCTGAGGTCTCGCTCACCTGCCTGCGGGAGGTGGAATCTGAGCCGGGTGACGTCCGCGCCGGAGCTGGTGACCACCGTCCGCTCGGTGAAGCAGTTCCTGACGTACGTCTCCTCGGGCCCCTTCCAGTACGCGGTCGCCGAGGCGCTCGCGCTGCCCGACGCCTACTTCGCGCAGTTGCGCCGGTCCACGCTGGCCCGCCGGGACATCCTCGCGCAGGGCCTGGCGGAGGCGGGCTTCGCGGTCTTCCGGCCGGCCGGGACGTACTTCATCACCACCGACATCCGCCCCCTCGGCGAGAAGGACGGCTTCGCCTTCTGCCGCGCCCTGCCGGAACGGGCCGGCGTGGTGGCGATCCCGAAAGCCGTGTTCTACGACGACCGGGAGGCGGAGGCGCCGTTCGTGCGGTTCGCCCCCTGCAAGCGCGAGGAGCTCCTGCGCGAGGCGGCGGAGCGGCTGCGGCGCATGTGAGCCCCGTCCGGGGGCTGTCGGCCCCGGACTCATCGGCGCCGAAGAGGCAGTCACCCCCGCCGACCACGGCCATTCGCGCCCGACCCGGAACGCGCACGTTCCGACGAGGGCCGTGCCAAAGGCACGGCCACACCGGGAGCCCTTCGTCAGCGGGCGGCCGCCTCGGGCTCCGGACGCGGGAGCTCGTCGAGGTCGAGGGTGAAAGTGCGAGCGTCAGCCAGCGGGATGGGGAGCTTGCCCGTGCCGTACTTTGCCGCGATGTTACCGGTGCCGGTCGGCTGGGTGTGGAGGACGACTTCCTGGGCGTAGGGGTCCACCACCAGGTAGATCGGGATGCCGTAGCGGCCGTACTTCGCGGTGCAGTCGTCGTAGTCCTTGCGTGTGGAGGGGGTCGGGACGGCCTCGGAGATCAGCAGGACGTCCTCGAAGCGGGCGCCACGCCCCGGCAGCCCGTGGCGGCACGGCCGCGTCAGGGGGACCGACGGCCAGGCCCGGCGGTCCAGCGGACGTGTGGGCGGCCGCCGGGCGGCTCCGGGCGCTGTAGCGCCCCCGAAGGGACGCGGCACGGCCCCGCATACGGGTGACGACGGGCACCGCACCGGCGCTTCACCGTGCCACCGCGGTACGGGGTGACGCATGGTGCTCAGATGTGACGCACGCCAGCACGACCCTCGCCCCGCCCGCAGCCGCGCCGGAGCCGGTGCGGCGCGACCGTACCGGACCCTCCCTCCTGCGCGCGGGCGGCGTCGCCGTAGGCCTCTTCCTCGGCGTCCGGCTCACCGGTGCGGCCGTGCTGGCCCTCGTCGCGCACGTCGCCGGCCGGGACCCGCTGAGGCTGCTCGGACGGTCCTGGGACTCGGTCTGGTACCTGGGCATCGCCGCCCACGGCTACGGGCACGACCTGCCCTCCCACGACCCGGGCCCGCACAGCGACCTCGCGTTCTTCCCGCTGTACCCGGCGCTGCTGCGGGCGGTCACCGCGCTGACCCCGGTCGGCGGGGGCACCGCCGGTCTGCTGATCTCGTGGGCCGGGGCCGCCGTGGCCGCCGCCGGGATGCACGCCATCGGCTCCCGGCTGCACGGGCGGGCCACCGGCATCGCGCTGGTGCTGCTGTGGGGGCTGCTGCCGCACGCGGTGGTGCTGTCGATGGCGTACACCGAGCCGGTGCTCACCGCGTTCGCCGCCTGGTCGCTGTACGCGGTGCTGGCCGGGAACTGGCTGTGGGCGGGGGCGCTCGCGGCGGGCGCGGGGCTGGCGAGGCCGAACGGGTTCGCGGCGGCCGTCGCGGTGCTGGCGGCGGCCGGGGCCGAACTGTGGCGGCGGCGCGGAGGAGTTTCCCACAGGCTGTGGACGGGCGCGGCACTCGCCCCGCTGGGCTGGACGGGGTACGTGCTGTGGGTCGGGTGGCGCAAGGGGGATCTCTTCGGGGGCTACTTCGAGGTGCAGCGGCTGTGGGGGTCGACGTTCGACTTCGGGCACGGCGCGCTGCGGTTCCTGCGCTCGATGCTGCTGCACGGCAGCCGGTTCGTGTTCCCGGTGGCGCTGGCCCTGGTCGCGACGGCGACGGTGCTGTACGCGCTGCTGCTGCTGGACCGCGCTCCGCTGCCGCTGGTGGTGTTCAGCGGGGTGCTGCTGCTGGTCGCGCTCGGCGGGTCGGGCTACTTCGAGTGCAAGCCGCGGTTCCTGCTGCCGGCGTTCCCGCTGCTGCTGCCGCCGGCCCGGAGCCTGGCGCGAACGGCGCGAGCCCGGCCCTGGCACGCGACCGTACTGGTCGCGGCCCTGGCCGGGCTCAGCTACGTCTACGGTGCGTACCTGGTGGTGTACGCACAGGAGCCGTTGTAGGCGTTGTCGCGCGGCCTACTCGCCCTCCTCCTCGGGGTTCTCGGGCTTGTCCGCCTCGTTGACCTCCTGCTCCAGGCCGAGCTGCTCGACGAGCCACCGGTCGAACTCGATCGCGGCCCGCACCCAGCTGACGGTCGAGGAGACGAAGTGGTTGATGTCGACGCCCGTGCCGATCAGCATCTGGGCCTCGCCGATCAGCCGGACGGTGCCGTCGTCATGGGTGTGGGTGTACACCTTGGGCCACAGGGTGCGGCGGTTCCAGTCGTCGACGGACTCCAGCAGCTGCGGCTTCTCGTCGATCTTGTGGGGGCGGTCGTAGAACGTCCGCACCGAGAAGACGGCCTGCTCGGCCTCTCCGCGGAACATGAAGTAGGTGCGGAACTGCTCCCACGGCGCCGCGAGGTCACCCTCCTCGTCGACGACGTACTTCAGCTCCATCTGGTCGAGGAGCTGCTTCACAAGATCCTGATCCGGGACGACGGGGCCCGCCGGTCCTTGGGGCTGCGGTTCGGGCTGGCCCCCGAAGTTCGGAATCGAGGACGGGTCGATGCTCACCGTGATTTTCCCTTCATGCGGATTCCGCCATCCTCCCCCATGCGGGGAGGGGGGAGGCAAGCCCCGACGCCCGCCTGTCCGCCATGGGCTGACACGATCCGGCTGGTCGGGTGGGCACCGAGGCCCCGGCCCTCGGCGGGCGAAGCCGCCGCGGGGGCGTACGAGGCGCACCGCACGGTGGAGGTCCGGCTGGAGACCGCGTGCGGCGCCCACTTCCGGACGCCCGGGGACGGCGTCCGCGATTGGCTGAAGACCGCCCGTCCGCACGCGCCGGAACCGGACACGGAGTACTCAGCCGAGGGAGCGGGCCTCTGCCCGGACCTGAACGGCGGGTGCGACCACGGTCCCCCGGCGGCGGCGTACGAGGGCCCGCACCGGGCCCTCGTACGCCGCCCGGCGTTCACCGTGTGCGCGTCACAGCGTCTTCCCGGTCGCCGGACCGACCAGCAGGCCGTCGCCGAAGCGGTCGACGCGGACCGTGTCGCCGTCCTTGATGTCGCCGGCGAGGATCTCCTTGGCGAGGCGGTCACCGATGGCGGTCTGGACGAGGCGGCGCAGCGGGCGGGCGCCGTAGGCGGGATCCAGGCCCTCCTCCGCGAGCCAGGCCAGCGCCTCGGGGGTGACGTCCAGGACGAGCCGGCGTTCGGCCAGCCGCCTGCCCAGAGCGCCGATCTGCAGCTGGGCGATCCGTTCCAGCTCGGGCTTGGTCAGGGCCGAGAAGACCACCAGATCGTCCAGGCGGTTGAGGAACTCCGGTTTGAAGGAGGCCCGGACCACTTCGAGGACCTGCTCCCGCTTCTCCTCCTCGCTCCTGAGCGGGTCGACCAGGAACTGGCTGCCCAGGTTGGAGGTGAGCACCAGAATGGTGTTGCGGAAGTCGACCGTCCGGCCCTGACCGTCCGTCAGGCGGCCGTCGTCAAGGACCTGGAGCAGGATGTCGAAGACCTCCGGATGGGCCTTCTCCACCTCGTCCAGCAGGATGACGGAGTACGGGCGGCGGCGGACCGCCTCGGTGAGCTGGCCGCCCTCCTCGTAGCCCACGTACCCGGGAGGCGCGCCGACCAGCCGGGCCACGCTGTGCTTCTCGCTGTACTCCGACATGTCGATGCGGACCATGGCCCGCTCGTCGTCGAAGAGGAAGTCGGCGACCGCCTTGGCGAGTTCGGTCTTGCCTACACCGGTCGGGCCGAGGAAGAGGAAGGATCCGGTGGGCCGGTCGGGGTCGGCGATACCCGCCCGCGAGCGCCGTACCGCGTCCGAGACCGCCCGTACGGCCTCGGTCTGGCCGATGAGCCGCTCGCCGATCTCCTCCTCCATGCGCAGCAGCTTCTGGGTCTCGCCCTCCAGCAGGCGGCCGGCCGGGATGCCGGTCCAGGCGGCCACGACGTCGGCGATGTCGTCGGAGCCGACCTCCTCCTTGACCATGGTGTCCCTGGCGACCTCCTCCTCGGCCGCGGAGGCGGCCTCCAGTTCCTTCTCCAGGTTGGGGATCTCGCCGTAGAGCAGTTTGGCGGCCGTGTCGAAGTCACCGTCGCGCTGGGCGCGTTCGGCCTGGACACGCAGATCGTCCAGCTTCTCCTTCAGCTCACCGACCCGGTTGAGGGACTGCTTCTCCTTCTCCCAGCGGGCGGTGAGGTGCCGCAGCTCCTCCTCCTTGTCGGCGAGGTCACGGCGCAACTTCTCCAGGCGGGCGACGGAGGCCGGGTCGGTCTCCTTGGCGATCGCCAGCTCCTCCATCTTCAACCGGTCGACGGCGCGCTGGAGTTCGTCGATCTCGACCGGGGACGAGTCGATCTCCATACGCAGCCGGGAGGCGGCCTCGTCGACGAGGTCGATGGCCTTGTCGGGCAGGAAGCGGGAGGTGATGTAGCGGTCGGAGAGGGTGGCCGCCGCCACCAGCGCGCTGTCGGCGATCTGCACCTTGTGGTGCGCCTCGTACCGGCCCTTCAGGCCGCGCAGGATCGCGACGGTGTCCTCCACGGTCGGCTCGGCGACCAGCACCTGCTGGAAGCGGCGCTCCAGGGCGGGGTCCTTCTCGATCCGCTCCCGGTACTCGTCCAGGGTGGTGGCACCGACCATGCGCAGCTCGCCGCGGGCCAGCATCGGCTTGAGCATGTTGCCGGCGTCCATGGCGGAGTCGCCGCCGGCGCCCGCGCCGACGACGGTGTGCAGCTCGTCGATGAAGGTGATGATCTGCCCGTCGGAGTCCTTGATCTCGGCGAGGACGGCCTTCAGCCGTTCCTCGAACTCGCCGCGGTACTTGGCGCCGGCGACCATCGCGCCGAGGTCCAGCGCGACCAGCCGCTTGTCCTTCAGCGAGGAGGGCACGTCGCCCTTGACGATCCGCTGGGCCAGCCCCTCGACCACGGCGGTCTTGCCCACACCGGGCTCGCCGATGAGGACCGGGTTGTTCTTCGTCCTGCGGCTCAGCACCTGCACGACCCGCCGGATCTCCTGGTCGCGCCCGATGACCGGGTCGAGCCGGCCCTCGCGGGCGGCGGCGGTGAAGTCGGTGCCGAACTTCTCCAGGGCCTTGTACTGGCCCTCCGGGTCGGCGGTGGTCACGCGGCGTCCTCCCCTGGCCTTCCTGAAGGCCTCCAGCAGCTTCTTCGCGTCGGCTCCCTGCTGCGCGAGCAGCTCGCCGGCCCGGCCGCCCTTCGCGGCGATACCGATGAGCAGGTGCTCGGTCGACAGGTACTCGTCACCCAGTTCCCCGGCGCGCTCGCCGGCGTCGGCGATCACGGCCAGCAGCTCACGGTTGGGCTGCGGGGGCGCGACGGTGGAACCGGTCACGCTGGGCAGCGCGGCCAGGATCTTCTCGGCGCCCACGCGTACCGCGGCCTGGTCGGCCTCGACGGCCGCGAGCAGGTCGGTGATGTTCTCGTTGTCCTGCCCCTGGAGCAGAGCCAGCAGCAGGTGAGCGGGGGTGAGGTCCGGGTGCCCCTCGGTCACGGCCCGGTTGCCGGCCGCGTTGATCGCGTCCCGGCTCCTGTTGGTCAGCTCGGCGTCCACGTCGTCCGTTCTCCTCCTCGGCCACACTCTTCCACTGCTGACTTAACCAGCGTACACAAAGTTGAGTCCATTCCGCTCAAGGTGAGGACGGAAGGGCGGTGACCCGGGGGCGGGGACTAGGTTGCGGGCATGATGAACCACTCCGAGCAGTACCTGGCGTTCTGGCGCGAACGCCATCTGTGCACGCTGACGACGCTCCGGCCCGACGGCAGCCCGCACGTCGTCCCGGTGGGGGTGACGTACGACGCGGCGGCGGGGCTGGCCCGAGTGATCACCAACCGGACCAGCGCGAAGGTGCGGCACGTGCGCGCGGCGGGTGCCGGGGGCGCCCGGGTCGCGGTGTGCCAGGTGGACGGCCGGCGCTGGGCCACGCTGGAGGGGCGGGCACGGGTGCGGACGGAGGCCGAACGGGTGGCGGAGGCCGAGAAGCGGTACGCCGAGCGGTACGAGCGGGTGCCGTCGCCGAATCCGGCGCGCGTGGTGATCGAGATCGAGGTGGAGCGGGCGCTGGGAAACCTGTGAACGGGGCACCGGGACGCAAGCGAACAGTTTCGGCCACCCTGGGAGCGCGCCCATCCCATGACATGTCGAGGGATATCGTCGGAAAACTGCAGCGGCGTCACCGTGTTCAGGTCACGGTGACGCCGCTGCGGGGGGAAGCACCTGAGCGATCTTTTACGACGGGGGAATCGCGTCAGGCACTGCGGGGGGTGGCCGAGATGGTCCTCAGGTCCTGGTCCGCCGGCTCGGCGAGCCGGTGGTCCCGCTGGTCGAGATTCACAAAGATCATTCCGTACCGTACGGCGCACCGCACCGGCTGGGGCGCACCGCGCGGCCTGCGCAGGCACCGGTACGCCCGCACGTCCTCGTCCGCGTCCCGCGTCACGACGACCGGCTCGCCGAACACCGTCACCATCAGCGAGTCACCACTGTGCGGGATGGCGGTGACCAGGTCGATGAAGTGCCATCCGGAGCGGTAGGCCGTGGCCATCTCGCGACGGAAGGAGCGGTCGTCGGGTGGAGTAGTCATCAGTCAGCCCCAGGTGGTGTCGTCTGCACCATCGGCATGCGCCGTCCCGGTGCTGTCGGCACTCAGGGCGACGGTCCGAGGAGCGATTCCCCACGTGGTGTCCGCCGCGGTGTCACGATTCCCACCGGAGAGGCCACTCAGCGCGCCGATGGCCACAACGGCGGAGAAGGTGACGGCGAGCATCGACCGAAGCATTCTCTTGCGCATAGTCGGCTTCGTCCTCACTTGAAGGTCCCCTCTTCCCCCGTCCGAACAAGACGATGTCTCATTTGGGCACGTCATGGCCACACGATCGATGCATCATGTTCCTGCATGTTCAGGACCCTGGGGGGTGGAGATTTGACAACGAATCGGACCAAAGTGTCACATCCCCATGCAATGACCGAGCTATGCGAGGAGGGTAGCCGCCTCTACGCGAAGGCGCTGCGGTCCGGGCGCATCGCCCGCGCGGAGGTGGATTCCGCCCCTTGCCTGATGGAGTTCGCCCTCCTGCACCCGGACCCCGACGACCCGAACTGGCTGCGTCCGACCCCTCCCTCGGTGGCCCTGGCCCAGCGGCTCAACCCGATCGAACGTGAGATCTCCGAACGCCGGCGGCTGTCGGTCGAACTGGCCGAGGCGTTCGAACCGTTCATGGCGCTCAGTGCCCAGAACAGCACGCCCACGCACTCCATATCGGTGCTGGAGGGCCTGGACCGTATCAACGCCGCCCTCGACGTGGCGACCGCGGAGGCCCGCTCCGAGGTGCTCACCGTGCAGCCGAGCAGCCGCCGCCTCGAACACACCCTCGTGCAGGGACTGGAGCGCGACCGGCCGCTCCTCGAACGCGGGGTGCGCATCCGTACCCTCTACCAGCACACGGCCCGCTACAGCCCCGAGACGCTCGGGTACGTCTCCCAGTTCTCCGAGGGCAAGGTGGAGTACCGCACCATCGACGAACTGGTGGAGCGGCTCATCATCTGCGACGAGACCGTCGCCTTCATCCCCATCCGCGACGACCGTCAGGTCGCCCTGGAACTCCGGCACCCCGGCCTGGTGCGCTACCTGATCAAGGTGTTCGAGTTCATGTGGGCCCGCGCGGTGCCCCTGAGCACCGGCGCCCCCTACGAGACCGCCCCCGACGGCATCACGGAGATCCAGCACTCCATCGCCAAGCTCCTGGTCGAGGGACACGTCGACGAAGCCATCGCCCGCCGGCTGGGCATGAACGTCCGCACGTGCCGGGCCCACATCGCCAAGCTCGCCACCGCGCTCGGCAGCGGCAGCCGCGCCCAGCTCGGCTATCTCATCGCCCAGTCGGGTCTGCTGGACAAGGAGTACACGCGGCCGGAACCGGACGGGCACCAGTGAACCCGCGCACGGCGCGGCAGGACCCGGTGACCACGCCTTTGCATCCGGAGCACGTCCTGGACCGCGCTGTCGCCCTCATCCCGGCGAACAGGGACCGCACCCTCGCCCTGGAGATCCGCCTCCCGGCCCTGGTCGACTTTCTCGTGACCGTCTTCGACCGGCTCTGGCACCTGGCCACGCCCCTGTACCCACGGACCGCCCCGCAGCCCTCCCCGGACGGCGTCACGGCCCGCCGGCCGGCCACCGCGGCCCTTCTCGTCGAGGGCCGCACCGACGCCGCCACAGCCGAGCGCCTCGGCATGAACATCCGTACCGCCCGGCTGCACATCGCCGAGCTCGCCGCCACCCTCGGCAGCGACAGCCGCGCCCGGCTCGGCTGTCTCATCGCACGCTCCGGCATCCTCGACCGGCAGGGCGAGGTGGGCCGGTGAAGCACCTGGAGCACGGGGTGGAGGAGCTGTGCACCGCCGGGCAGGAGCTGTACGAGCGTGCCCTGCGCGAGGGCCGGGTACCGGCCGCCGAGGCCGTCGACGCCCCCTGCCTGAGCGACTTCGGGCTGCTCCACCCCGACCTGCGCGACCCCGGGCTGCTGGTACCGGTCGCACCCGTCGCGGTGCTGCACCGGCTGCTGCGCGCCTCCGCGGCCCGGGTCGCGGAGGAACGGCGGCGCGAGGACCGGCTGGTGGAACGGTTCGAGCGGCTGCTGGAGATCGGTGTGCGGCAGTCCTTCGATCCCGGCACGGCCATGCTGCGCCTGCTCAGCGGCACCGAGCAGATCAACCGGGCCATCAGCGACGCGATGGTCGACGCCACCGTGGAGTCCCTCACCGTCCAGCCGCACGCGGGCCTCACCGGTCCGCGCGGCGAGGCGGCCCGCGACACCGCCTTCGGGCGCGACCAGGCCCTGCTGGACCGCGGCGGCCGCATCCGCACCCTCTACCAGCACACGCTGCGCCATGTGCCGGAGGCGTACGGCCCGTTGGAGCACTTACGGCGCGGCGACACCGAGGCGCGCAGCCTCGACGAGGTGCCGGACCGGCTCATCGTCATCGACCGCAAGGTCGCCTTCCTCCCGGCCGACGACGACGGCACGCTGGCCCTCGAGGTCCGCCACCCGGCCCTGATCAAGTACTTCGTGACGACCTTCGACCGGCTGTGGCGGCTGGCCACGCCGATGTTCCCGAAGGCGGTGCGACCGCCGTCGGTGAACGGTGTCACGCCCCGTCAGCGGGCCATCGCGGCCCTCCTGGTCGAGGGGCACACCGACGCCGTCATCGCGGACCGCCTGGGCATGAACGTCCGTACCGCCCGGCTGCACATCGCCAAGCTCGCCGCCACCCTCGGCAGCGACAGCCGCGCCCAGCTCGGCTATCTCATCGCACGCTCGGGGATCCTTGATCAGGAGCCGTGAGCGCACGGACCGGCAGCCCGGCACCGCGGTGGCCGTCCAGGCCGACCTGGGCGATCCGGACGCCGAGTTGGGTACGGCTGGCCGCGCCGAGGGTCTCCGACAGGCGGGCGATGTGCGCGCGGCAGGTGCGCACGCTGATGCCGAGCCGTTCGGCGATCACCGCGTCCTGGTGGCCCTCGGCCAGCAGCGCGGCGATGGACTGCTCGCGGTGCGAGATGCCCTCGATGCCGGTGTCGGGGAGCGGCGCGGTGAGCGGGATGGCGAGGCGCCAGAGGCGTTCGAAGACCGTCACCAGGTACTGCACCAGGGCCGGGTGGCGCAGCTCCAGGGCCATCGTGCGGTCGGCGTTGGCGGGGATGAAGGCCACCGTGCGGTCGAACAGGATGAGCCGGTCGATGACCTCGTCCAGCGTCCTTGCCTCGACCGTGTCTCCCATCAGCTCCAGGTAGTTGAGGAGGCCCTGGCCGTGCCGGGCCACGTGCGTGTACAGGTCGCGCATGCGCACGCCCCGGCCGCGCAGGGCCAGTGCCCGGTGCAGGCCCTCGGTCAGCTCGGCCTCCCGGCGGATCCCGCCGGGCTGCACGGTGAGCACCTCGGTCGTGCACGCCTCGGTCGCCTCGTCCATCGCGGCCTGGATACGGGAGAGCCCGTCCAGCACCCGGATCGCGCTGCCCTCGGCCGGTGCGGCGAGCGCGCCGAGCTGACGGCCGAGCCCGGCGTACCACTCGAAGGCGGCCACCGCCGAGCCCACCTTTTGCTGGCTCGCGCTGACCTCGTCGTAGACCCCGCGCAGCAGCCTGGTCATGACCTCCTGCGGGGAGGTCGGCACCAGCCAGTCCATGTCGTCGGGATCCGGGTGCAGCAGGGCCAGTTCCAGCAGGCAGGGCACCGCCTCGGCATCGGTGCGCGGCACCCGGCCCCGGCGCACGGCCCGGGAATAGACACGGTCACCGGCCGCGCACAGTCGGTCGGCGCCGTGTGGATGCTCCTCCGCCCCACGCCCGGCCATCGCCCATTTCACCCCCGGTGTGCTGCCACTTCCGCAGCGCAACTATGCGCGGCGCCGACCGGGTCCGCAACACGGCTCGCCTCAACAGGGCCACGGCTAAAGCGCGTCATGTCCGGACATCGACCAGGCTCCGCCCCTCGCATTGCAACAAGCTGATGGTGGTGGGGCGGACGGTGCCACGGCATCGTTGATCCCGCGGAGACGCTCCGCAGGGGGAGCCGCGGGGCCGGCGCACCGCGTCCACGGGGGTGACGCGATGCGCCGTGCCCCGCCGGGGAAGCTGCCGCGGAAGGAGCTGAGCCGCTACTTCAGGCCGATCGCCGCGCAGGCCGCCTTGTATTTGGGAGTGCAGATGTCGGCCACCGTGTAGATGCCGTCCGCGACGACCGTGTCCTTGATGTTGCCCTTGGTCAGGGCGATCGGCTGGATCAGCTTGGACGGGATGTCCTTGGTGGTGGGGCTGGAGGCCTTGTCCTGGGTGAGCGCGTCGAACTGGATGTCCTTGCCCTGGACCTTGGCGACGGCTATCTGGGCGGCGGCCTGGGCCTCGTCCGGGTAGGCCTTGTAGACGCTCATGTACTGCTCGCCGGACACGATCCGCTGCACCGCGTCGAGTTCCGCGTCCTGGCCGGTGACCGGGGGGAGGCTGGTGACGCCGGCCGCCTTCAGGGCCTTGATGACGCCGCCCGCCATGCCGTCGTTGGCGGCGTAGACGCCGGCGATGTTGTTCTTGCCGATCGCGCCGATGGCCCTGGCCATCTCGGACTCGGCGAGTTCCGGCTTCCAGTCCGTGGTGTCGTACGACTCCGCGATCGTCACCTTGCCGTTCAGCTCGGAGAGCGCGCCCTCCTTGAACTGCTTGGCGTTGGGGTCGGTGGGCGAGCCGTTCACCATGACGATCTTGGTGGAGCTGTCGGCGTTCGAGCCGAGGGCCTCCAGCAGGGTGCGGCCCTGCACCTCGCCGACGAGCTCGTTGTCGAAGGAGATGTAGGCGTCGATCGGGCCCTCGGCGAGCCGGTCGTAGGCGATGACCGGAATGCCCGCGTCCTTGGCCTTCTTCACCTCGGGCGCGATGCCGTGCGAGTCGACGGCGTCGAGCATGATGATGTCGACCTTCTCGTCGATCATCCGCTGCATCTGCGAGGCCTGCCGGGAGGCGTCCGCGTCGGCGTTGGCGTACTCGACCTTGCCCCGCTTCGAGGTGAGCCGGGAGACCTCGCTCTTGATGATGGGGTAGTCGAACTTGTCGTAGCGGGTGTTGGCCTTCTCCGGCAGCAGCAGCCCCACGGTGACGTCGTTGCCCTTGCTCGGGCTCGCGCTCGCGCTGTCCCCCGTCGCGTCCAGCACGCCGCAGCCGGCGAGCGAGAGGGTCATCGTGGATGCAGCCACGGACAGGGCGATTCGACGCATTCGAGGGCTCACTTCAGGTGCGTTCCGGACGTAGGGCGGCTATACGACCCAGGTGTCTGAAAAGACAACGCGGATGCCGCACCCGGCGTCAAGCGGAACTACTTAACGAGTCCGCAACACCACGCTCAGCTGACTCTGTGAAGGACGCGCGGAATCACCTCCAAACACTCTTTACGGACCCTCCATTCAAAGGGCGTTCATGGAACGGCAAAGAGCGTTACAACCAACCCGGAACCCCACGAGTCGTGATCACCGGCGGCTGCGCGCCGCCGATCCGACTCGAGCAGAGGACCGAATGAACCCAGCCAGACGCGCGACCGCCACGGCCGTGGTGCTCGCCACCGCCGGCGCCCTGCTGAACGCGGCCGCCCTGACCGCGTCCGCGGCAACGACGTGCGCCTCGCCGACGTACAAGCGGATGTTCTACGCGAACACCACGTTCTCCGGCACCCCGAAGAAGACGGACTGTGACAGCGTCGTCGACCAGAACTGGACCGGCGCGCCCGCCTCCGGGCTGCCGAAGGACAACTTCGGCGTCCGCTGGCGCGTCACCCGCGACTTCGGGTCCGGTGGCCCCTTCACGTTCGCCGCCTCCGGGACCGACGGCATCCGGGTCTGTCTGGACGGCGGCCGCAAGGCCGACCTGTGGTCCAACGCCTCGGGCACACGCGCCAAGAGTGTGGGCGTCACCGTCCCCAAGGGCCGACACACCGTGCGCGTGGACTACGTGAACTGGACCGGCGCCGCGAGCGTGAAGTTCGCCTACACCCGGCGCACGTCCGCCACCGTCGACTCGGTGCGGCCGCTCGCCCCGGCCGGGGTCTCCTGGGACTACTACACCGGGGACCCGTCCGGTATCCACGCCGTGCTCAACTGGACGGCGAACAAGGAGATGGATCTGGCCGGTTACCGCGTCCACCGCCGGGTGGCGGGCACGAGCGCCTTCACCCTGGTCGGTACGACCACGGTGCACCGCCTCAGCGAACGGCCGCCGCAGGCCGGGCAGTCGTACTACTACGAGATCCGCGCCTACGACAAGGCCGGCAACGAGTCCTCCGGCAGCGCCGACCAGGGCCCGGTCCCCTCACGGGACCTGACCCCGCCCACCGCCCCGAAGCTCGCCGCGACCGGCACGCAGGGCGCCAACGAGCTGTCCTGGACGGCCCCCGGGGACGCGGCCGGCTACCGGGTGTACCGCAGGGCTGCCGGGGCGACCGGCTTCACCGCGCTCGCCGACACCACGGCCACCGGCTACACGGACGCCCAGGCCGCCTACCGCACGGCCTACGACTACAAAGTGGCCGCGCTCGACGCGCACGGCAACGCCGCCGAGTCGGCCGTCGTGACCAGCACGCGGACCATCTGACACGCCGAAGGGGCCCGCGGTCGTCCGCGGGCCCCTTCACGGTGTTCCACTCAGTCCTGTTGCTGCTGACGCTTGGGCCGCCACACCACCAGGGCGCTGGTCTGCTGGACCTCCTGGTACGGCACCAGGTCGCGGCGGTAGGAGGCGTGGACGGCTGCCTCGCGCTGCCGCATCGCGGCCGCCGCGCCGTCCAGGGCCGCCTCCAGCTCCGCGACGCGGGACTGCAGGGCGGCGACCTGGTTCTCCAGTTCGATGATGCGCTTGATGCCGGCCAGGTTGATGCCCTCGTCCTGCGACAACTGCTGCACCTGGCGGAGCAGTTCGATGTCGCGGGCCGAGTAGCGGCGGCCCCGGCCGGCGGTACGGTCCGGCGAGACCAGGCCCAGGCGGTCGTACTGGCGCAGCGTCTGCGGGTGGAGTCCGGAGAGCTGGGCCGCCACCGAGATGACGTAGACCGGGGTCTCCTCGGTCAGTTCATACGGGTTACGTCGACGGCCGTCCATCTCTCTCTCAGTCTCCCTTCGCGGCCTCGAACAGCTCGGCCCGCGGATCCTCGCCCGCGGTCGCCTCGCGATACGCCTCGAGCGCGTCACGAGCCTTCCCAGACAGGTCCTTGGGCACACGCACCTCCACGGTGACCAGCAGGTCGCCGCGGCTGCCGTCCTTGCGGACGGCGCCCTTGCCCCGGGCGCGCATCGTACGGCCGTTGGGCGTGCCGGGCGGCAGTTTCAGGGTGACGGGCGGTCCGCCGAGCGTGGGCACCCGGATCTCGCCGCCGAGGGCCGCCTCGGGATACGTCACCGGCACGGTGACGGTGAGGTTGTCGCCCTTGCGGCCGAACACCGGGTGCGCACCGACGTGCACGACCACGTACAGGTCGCCCGCCGGTCCGCCCCGCTCGCCGGGCGCGCCCTTGCCGCGCAGCCGGATGCGCTGCCCGTCGGTCACCCCGGCCGGGATGCGGACCTGCATCGTCCTGGACGACTTCGCCCGGCCGCTGCCCTTGCACTCCAAGCAGGGGTGCTCGGCGATCAGGCCGCGGCCCTTGCAGTCGGGGCAGGGATCGGTGAGCGAGAAGCCGCCGCCCGAGCCCCGGGCGACCTGCCCGGTGCCGACGCAGGTCGGGCACACGCGCGGCGTGCCGTTCTTGTCGCCGGTGCCCGAGCAGGCCTTGCAGGGTGCCTGGGAGGACATCCGCAGCGGCACCGTGGCGCCCTCGATGGCCTCCGTGAAGCTCAGCGTGACCTCGGACTCGATGTCCTGGCCGCGCCGGGGCTGGGTCCGCGTGCCCGTGGCGCCGCCACGGTTGAACAGGCCCCCGAAGACGTCACCGAGTCCGCCGCCGAAGCCGCCCTGGGTGCTCGCGCCGCCTCCGAAGAGGTCGCCCAGGTCGAAGTTGAACGAGCCGCCGGCGCCCGGCCCGGGGCGGAAGCCGCCGTTGCCGAACAGGGCGCGGGCCTCGTCGTACTCCTTGCGCTTCTTGGGGTCGCCGAGCACGTCGTTCGCCTCGGAGATCTCCTTGAAGCGCTCCTCGGCCTTGGCGTTTCCCTTGTTGGCGTCCGGGTGGTACTCGCGGGCGAGTTTCCGGTACGCCTTCTTGATCTCGGCCTCGGTGGCGTCCTTGGGGACGCCGAGGACCTTGTAGTAGTCCTTCTCGATGAAGTCCTTCGTGCTCATCCTCGACGTACCCCCTTCCCGTGCTTCCCGTAGGTCCTCACGTCAGCCCTCGTCCGGGCCACCGTTCTCCTTGTCGTCGGCGCCGCCGGCGTTCTTCGCCTCGGAGGTCTTGTCCTCGGCGCCCTCGGCCTTGACGGTCTGCGCGCCCGGCTGCGGCTCGGCGACGGCCACCCGCGCGGGGCGGATGGTGCGCTCGCCGATGCGATACCCGGGCTGCAGGATCGCCACGCAGGTCGTCTCGGTGACGTCCGGCGCATAGCTGTGCATCAGGGCCTCGTGGATCGTCGGGTCGAAGGGCTCGCCCTCCTTGCCGAACTGCTGCAGGCCCATCTTGGCCGCGACGGTCTCCAGCGACTCGGCCACCGACTTGAAGCCGCCGACCAGTTCGCCGTGTTCCCGGGCGCGGCCGATGTCGTCGAGCACGGGCAGGAGTTCGGTCAGGAGGTTCGCGACGGCGATCTCCTTGACCGCGATCCGGTCCCGCTCGACGCGGCGGCGGTAGTTCTGGTATTCGGCCTGGAGGCGCTGGAGGTCCACCGTGCGCTCGTTCAGCGCCGTGCGCACCTGGTCCAGCTGGGCCAGCAGACCGGCGTTCTCGTTTCCGTCCCCGGCCGGGGCCGCCCCCTCGTCGGGAGCGGCCTTCGGCTCGGCGTCGTCGGGGGTCGCGCCGGAGGGGACGTCGGGCTTCTCCTCGAAGCCCGGGGTCTCCTCCGTCATTACGCGGCACCGTCCTTGCGCTCGTCGTCCACGATCTCGGCGTCCACGACGTCGTCGTCGGCCTTGGTCTCACCGGCCGAGGCACCGCCGGCGGCCTGCGCGGCCTGGGCGTCGGCGTACATGGCCTGGCCCAGCTTCTGCGAGACGGCGGCGACCTTCTCGGTTGCGGTGCGGATCTCGGCGGTGTCCTCGCCCTTGAGGGCTTCCTTCAGCTCGCCGACCGCGGCCTCGACCTCGGTCTTGATCTCGCCGGGGACCTTGTCCTCGTTGTCCTTGAGGAACTTCTCGGTCTGGTAGACCAGCTGCTCGCCCTGGTTGCGGGCCTCGGCGGCCTCGCGGCGGCGGTGGTCCTCCTCCGCGTAGCGCTCGGCCTCCTCGCGCATGCGGTCGACCTCTTCCTTCGGGAGCGAGGAGCCGCCGGTGACGGTCATCTTCTGCTCCTTGCCGGTGCCGAGGTCCTTCGCCGTGACGTGCATGATGCCGTTGGCGTCGATGTCGAAGGAGACCTCGATCTGCGGGACGCCGCGCGGCGCCGGCGGCAGACCGGTCAGCTCGAACATGCCGAGCTTCTTGTTGTAGGCCGCGATCTCGCGCTCGCCCTGGTAGACCTGGATCTGCACCGACGGCTGGTTGTCCTCGGCCGTGGTGAAGATCTCGGACCGCTTGGTCGGGATCGTGGTGTTGCGCTCGATCAGCTTGGTCATGATGCCGCCCTTGGTCTCGATGCCGAGGGACAGCGGGGTGACGTCGAGCAGCAGGACGTCCTTGACCTCGCCCTTGAGGACACCTGCCTGGAGCGAGGCGCCGATGGCGACGACCTCGTCCGGGTTGACGCCCTTGTTGGCCTCCTTGCCGCCGGTCAGCTCCTTGACGAGCTCGGCGACGGCGGGCATGCGGGTGGAGCCACCGACGAGCACGACGTGGTCGATCTCGTTGATGGAGATGCCGGCGTCCTTGATGACGTTGTGGAACGGCGTCTTGCAGCGCTCCAGCAGGTCGGCCGTCAGCTGCTGGAACTGGGCCCGGGTGAGCTTCTCGTCCAGGTGCAGCGGTCCCTCGGCGGACGCGGTGATGTAGGGCAGGTTGATCGAGGTCTCGGTGGACGAGGACAGCTCGATCTTGGCCTTCTCGGCGGCCTCGCGCAGACGCTGCAGGGCCATCTTGTCCTTGGACAGGTCCACGCCGTGGCCGGACTGGAACTGCTTGACCAGGTAGTCGACGACACGCTGGTCCCAGTCGTCACCACCGAGGTGGTTGTCACCGTTGGTGGCCTTCACCTCGACGACACCGTCGCCGATCTCCAGCAGGGACACGTCGAAGGTGCCGCCGCCGAGGTCGAAGACGAGGATGGTCTGGTCGTCCTTGTCGAGGCCGTAGGCCAGCGCGGCGGCGGTCGGCTCGTTGACGATGCGCAGGACGTTCAGACCGGCGATCTCGCCGGCCTCCTTCGTCGCCTGGCGCTCGGAGTCGTTGAAGTACGCCGGCACGGTGATGACCGCGTCGGTCACCTTCTCGCCCAGGTAGGCCTCGGCGTCCCGCTTCAGCTTCTGCAGGATGAAAGCGGAGATCTGCTGCGGGTTGAAGTCCTTGCCGTCGAGCTGGATCTTCCAGTCGGTGCCCATGTGGCGCTTCACCGAGCGGATGGTCCGGTCCACGTTCGTGACCGCCTGACGCTTGGCGACCTCGCCGACGAGCACCTCGCCGTTCTTGGCGAAGGCGACGACGGACGGCGTGGTCCTGGCGCCCTCGGCGTTGGTGATGACGGTGGGCTCGCCGCCCTCCAGAACGCTGACGACGGAGTTAGTCGTGCCCAGGTCGATGCCGACCGCACGTGCCATGGTTGATTCCTCCAGCTGACTTGAGTGGAACGGACTCAAGTGTGCATGACGGCGGCGACCGGGTCAACAGACCTGAGTCGTCCGGACTCAAGTCTCATCCGTTCCTCACGCGCAACCGGCCTCTGACCTGCGTGGATGGCATCCGCCGCGACTGGGGGACAGGAACGCGAAGGGCGACGGCGACGACCAGCACCACCCCTGAGGCCACCCAGGCCACGACTCCGTCCCCGGTCCACCCGGTGTGCACGAGCACTCCGGCCAGCACCGAGCAGAAGGAGCCGACCCCCAGCAGGACGACGGAGCCCTGCGGGGTGAGCCCGAGCCGCCGCAGCCGGTGCACCAGATGGTCGGGGCCGCGCCGCAGCAGCGGGCGCCGCGCCAGGCGCCGCGAGAGGACCACGAGGAGGGCGTCGGCGAGGGCCACCGCACCGAGGCAGAACGCCACCGCGGCGCTCGGCGCGAGGTCGTACCCCGCGCGCGTGTGGACGAGCGACGACGACAGCAGGAACCCGGTGAACAGCGAGCCGCAGGCGCCGAGCCCGATCCGCGCGGGGTGCCAGTTGTGCATCAGGAAGCCGGTGAGAGCGGCGGCGAACACGCTCAGCAGGACGGCGAGGCCGTCCATCACCTCGGCCGCCGCGCAGACCCCCGCCCCGAACGCGGTGATCACCCCGACGGTCCCCGCCAGCCCGTCCGCGTGGTCGAGCCCCTTGAAGGCCAGGGTGGCGAGCACGATCCAGCCCACGCCCAGCAGACCGGCCGGCCCGCCCGTCTCCTCGTACGGCACCACGAAGGCCGCCGCCACGGCAGTACCGACCACGAGCACGCGTGGGCGCAGTCGCCAGACGTCGGCGACGAGGCCCAGCGCGGCGACGCAGGCGGCGACCACCAGCAGCCTGCCGACACCCTTGCCGAGCGGCGCCACCCCGGTCCACCGCCCCGCCCAGGCGACGAGGCAGGTGACGGTCACCACGGCGACCCCACCGAGCAGCGGCAGCCTTCGCTGCCGGCGCCGGTCGACGATGCCCGCCCGCAGCGCGGGCACCCTGAGCAGCACGGACAGCACGGCGGCGAGCAGCAGGGCGGCGGTGGCGGCGGCGATCCCATAGAGCACGGCTCTAAGGTAGGGGTGAATGTAGCAATTCGGTATGAATAACACGATCAGATGGTTCGGGGATGACGCTCATCACCCCGCGCTCGGCTGCATCCGGACGGAAGATGGGGGTAGTCTCAGACGGACTGCATAAGTTACCGCTTAGTAACACCGAGGCCGCCTCAGGAGCCCCAATGCAACTCGCCGCGATCATCGTGTCGCTGGTGCTCGCCGTGGTCGGCGTGGCGCTGTTCGGCCGAGCCATCGCCCAGATCTACCGGTTCGTACGGCTCGGTCAGGACGTCCCGGCCGGCACCCGGACCAATGACTGGACCGCCCGCACCGCCACGGTGATCAGGGAGTTCCTCGGTCACACCAGGATGAACCGCTGGGGCGTGGTGGGCGCCGCCCACTGGTTCGTCGCGGTCGGCTTCTTCTCGCTCGTGCTGACCCTGGTCAACGCCTTCGGTCAGCTCTTCCAGGCCGACTGGGCCCTGCCGATCATCGGGCACTGGCTGCTGTACGAGCTGTTCGTCGAGGTCATCGGCACCATGACGACGCTCGGCATCCTCACACTGATCGTGATCCGACAGCTCAGCCACCCGCGCAAGCCGGGGCGCAAGTCCCGCTTCGCCGGCTCCAACTTCGGCCAGGCGTACTTCGTCGAAGCCGTCATCCTGATCATCGGCGTCGCCATCATGACCCTGCGCGGTCTCGAGGGCGCCCTGGCCGGCGTCGGTCACTACGAGGCCGGCTACTTCGCCTCGTACCCCCTGGTCTCCGCCTTCCGCGGGCTCAGCACCGGGACTCTGCAGAACCTGGTCTACCTGGTGGCGATGATCAAGATCGCAACCTCCTTCATCTGGATGATCGTGGTCGGCCTGAAGACCGACATGGGTGTGGCCTGGCACCGCTTCCTGGCGTTCCCGAACATCTTCTTCAAGCGCAACGCCACCGGTGAGACCTCCCTCGGCGCCCTGCTGCCGATGACCTCCGGCGGCAGGCCGATCGACTTCACCGACCCCGGCGAGGACGACGTCTTCGGCGTCTCCCAGGTCGAGCAGTTCTCCTGGAAGGGTCTGCTGGACTTCTCCACCTGCACCGAGTGTGGCCGCTGCCAGTCGCAGTGCCCGGCGTGGAACACCGGCAAGCCGCTCTCCCCGAAGCTGCTGATCATGTCCCTGCGGGACCACGCGCACGCCAAGGCGCCGTACCTGCTCGCGGGCGGCGGCAAGACCATGGAGGGCGAGGAGAAGGCCTCCGAGGAGCAGCTGAAGGACGTCCCCGCCGCCGCCCTCGCGGAGGCCGAGCGCCCGCTCATCGGCACCGCCGAGGAGAACGGCGTCATCGACCCGGACGTGCTGTGGTCCTGCACCACCTGCGGCGCCTGCGTCGAGCAGTGCCCGGTGGACATCGAGCACGTCGACCACATCGTCGACATGCGCCGCTACCAGGTCATGATCGAGTCCGCGTTCCCGTCCGAGGCGGGCACGATGCTCAAGAACCTGGAGAAGAAGGGCAACCCCTGGGGCCTGGCCAAGAAGCAGCGCCTGGAGTGGACCAAGGAGGTCGACTTCGAGGTGCCGGTCGTCGGCAAGGACATCGAGGACCTCTCCGAGGTCGAGTACCTGTACTGGGTCGGCTGCGCCGGCGCCCTGGAGGACCGCGCCAAGAAGACCACCAAGGCCTTCGCGGAGCTGCTGCACATCGCCGGCGTGAAGTTCGCGATCATGGGCGGCGACGAGAAGTGCACCGGCGACTCCGCCCGCCGCCTCGGCAACGAGCCCCTCTTCCAGGAGCTCGGCATGGAGAACGTCGCCGCGCTGAACATGGCCTTCGGCGAGGACGACGACGAGTCGACCAAGAAGCCGAAGTCCGCGAAGAAGATCGTCGCCACCTGCCCGCACTGCCTCAACACGCTCGGCAACGAGTACCCGCAGCTCGGCGGCGACTACGAGGTCATCCACCACACCCAGCTGCTCCAGCACCTGGTGGACGAGGGCAAGCTCATCCCCGTCACCCCGGTCGAGGGCATCATCACCTACCACGACCCGTGCTACCTGGGCCGCCACAACAAGATCTACACGCCCCCGCGCGAGATCATCAGCAAGGTCCCGGGCCTGCGCAACGAGGAGATGCACCGCCACAAGGAGCGCGGCTTCTGCTGCGGCGCCGGCGGCGCCCGGATGTGGATGGAGGAGCGCATCGGCAAGCGCATCAACAACGAGCGCGTCGACGAGGCCCTCTCGCTCAACCCGGACATCGTCTCCACCGCCTGCCCGTTCTGCCTGGTCATGCTCACGGACTCCGTGAACGGCAAGAAGAACGACGGCACGGCCAAGGAGTCCATCCAGGTCGTGGACGTGGCCCAGTTGCTCCTCGACTCCGTCAAGACCCCGGTCGACCCGGCGGGCGAGGCGGAGACCGAGAGCGAGCCGGAGCCGGAGCCGGTGAAGTAAGAGCGGCTCCGCGACACGAGGGCGCCCCCTGCACCACACGGGCAGGGGGCGCCCTCGCGCGTGCGGGACCGCTCGGGCGGAAGTGCCCGTACTGCGGCGAAGGCCGGCGGCCTGCCGCACGGGACGGGGACGCCCCCGCACGCGACCGGGAGCGCCCACGGAAGCGGACTATGCCTTCTTGGGCTCGGCCTGCTGGACGACCTCGAAGGACCACAGGGTCGAACCGGAGGCGGCGGGCTTCGGCTTCTCGCCGCCCTCCCCACCGGCACCCTGGTGCGCCGCCTTCATGGGGCCCTCGAGCCAGGCCTGGAACGACTCCTCATCGCGCCACCGCGTGTAGACGAGGTAAGTGTCGGTGCCCTCGACCGGACGGAGAAGCTCGAACCACTCGAAGCCGTCGGAGCTCTCCACGGCGTGGGCCCGGTGGGCGAACCGCTGCTCCAGCGTCTCCCGCTGCTCGGCGGGGACGGTCAGCACGTTGATCTTCACTACGCTAGGCACATGACACCTCTCGTCAAACAGGGGACCCGACTGGACCCCTGACCTGGACCATGTGCCGCAGTGTCCTACATCCGGCAGTCAAGGAGGCGTGAGGACGACTCCGCGTCGTCCCTCGAAGCGCAGCGGACCAAGTGCGAGGCGCTGATCACGGCCAAAGGCCGGACCGAGGTGCGGGCCGGGCTCTCGGCTCCGCTCTCTCGGCTCCGGGGTCGTCTCCCAGCGGGAAACCCTGGAATTCCCCTGTGCCTTCCCCTGACGGTCCCTTAGGGGATGTCACAGGTCGGCCGCAAAGGCGGGCCCGGGCGCCCGGGCCGGGCACGTCGCTCTCCGGGACCGGGTACGTTCGACGACGTGGCTGGATTCAGGATCGGACGCGGGGGCCGGGACAACCGCACCCCCCAAGGACAGCAGGCGCCGCAGGGACCGTCGTACGGCCGGCCAGGCCCGCAGCACGGGCAGCAGGGGCGGCCGTACGGACGGCCCGCGGGGCCGTCGTACGGCTATCCGCAGGCCTCGCAGCGGCCGTACCCGCAGCAGTCGTACCCACAGCCGGGCCGGCGGCCCCACGCGCAGCAGGGGCAGCCGTACGGCTACCCGGGCCCGGCCGGCGACGACGGGCCGGAGTACTTCGGTGACGGCGGCCACCCGGGCAGCGCCGCGGGCCAGGACCCGTATGCGGCGAACAACCCCGGCCACACCCAGGCGTTCTCGGTCGACGAGGCCGCCGGTTACACGCAGGGCTCGACCTACCAGGCCGGCTCGGCCGCGGCACCCGCCGCCCCGCTCGGCCCGCCCCTGCACTGGAAGGATCTGCTGAGGGGGATCGTCCTCTCCCCCAACCAGACGTTCCTGCGCATGCGGGACTACACGATGTGGGCCCCGGCGCTGATCACCACCTTCCTCTACGGCCTGCTGGCCGTGTTCGGCTTCGACGGCGCCCGCAAGGACGCGATCGGCGCCACGCTCTCCAACGCGGTGCCGATCGTGCTGATCACGGCGGTCGTGATGGTGCTGGGCCTGTTCGTCCTGGGCGTGGTCACCCACACCCTGGCCCGCCAGCTCGGCGGCGACGGTGCCTGGCAGCCGACCGTCGGCCTGTCCATGCTGATCACGGCTCTCACGGACGCGCCCCGCCTGGTCTTCGCCATGTTCTTCGGGGGCGACGCCGGTTTCGTGCAGTTGCTCGGCTGGGCCACCTGGGTCGGCGCGGGCGCTCTGCTCGCCCTGATGGTCTCCCGCTCCCACGACCTGCCCTGGCCCAAGGCGCTGGGCGCCTCGGCGATCCAGCTGATCGCCCTGCTGTCCATCGTGAAGCTGGGGACGTTCTAGTAGATCGTCCAGCCCATGGGAAGGGCCCCGGCGTGCCTCGGGTTCCAGCCGTCGTCCTCCGGATCGCCGACATCGACGTCCGGACGGGCAAGAAGTGGCGCAACGGCCGCCACGCCCATTAGACGTCGTTTCTTATGGTGCGTATGAACACACACGTTGTAGAGCAGCGAAGGCCGCGCTGGCGGAGTCGGCAGGGAACAGCCGCAGGACGGTGACTCGGTTCGGCGTCGTGATGACGTAATGCCGCGCCAGGTAGGAGAGATCTCCCCAGCTTTCTCGGGCATGGGCGCGCATCAGGACCTGGCCGCATCTCGTGCAGGCGATCCAGGGGACGAGGACGAGACCGGCCAGGTCCTGTTCGGCCCCACCTGTTGCCTCGGGGACGGTGCTTCCGTCGCCTTCGATCAGCTTCAGGTGGCCCGATGTGCCGTCATCACGGCACTGAAGGATCCGTGGTGTGAGCATCTCCCGCTCGCCCCAGGTCTCTGCGAGCACGGAGATCTGGGCCCTGACCGTCTCGCTGATCGGCGCTCGGTGGCCGAGGATGCCGGAGACGAGCAGGCCAAGTCCCGCCTCCTGCTCTCCGATGTCCCAGCAGTCATTGACTTGCTGGGCTTCGGCCTCCGGCAGCAAGGCGGCGAGCCGGTTCCAGATGACGGCATCGTCGGTCACCTGGCAGACGCTACCGGCCGGCGCTGACGCCCAGACGCCGCAGTCAGATGAGCATGACCGCGATCGCAGTGAAGCCAAGGAAGTGTTCGGGCTTCCGCTCGTAGCGCCGGTGCAGCCGACGGCATCCGGACAGCCACGACATGGTCCGCTCGACCACCCAGCGGTGACGGCCGAGGCGGGCTGAGCTCTCGACCCCGCGGCGCGCGATTCGCGGGACGATGCCGCGTTCCCGCAGCCATTTCCGCAAGTGGTCGTAGTCATAGCCCTTGTCGCCGTGCAGCTTGGCGGCCCGCCGACGGCGCGGTCCCCGGCGGGATCGAATGGGTGGGATGCCCATCACCAAGGGTTCCAGGGCCTGGCTGTCGTGCAGGTTGGTGCCCGAGATGGCGACAGAGATCGGCAGGCCGTTGCGGTCGCAGATCAGATGAATCTTCGACCCGTTCTTACCCCTGTCGGTCGGATTCGGTCCCGTCAGTGGCCCCCTTTTACGGCGCGGATGCTCACCGAGTCGATGGCGCACCGGGACCAGTCCAGCTCGCCCTGGGCGCCAAGTTCGTCAAGGATGACTCGGTGCAACCGGGCCCACACCCGATCCCGGCTCCACTGGGCAAACCGGCGGTAGACCGTCTGCCAACAGGCTCCGAAGACCCGAGGGGAGCTGGCGCCAGGTGCAGCCAGCCGTGTCGACGAACACGATCGCCGCCAGCACCTCCCGGTCGCCAGCACGCCGACGGCCACCACCCTGCGGCCGCTGCACGACCGTCGGCGGCACAACCCGTCGGAACAACTCCCATAAACCGTCCGGAACCAGGTGCTCTACAAGCCTCTCCATGCGGGCTTAACGCCGCACTCCGCCAAAAGAAACGGTGTCTAAGGGCCGTGAGAAGGCGGCGCCTCCGATCCACCAGAGGCGCCGCCTTCGTCCGGTCCGTCCCGCTACCTGGGCGAGGCCGACCGCATTCACACGGCCGACCTGCTACAGGAGAAAGTGACCGTCCGCGCCATCGCCGTGGAGCTGGGACGCAGTCCGTCCCCCGAAGCCGGGATTCGGCGCCGGAGACGACGAAAGACCGACCGAATGCAGCCCGCCGACGCAGGGGCCGGGCAGGGGTGGAAAACACCCTCACCGGCAACGAGACCATCAATAGCCACCAGGACCGAGGCGCGCCCATAAAACGGTCCGGCGACCGGGCGCTTCCGCACTACCGGCCGCCGGACTGTGAAGTTCAGCCGTTGTTGTTATTGTTGTTGTTGTTCGCCCCGCCGCCGTTGTTGTTGTTGTTGTTATTGTTGTTGTTGTTCGCGCCACCGCCGTTGTTGTTGTTATTGTTGTTGTTCGCGCCACCGCCGTTGTTGTTGTTATTGTTGTTGTTGTTCGCGCCACCGCCGTTGTTGTTGTTGTTATTGTTGTTGTTGTTCGCGCCACCGCCGTTGTTGTTGTTGTTATTGTTGTTGTTGTTCGCCCCGCCGCCGTTGTTATTGTTGTTGTTGTTGTTGTTCGCGCCACCGCCGTTGTTGTTGTTATTGTTGTTGTTCGCGCCACCGCCGTTGTTGTTGTTGTTATTGTTGTTGTTGTTGTGGCGGTGATGCCCCTTCCTTCCGTTGTTGTTGTTGTTGTTATTGTTGTTGTTGTTTCCGCCGTTGTCACTCGGTGCCATCGCGTGAGCGACCGTAGGCGTCGGGGCGGCGAAGGCGGCGGAGGGGATCAGGGCGCCTCCCGCGGCCAGTGCAGCCGATGCGGTCAGTACCGCAGTGCGCTTTGCGATCTTCTTGATCATGATTTTCCCTTTTCGGTGTGTGCGGATCGTGCCGATTCGGAGCCCGATGGGATTGCGGCCATCCGCTCGGCTTGATGACTCAATTACGCCCTGCCACTTCGCCCGCGTCATCACCCGAAATCTCGTGGCTTGACAGCGGCGCCGCCCTGGGTGTTTCCTACGTTCTCTTTGGCCGACGCTGCGCCACCGCCCCGGTCCGAGCCGCGAGAACGGAACAACCGAGAGCGGGGCTCATTTGCGAGCATGCTCTGCCGCCGTCGGGGGGCACATCGGGTGGGCACCCCAAGTTCCGCCCCGCGCACCCCATGTCTCACTTCGGATCGCCTGACAACACCGCACCGGCCGATCTGTCTTGATCGGTCTGGATCTTTTGCGTGGCTCCGGTGGCAGGGGGAAACTGGCCAGTGATGGACCTGCTAGAACGAGAGGCAGTGCTCCGGGACCTCACCGGTCACCTGCAGGATGCCGTGAGCGGCCCTGGACGGCTGGCCCTTGTGCGAGGCGAGACCGGCATCGGCAAGACCTGTGTCGTCAACCGTCTTGCCCAACTGGCCGATCCCCAGATCCGTATTCTGGTCGGCGCCTGCGACCCACTGGCCACACCTCGCCCCCTGGGCCCCCTCATGGACTTGGCCCCGCGCCTGGGTCGGACGGTGCGCACCGCCCTCACAGGAGCCCTGGACGGTACCCGCCGCCCCGACGAGGCCTTCGACTGCCTCCTCGCCGACCTGGGCTCCTACCCCAGCCTGCTGGTCCTGGAGGACGTCCACTGGGCCGACGAGGCCACCCTGGACCTGCTCCTCTACCTGGCCCGGCGCCTACCGAGCGTTCCGGCGCTGGTCGTGGTCACCTACCGCGACGATGAGATCGGCCGCACGCACAACGTGACCGCTCTTCTCGGCACTCTGGCCGGCTACCCATGGGTGTACCGCCACGACCTGGCGCCGTTGAGCCGCCGGTCCGTGGCCCGGCTGGCCACCGGGCACGCCGTCGACGCCGAGCAGTTGTACCGCGCCTCCGCCGGCAACCCGTTCATCGTCACCGAGATCCTGGCCGCCCCGGCCGAGTCCATACCGGCCACCGTGCGCGAGGCCGTCGCCGGGCGCCTGGCCGGCCTGTCGCCCGCGGCCCGCGGGATCGTCGACGTACTGGCCGTGCTGGGTCGCCGGGCATCGCTGCCGCTGCTGACCAGCGTGCTGCCGGCCCCGGAGTCCGCCCTCGACGAGGCCATGGTGTGTGGAATCGCACGAACCGACGGACAGGTGGTCGAGTTCCGCCATGAGCTGACCCGGCTGGCGGTGCTGGAGTCCGTACCCGCCGCCCATCGGCTACGAGTGCACCGGGAGGCGCTGGCAGCGATGCGGTCCCGTCCGGTCGCCGCTGACGATCTGGCCCTTCTGGCCGACCACGCCGAGGGCGCCGGAAGTCCGGCCGCCGTGCTGGAGTACGCTCCCGCCGCGGCCGCCCACGCTGCCGCGTTGGGCGCGCACCGGGAGGCGGCCGCCCAGTACGCCCGTGCCCTGCGGTACGCCGACCGCCTGCCGCCCGACCAGCACACCTCGCTGCTGGAGGGCCACTCGCAGGCCTGCCTCCTGTCCGGCCGGCTGGACGACGGAGTCGCCTCTCGCCGCAGGGCGGTGAAGCTGCGCCGCGCCCTGGGCGACCGGCGGCACGAGGGAGAGAACCTGCGCTGGCTGTCGTGCTGGCTGTGGCCGGCCGGGCGGACCGTCGAGGCCAGACGGACCGGACTGGAGGCGGTGCGGGTCCTCGAAGAGCTGGCGCCCAGCCGGGAGCTGGCCCGGGCGTACCTGAACCTCTGCCAGTTGGCCTGCTACGAGCATGAGGGGGTGGGGACTGCCACCACCTACGCCGAGAAGGCGATCGCTCTGGGTGAGCGCTTCGGTGATGCCGGAGTGGTCGTCCAGGCCCGCTTCCACGCGGCGGCGGCACGCATGCTGACCGAGGGGTCCGGCTGGGAGGAATGCGAAGAGGCGGTGTCCAGCGCGATGGCGCAGGACCTGCCGGAGGACGCGGGGTTCCTCGCCCTCGTCATGTGCTGGTTCACCGCGCTGCGGCGGGATACCGCCCGGACCACCGCGGCCGTGCAGCGGGCGGAAGCCTATTGCCTCGATCGCGACCTGGTGTCGTACCTGCTGTGCACACGGGCATGGGGCAGCTGGGGACTGCTGGCCGAGGGCCGGTGGAGCCAGGCCGCCGGCGCCGCGCAGAACGTCCTGTCGCATCCCAGCTCACCACCGGTCGTCCGGGCCCTCACCCTGAGCGTCCTCGGCCTGGTACGGGCCCGCCGGGGCAGCGCCCAGGTGTGGCCACTGCTGGAGCAGGCGGCGAGCCTCGTCGACTCGAACTGCCTGCTGGACACGGGCCTCGGGTGGGAGGCCCGGGTCGAGGCGGCCTGGCTGGCCGGTGATCACGAACGGGTGCGGACCGAGGCACAACGTGGTCTGGACGCATTGGCGGGACGTACCCACCCCTGGCTGTCCGGACCTCTGGCCTGCTGGATCCTCCGCATCGGAGAAGCGCCCCCACGGGTACCCGCGAGCGGACCCTACGCGCTGGAGCTGGCCGGTGACTGGGCGGGCGCCGCCGCCCAATGGGACGAACTGGGCTGCCCGTACCAGGCCTCGCTGGTCCGATTGTCCGGCGACGCGCCCGCGCTGCACCAGGCGCTGGCCGCCTTCGAGGTCCTCGGCGCCCGGCCGGCCGTGGCGCGCACCCGCGCCGTGATGCGTGCCCGCGGTGTCCGCCCGGTCCGGCGCGGCCCGCGGGCGGCCACCCGGGCCAATCCGTACGGACTGACCCTCAGGGAGATGGACGTGCTCAAACTGCTGCACGAGGGACTGTCGGATGCCGAGATCGCCGCCCGTCTCTACATCACTCCCAAGACCGCCGG
Organism: Streptomyces sp. NTD91; assembly: GCF_059510455.1. NCBI lineage: Bacteria > Bacillati > Actinomycetota > Actinomycetes > Kitasatosporales > Streptomycetaceae > Streptomyces > Streptomyces sp. NTD91. Next base: position 74,535 of record NZ_JCAJZW010000039.1, read on the forward strand.
GCATCACGTGGGCGCGGTACTGACCAAACTCGGTGTCCACAGCCGCCAGGAAGCCGCCCGCAAACTCCACGATTCCGAACGTTGAAGTCGACGCGCGACTTCACTCACGGGTGATCAGGATGAGGAAGGCAGCCGTGCGGAGCACCGGCCTCGTGGTCGCGGCCTCCTGCTGCATGGCGCTTGGCGCAGGGGGTACGTCAACGGCCGAAGCAGCCGCCCTGTCATGGAATCCGAGGGCAGCGCCCACGAATTCGGCGCCCCGCTGCTATGCGGCGCACCGCACCCCGGACGTGATCACGTGCTACCGGACTTCGTGGAAGGCCGAGTACAGGCACGGCGACGTGGTCTATGTGCCTGTCCTCATCCAGGTGCCCGCACCTGCGCACCCACCGTCGGTGACGATCGTCGACAGCCTGAACGACATCCGCCCGACGGACACGAGTCCGGGCACCGCTCCCGGCAGCAGCGCGTGACGCGGCCGGCTCAGGCGTCGAGAACCTGCCCGGCCCGTCGCACGACAGGAGGCAGCACGGACCACGGGAAGTTGATCCAGTCGTCGGTGCGCTTCCAGACGTACTCGCACTTCACGAGGGAGTGGGACTTCTCGTAGATCACCGCGGAGCGCACCTCGGCGACGGTGTCGAGGCAGAAGTCACGGACGAGCTTGAGCGTCTTGCCGGTGTCGGCGACGTCGTCGGTGATCAGGACCTTCTTGTCGGAGAAGTCGATCACGTTGGGGACGGGCGCCAGCATGACCGGCATTTCGAGGGTGGTTCCCACGCCGGTGTAGAACTCGACGTTCACCAGGTGGATGTTCTTGCAGTCCAGTGCATAGGCGAGCCCGCCCGCGACGAACACCCCGCCACGCGCGATGCTGAGCACGATGTCGGGCTCGTACCCGTCGTCGGCGATCGTCTGCGCCAGTTCCCGGACGGCGACGCCGAACGCCTCGTAGGTCAGGTTCTCCCGCACTTCGCCCATGTCGCCGTGGCCCTCACACCTGGGTCCGATGGAAATTGACGTAGGACCGCGAGGCGGTCGGGCCGCGCTGCCCCTGGTACCGGGAGCCGTAGCGCTCGCTGCCGTACGGGAACTCGGCGGGCGAGCTGAGCCGGAACATGCACAGCTGTCCGATCTTCATCCCCGGCCAGAGCTTGATCGGGAGGGTGGCGAGATTGGACAGCTCAAGGGTGACGTGCCCGCTGAAGCCGGGGTCGATGAACCCGGCGGTGGAGTGCGTGACGAGCCCGAGCCGCCCGAGCGAGGACTTGCCCTCGAGCCGCGAGGCGAGATCGTCGGGCAGCGTGATGACCTCGTACGTCGAGGCGAGCACGAACTCCCCGGGGTGCAGGATGAACGGCTCGTCGCCCTCCGGCTCGACCAGCCGGGTCAGATCGGGCTGCTCGACCGAGGGGTCGATGTGCGGGTACCGGTGGTTCTCGAACACCCGGAAGTAGCGGTCAAGCCGCACATCGACGCTCGACGGCTGCACCATGGATTCGTCGTAGGGATCGATCCGTACCCGCCCGGCGTCGATCTCGGCCCGGATGTCCTTGTCTGAGAGAAGCACGTAGCGAGGATACGCAAGGCGCGCGCAGCCGTGACAATCGTGACGGCTGCGCGCGCCCGGTGACTGCTCCACCGCCTTCCGCTGCTGCCGCATCCGCCGCCGACGTCTTCCCCCGCGGCTGCGGCGTCTTCCGGCCAGGGCCCGTCCGACCGTTCGCGTCGTTGCCCGAACGGCGGCCGCGCGGCGTCAGGCACGTGCTCTCGGCGTGCCGGCCCCAGGCCCTCGCACTGTCTGGGGCCGGTGCGGCGAGTGGGGGCACCTCCCTCGCCCTTGGGGCACTGGGGGAGCGTGCATGGCGTCGCGCGGCAGACGGGAATTGTCGGACAACGCG
>NZ_JCAJZW010000040.1:0-74674 GCF_059510455.1 Streptomyces sp. NTD91
TCCCGGCTCCCGGCTCCCGGCTCCCGGCTCCCGGCTCCCGGCTCCCGGCTCCCGGCAACGCAACGGCAGCGCGGTGCGCCGGTGTCGAGGCGGCCCCCGAGCGTCAGTCCGCTTCGAGAGGCCTCTTGCGCAGCGATAGTCTGCGTCACCATGACGCGCACTTGGATCCTGCCCCTGATGCTCATACTGTGCGGCTCAGCCGTTGCGACCGCGCTGGTCCTCGGGCAGGAGCCCGGCTCGGCCTTGGCGTTCCTGCTCGTGTTCGTGATGCTCGCCTTCGTGAACTCCCCGTTGATCTTCCCGACGTCGATCGGCGCGGTGGAGGCACAACGCCGCAGCGCGATCGACGGCAGGCCGGTCGTCTACTGGCGGCCGGGCTGCACGTACTGTCTGCGGTTGCGCATGCGGCTGGGACGCAGCGCTGACCGCCTGCACTGGGTCGACATCTGGCGCGACCCGGCCGGGGCGGCAGCGGCGCGGACGGCCAATGACGGCAACGAGACCGTGCCGACCGTCGTAGTGGGAGGCCGACCCCACACCAACCCCGACCCCGCATGGGTGCGCGACCAGCTCTCCACCGCCCCCTGACCAGGATGCCGCCCTGCCGGACAGCCGACCGGGGCTCCGGCCACTCGACAACCATGCGGGAACGAACACCGTCCCGGCACGGCGGTTCGGTTCGGGCAGCGCCGTCGGCACGGACGGCAGTCGGGGGACGGGACGGCCGAAGCCGGGGAACGTCACCCGATGGGGCGGATGCGCCGCCCGGCCTGCAGTGACGGCTGTCCGGTCACCCCTTGCTGCCGGATTCGCCTGTCGAGAACCGGCCGTGCCAGACCGCCTTCGCGCCCGAGTCGCCGATCCGGTACACCTGGATGGCTGCGCCGACTGCCACGATCAGGGCGAGCACCAGCGCTGCGACACGCACCGGGACGGAGGAGGCCCGCCGAGCCACAGCGGATGCCCCGCCCTCCGCGGAACTCCCGGCCGCACCCCTGCCCCCACGCTCCCAGCGAGAGCCGACACGGCCGAGCAGCCAGACGACGACCGTCAGGACGAACAGGGCGATCGTCCACGGAGTGAGGTCGGAGCCCATCTCGGTGTGCTCCTCCACCAGCGCGGTCTCCCGTACCCGCTCCTCCAGCCATTCGCCGGACTCGGTGGTGAGCACCACCAGAACGAGAGTCACCAGGCCCAGCAGCGGCAGTACCCAGCCGAGTCGACGCGCCGCCGAAGGCCACAGCACACAGACGAGGAGTGCCAACGCCGTCAGCGGTACCAGCACCACGGCGCTGTGAACGAAGAGGGGGTGGCCGGGAAGGCCATTGATCAGCCCGACATCCACGGAAGCCCCTCCGGCGCTTGGGAGACGGACAAGCGCAATGCACTTACCCCGATATCTGCCATTTTGGTCATTATGTGGCCGACGTAGTCCGGGTGGAGGAGATGCACACGCGGACGGAGTACCGCACGAAATGCAAGGGACGGTGTGTCTCCGCCGGCTCTATCTATGGAGAGCCGGGGTGGCTGCCGTCCAAAGGCTCTTGCGGGCATCGATGCACGGCTGACGACGCAGCGGTGCTGCTGACCGCAGACCGCCCGCAGTGATCAGGGTCCCGATCGCGGGTGGGGCTCGCGGTCGGCTCGGCTGTGCGGCAGTTCGGCAGAAGGTGGTGCCGAGAGCAGCCGTGGGCATGGGCCATCGCGCGAAGGGCTTGGTCCAGAGCCATTTCCAGAAGTGCGGGTGGGGTGAGAGCGCCGCTTCCGTCCGGTGGAACGAGCCACTGCAGTGTCCCCCACCGGCAGTGCGGGGCGGGGGCCGCGATCCAGCCGCCCTTCGAGACGTATCTCAAAGCGTGGCCGGCCCACAGGGCGGTGGGGTCGGGCGGCACGAGGAATCCCACGCGGTGGGCCCGGCCGTCGTACAGAACCGGCCCCCGCTGCGACACCGGGACGGTGCTGAGCAGTTCGACGGTGCGCAGACCGAGGCGTTCGGGGACGGTCAGGACGTCCCACAGGCGCCCGGTGGCCAAGAGGTGGACCCCGGTCAGCCCGTGCATCCAGTCGTCGCGACACGCGCGCGGGTCTTTGGCCGCGGCAGCCAGCCACTCCAAAGCTCTCTGCCAGTGTGAGAGTGCCATTGCCAACCCCTAACTCACGCAGACGAACGACGAGTTGACCGGCGACCGAAGCAACCCGCCTCCTCGATGCCCCACACTGTCAAGATGCGATCGCAGGCCGGGCACGCCGGAGACAACCTGCGCCCTTCTCCTGCTGCATCGCGACCGTGGATGAGCGAGTCGTAGTCCACCGCACTGGCCCACGCCACTGCCATCCATCGGATACGCGGTTCGCCGGATAGAGCGAGCGCAGGCGCGCTCAGGACCGAGCGCCGTACAGGACACGCCCCCTTGGCACGGCGTCACCACCCCGCCGTCGAAGCGCGTCACAGCCGGAGGCTCACCGACCCGGAGCCGGACGTCCGTCATGGATGCTTCAAGGCTCCGACGGGCCAGGACCACCGGAGCGCGACCCGACGCGGTGCGTCACCCGCCGATGGGCCCATGGTCAGGTGCGCACCAGCGGTGACCTGTCCAGGACGACGATGCCGGTCACGGCCAGGGCCGCGCCGAGGATCTGGACGGCGAGATACCCGGCCGTGGCCAGGCGTTCGTGGAAGACGGCGGCTCCGATGAGGACGGCGCCGATCGGCTCGACGGTGTCGATGAGGGGAAGACTGACCGCCAGGGACCCGGCCTGGAACGAACTCTGTGCCAGCAGCAGCCCCGCTCCGCCGACGAGAAGCAGTGCGTACGGCTCCCAGTGCACCAGCGCGGCCGGGCCGCTGTCCCGGAACAGACCTGCCGCGCTCTTCGTGAGCGCGTCCAGCAGCGCGAAGAGGAGCCCGGCAGCGGCAGCGTACACGCCCGCACGCACCCGGCCCGAGGTGCGGAGCCCGGCCGGCACCAGCACGGTGACACACGCCGCGACCACCGCCAGGAGCGGCAGCCAGTCCCCTACGCCGGGCCGCCCCGCACCCGGGGAGTAGGGCAGCACGGCCAGAAAGGCGGCCACTCCGCCGGCGGTGCACACCGCGCCCGTCACGTCCCGCCGGGTGAGATGCCGACGGCGTCGCCGGGCGAGGATCGGCAGGGCGAAGAGCAGGTCCGTCGAGGCCAACGGCAGCACGAGCACCAGTGGGCCGAAGGCGAGAGCCGCGCCCTGGACGACGAACGAGAAGGCCGACAGGGCGATGCCGGCCAGCCACAGCGGCCGGTGGGCCAGGGCCCAGATCAGCCGGGGCCGAAGGGACTCCTTCTCGGGCACGGTCGCGGCGGCCTCCTGCTGCAGCACGGCCGCCACGGCGAAACAGCAGGCGGCCAGGAGTGCGGCCGGTACGGCAACGGCGATGGCCATGATCACAGGATGCTCGCCGACCGGCGAGGCCGCACGCGAACGGAAACGGATGAGCGGGGCGGCGGAGCGGTGTGGCTTCGTCAACCACGAGGGTGGACGGACCGGCCTCGTCGCCCGACGGGGCGGCGACTTCCAACCGGTGGTGTACGAGGGTGCCGACCCGAACGGGGCCCGGGTTGTGCTGCGGCCGTGCTCGCGCTGGTCGGCAGGCAGCGGCCGCGACTCCCCGAGGCGGTGGCCGGGCAACGGGGCCCACACCACGACGGCGCAGGTCCGGCAGGGCGGGGCCTTCACCGCGTACGAGCGTCGAGATGCGGTCACCGGCGCCGAATGTATACGCTCGACGAGTGGCCGGGGTGATGACGGCTCAGGGCCGTGGCGCAGCAGCCGCCCCACCCCCGCCCGGCGGAGACCAAGACGTCCGCCGTCCCGACCTCTGCAGTGTTCACGCCTCCACGGGAGGAAGGTTGCGATGAGGTTCACCCGCACGCGTACAGCAAAGGCCACCGCGGCAGCTCTGGTCGCCGTCCCGCTCGCGCTCGTAGGTCCGGCGTCGCAGAGCCACGCACAGGACGCGTCTCCCAGCCCGTCGGGGACGTTCGGTCCCGGCTGCTCGGCGCTCGCGCAGAAGGCCGACACGGCCAAGGACAAGGTCGTGGAGGCTGCCGCCGCGTATCCACAGCTCAGCCAACTGGTCTCGGCCGCGGTCAGGGCAAGGCTGAGCGGCACCCTCGACGGGAAACCCCACGTCACCATCTTCGCTCCCAACAACCAGGCCTTCAAGAAGGTGACCGCGTCACAGCTCGCCTCGCTGCTCAACGATCAGGGGCGGCTGAAGAAGGTGCTGGCCTACCACGTCGTGGACAAGCAGGTCACCCCGAACGAGCTCTCCAAGGGCTCCTTCACGACAGTGGAAGGCAGCAAACTGACCACGTCGGGCTCGGGCACCAAGTTCAAGGTCAACGGCAAGGCGAACATCGTCTGCGGCAACATCCAGGCTGCGAACGCCACCATCTACGTCATCGACGCAGTCCTCCAGCCCCCGTCCTGACGCATGACTCCCGTTCCCGGCGCGGGGCGAGCCCCGTGCCGGGAACGGGAGTCCCCTCGCGCAGTTTCCCGCCCGTGACAGCGGCAACGACAGCGGGAGTCACCTTGTATGACGGTGTGTGACATGCCGCCTTCGGTGCAATGGGCTGGTCGGGCGGTCGCGTCGGGTCACCCTTTGCAGGTCGGTCGTGTCAGGAGACTGTGGGTGCGCAGATCGCGTGAGTGGCTCGATGAGGGGATCCGCCGGGTCGGGCGGCGGAACCCGGCGGCATCCGGGCGGGCTTCGGCCCAGCCATACCGGGTGACGCGGACCACGGTGACCAGGGCGCTCGGGCCGGCGGACGTGGCGTCCGGCCGGAACCCCGGCGTCGCGCCCGCGCCCGAGCCCTTCGGCGAGCTGAGCAGCGAGGCTTGGATGCAACTCGCCCAGGTGGATGCGGCCGAGCGCCTGTCCGGTGTGTTCGCCGGCCGCAGCAGGGCCGATCTGTTGTGTCCGGCGGAGTTCGGCCGTCCGAGCCCGGGCAAGAGGGGCACCGGGCTGCTGTTGCGGATGTTCACCGGGCGGGAGGAACGCAGGGCCACGCAGGGTGCCGCGAGGGCCCTGTTCAGCGGATGGCACAGGACCTTCACCGACCCCCGTCCGGGCGCGGCGATCGCCGGACGGCTCGCCTTCGCAGGGATCCTGGTGCGAACCGGCGCCGGCTCCTGCCGGCCGAGGGCGACCGAGTACGCGTACCGGTCCGCCGGGCGATCGTGATGGCCGGCGGCAAGGAGGGTGAGGGGGCGAGGCCGCCCCGTCCCGACCTGATGGCGCGTCTGGACGCCGAGCTGGGCCGGATCGACGAGCAGATGCGCGCCCTGGCCACCGCCAAGGACCGGGTTCAGAGTCTGTTGGACGCGGTGGTGGCCATCACGCGGGAGGTGGAGTTGCCCGCGGTGCTGCATCGCATCGTGACCACTGCCATGGACCTGGTCGGCGCCCACTATGGAGCACTGGGAATTCTGGACCAGTCCGGCGAGTATCTGCAGCAGTTCATCGTCGCCGGCATGTCCGAACTGGAACGCGCGGCCCTGGCCGACGTGGGGTTCCCACGCGGCCTGGGTGTGCTCGGACACCTGATCCGTCACCCGGAACCTCTGCGGGTGACGGACATCCCCTCCCACCCGGCCTCCGTCGGGTTCCCGCCGGGCCACCCGCGGATGCACACCCTGCTCGGCGTCGCCGTCAGCGTCCGCGGCGAGATCTACGGGGACCTCTACCTCTCCGAGCGACGGGACGGACAGCCCTTCGACGTGCACGACGAGGACATCCTCGTGGCCCTCGCCAGCGCCGCCGGCATCGCGATCGAGAACGTCCGCCTGCTCGACCAGGTACGCGCCGGATCCGAACAGTTCCAGCGGCTCTTGCTGCCGACGCTGCCCGACATGCGGCCCTTCGGCGCCGCCGCCATCTACAAGCCCGCAGCCGAACCCCACCATGTCGGCGGCGACTGGTACGACGCCATCCTGCTGCCGGACGGCGCGGTGGCCGTTGTCATCGGTGACGTGGTCGGCCACGACCTCCACGCCGCCGCCGCCATGGCCTCCACCCGCCACATGCTGCGGGCATTGCTGTTCGCCATGCGTACTCCGCCCAGCGCGGTCCTCACCCAGCTCGACCTCACCCTGGAGGCCATCACCGACAACCCCGTCACCACCACCAGCTTGGCGCGCATCGAACCCGACGGGCCCGCCTGGAGACTGCACTGGAGCACCGCGGGCCACGTCCCGCCTCTGCTGATCAAGCCCGGCGGCGGGGCGGAATACCTGTTCGCCGAACCCGGACTACCACTGAACGTCGACACCGAGCACCAACGCCCCGACCACACGCACCCCCTGCGCCGGGACACCACCGTGGTCTTCTTCACCGACGGCCTCATCGAACACCCCGACCACCCCATCGACGAGAGCCTCGCCGAACTCGCCGAACTCGCCACCACGCACGCCGCCCTGCCCCTGCGGGACTTCGTGCAGGCCCTCGCCGACCACCATCCCAGCGACGGGCACGACGACATGGCCATCCTCGCCCTGCGCACTCCCCACTGAGCTGACGGACAGCCCTCGACGACACGGCTGAAGAGGAACCGTCAGAACGCGCTCCCCGAGCGGTCGCCCGAAGCAGCCCCGGCACAGCACATTTCGAAAGGTCACACAGATGAGCAGCGGTGTGGTGGATCCGGCGGGGCCGGCCGGGTCCGCGGACGGGGAACGACCGGCCGAGGCCGACCGGAAGACTTGCCGATGACTCCCGCTCACCGTGACAGGCTCCGGCGCGGTGGCATGACCGCCCTGCGGATCGGGGCCGTCGCCGCGCTGTACTACGCCTCGGGCAAGCTGGGACTGCTCCAGCAACTCGTGCGCGGTCAGGTCACTCCGCTGTGGCCACCGACCGGCGTCGCCCTGGCCGGCCTGCTCCTGCTCGGCCTGCGGATCTGGCCCGGCATCGCACTCGGCGCCTTCCTGATCAACATCTCACTCGGGCCGTCGATCCCCGCCGTACTCGCGATCACGACGGGCAACACACTCGCGCCTCTGTGCTCCTACACGCTCCTGCGGCGCACCGGGTTCCACACTCGGATCAGCCACTTCCGGGACGCTCTCGCACTGGTCTTCCTCGGCGGGCTCACCGGCATGCTCGTCAGCGCGACCGTGGGCAGCGGCACCCTGCGCCTCGCTCACGCGCTGCCCGCCGGCGGGTTCTGGCCGACGTGGTGGGTCTGGTGGACCGGCGACGCGATGGGCGTCCTGGTGGTCACCCCCCTGCTGCTCGTCCTGCGCTCGGCACACCGACCGAAGCACGCCCCGCCCTCTCGATGGGAAGAGGGCACGCTGCTCGTCGCGGCCACCATCGGCGTCGGCACCCTCGAAAACGCCCCCGCCCCGCTGGCCTTCCTCGCCTTCCCTCTGCTGACCTGGGCCGCCTTCCGCTTCCAACTCGCCGCAGCCGCACCCTGCGCGCTGGCCGTATCCACCTCTGCGATCCTCGCCGCCACCCGCAGGACAGGCCCGTTCGCCGGTCACACGCTGCTCACCAACATGATCGCGCTGCAGGCGTTCAACGGCGCCGCCGCAATGACCGCGCTGCTCCTCGCCGCGGTCATCACCGAACGAAACGAGACCCAGCGGAAGATCGAGGAAACCTGCAGGCGTCTCGCCGAGATGGCGGCACGGATCGCATCGGATACCGGCGGCCCGCCGGCTCCCCCCGGCGACCGGGGCGACGCGGAGGACAGCGGCGGACAGACTCGGCCCTCGTGATCAATCGACAGCGCGCCGCGCAGGAGACGGCAGTGCTGCACGGCCCGTCCCGACCCGGCGCCATGCCGCCGGGAAGCGCCGCGAGAAACGGCCGAGGAAGGAAGGTTCCGGTCCGCCGGCCCACGGCTGCCAGGGACGCGAGTCCAGGGGCCGGGAACCCCGGTCCAGGAGCCGCCCTCCGGCCGACGCGCCCCACACGCGGCAACGAGCAGCGGTTCGGCACGACCGAGGACCCCAGGTGCCCGCCCCGGTGCCGGGTCGGGGCGGACCCGGCACTCCGGCCGGGGGCACGGCTGGCTCCCGCAGCCGATGGGTGACCGTCCACACGCCGGCCACGAAGTGGCGGGGAGTCGCGGGCTCATGGCCGGAAGGTGGGTGACGGCGAGCAGGCCGCCCGGGTCAGGATGCGATGGGTGGCGGCCGTACGGCTGGCCGGCACCCCACCAACCGAAAAGACCGAAAAGTCGGATGTTTTACCTCTCGGTCAAATACCCCTGGGGGTGTTTGACCGGCCCCGAACGCCGCCGTAGCCTCGTCGACAAGAAACCCCCCGGGGTATTTGCCGAGGCGCCCGAGAGGTGCCCGACCAGACGGAAGGACTTCCACCATGGTCGCCATCCCCCCACCCGGCACGGATGAGATCACCGGCCGGCACCGCGTCGCCGTCATCGGCGGCGGCAGCGCCGGGATCAGCGTCGCCGCCCGCCTGCGCCGCGCCGGCGTCACCGACATCACCCTCGTCGAACCCTCCGACACCCACTGGTACCAGCCCCTGTGGACGCTCGTCGGCGGCGGCCAGGCGTCCTTGCGCACCACCCGCCGTCCCGAGGCTTCCGTCATCCCCGGCGGCGTGCGCTGGATACGCCGGCACGCCGTCGCCGTCGACCCCGGTGCCCACACCGTCACGCTGTCCGGGGGCGAGGAGCTCACCTACGAGCACCTCGTGATGGCGCCCGGCCTGCAACTCGACTGGGACGCCGTGCCCGGGCTCGCCGAAGCGGTGGGACACGACCGGGTGACCAGCAACTACGCGCCGGAGTACGCCCCCCGCACCTGGGACCTGATCCGGCAGATGCGATCGGGCACGGCCGTCTTCACCCACCCGGCGACGCCTCTCAAGTGCGGCGGCGCACCCCAGAAGATCGCTTACCTGGCCGCCGATCACTGGCGCAAGCAGAAGGTCCTCGACCGGATCCGCATCATCCTCGTCATCCCGGACCCGACCCTGTTCAAGGTGCCGGAATGGGGGCGCACACTGGAGCAGGTGGCCGCCCGGTACGGAATCGAGGTGCGGCTGCGGTCGGAGCTGACCGCCGTGAACGGAGACTCCCGCGAGGTCGTCCTCACGGACCGTGCGACGGGCACCGAGGAGACCGTTCCCTACGACCTGCTGCACGCCGTGCCGCCGCAGAGCGCGCCCGACTGGCTCAAGGACGGCCCGCTCGCCGACCCGGCGAGCCCTCTGGGGTTCGTCGCGGCGGACAAGCACACACTGCAGCACCCGCAGTACGCAGACGTCTTCGCGCTCGGCGACGTGGCGAACCTGCCCACGTCCAAGACCGGGGCGGCCGTGCGCAAGCAGGCCCCGGTCGTGGCCGCCAACCTGCTGGACGTGATGAACGGCCGGAGGCCGACACGGCGCTACGACGGCTACACGTCCTGCCCCCTGGTGACCGCACGCGACCGGATGCTGCTCGCGGAGTTCGACTACGACCTGAAGCCGTCCCCGACCTTCCCCCTCATCAACACCTTCAAGGAACGGCGCGACATGTGGGTGTTCAAGCGGTACGTGCTGCCGCCGGTCTACTGGCACGGCATGCTGACCGGCCGTCTGTGACCGACCGGTCCGGGTTTCGCCGGGCCCGGGCCGGTTCCCCCGTTGCCGTCTTCGTGGCTCGGCAACGGGGCCTTCGGCCTCCGGGTCCGGCACGGCTTCCCCTGTTGTTGACGACCGGGGGGTGTCACCGGGTCCGGAGGCATCGACGGACCCGGTGATGAGGGGCTCGAGCACTGGCCTCACCCGGGCCGGAGGAGCTCTCCGCAACGTGGATGTGGCAGCTCATGACGGGCGCGCTCGGCAAAGACGGCACCGTGCCCCGAGCGCCGTGACAACCACCCGGTCGCCGGGACAGCCGTGGGTCTGATCGTCGGCACCGGCGTCGGGCGGCGGCAGCGGCCGACCGGTCCGGCCCGATCTTCCCTCGATGCGGTCACCGGCACCCGGAGTCGGCGCCGGCCCCTCGCCCCCCTGACCGACTCCATGCCGTGCACTGCGGCGCGCCGGGCAGCGGCCCGGAATCTCCTACGCCAGTGACAAGAAGAGCTTCTCCAGGCGTGTGCGCATCTGCTGGACGTGCTCGCCGTTCCTGTGCCCGTCCTCGATGTCGGCCGCGCACTTCTGCGGGCCGGTGGCGGTGATCGCGAAACCGGCACGGTCGAGGGCCCGCGAGGCGGCGGCCAGCTGCGTGACGACGTCCTCGCAGTCCCGGCCTTCCTCGATCATGCGTATCACGCCGGAGATCTGGCCCTGCGCACGCCGCAGCCGGTTCAGCACGGCCTTCAACGGAGCGCCCTCGAGATCGAGTTCCCCTGTCACTCCTCCGTCACCCCTCACAAATACCCCCGGGGGTACCGCCCGGGGGCGGGCCGGCGGCGATCACGGGACGGCCTCCGTACGGGTGCCCCGTGAGCCGGGGCCCATGGGACACCCGCAGGGGTCAGAGGCTGCGCAGGCGTGCCAGCGTGGCGTCGAGGTCGGCCTTGCGGGGCCGGTTGTAGGGAAGCTTGCCGAGCATGGCGGCCATGCCGCAGGTGTTGGTCACGGCGGAGAACACCAGGCCGCCGGCGACGCCGGCGGACAGCAGCCGGAAGGCCGGGTGGACGAACTCGCCGAGGGCCAGGCCGAGCAGGATGAGGGATCCGGCGGTGAGGCGAACCTGGCGGTCCATGCTCCACGCCGTCTTGACGTCGCAGGCCGCAGGGCGGTCCAGTTCGTGACCGTGGGCGGCCCAGGCTCCGGTGCCGCCCGAGAGCGTCACGGCGTGGATGCCCTTCCCGGCGAGCTGCATGCACGCCTTCTCGGACCGGGCACCCGAGGCACAGACCACGAGCACGTCCGTACGTTCGGCGGCGTCACGGATGTCGGGCAGCGCGCCGTCGAGCTGGTCCAGTGGGATGTTCAGGGCGCCGGGAATGTGGCCGTCGGCATACTCGCCCGGGGTGCGGACGTCGATGACGATGAGTTCCTGCAGGCGGGTCCTGGCCTGGCGGGGATCGATGGTGGCGATGGTCATGACAGATGTCTTCCTTGTGAGTGGATGTTGCCCCGGAGCGGACGTGCCCGCGTCCCGTGGGGTGACGGTGCGGGGGGGCCCCGAACCGCGGCGGGTCGGTCAGAAGAGCGCGTCGACGAGCATGAAGACGGCGACCGCGAGCAGGACGTACGCGAAGACGCGCTGCAGTGTGCCGCCCTTGAGCTTTTTGGACAGACGTTTTCCGTCCCAGGCGCCCAGAACGGCCGCCCCGGTGAACGGCGCGATGACGGCCCAGTCCAGGTGCATCCCGGTGCCGGCGCGGGCGCCGAGCGCGGCCAGTGAGTTGATCGTGATGACCAGCAGGCTGGTGCCGACCGCACGACGCATGGGCAGCCGCAGCACACCCACCAGTGCCGGTACGGCGAGGAAGCCGCCGCCCACGCCCAGGAACCCGGTCACCGCGCCGAGACCGGCCCCCGCGGCACCGGCCTTGCCGGCGTTCACCTGGGCGCCGGACTCGACGACCGCGGGCGTGGGGCGCAGCATCCGCACCGCGGCGAGCGCCGCGATGACCGAGAAGGCGAGGGTCAGCAGAGCCTGGGGCAGATGGCCGGCGGCGGCGCCGGCGACCATCGCGGGCACGATGCCCGCCGCGGCGAACAGCAGCCCGGTGCGCCAGGTCACGTTCCCCTCCCGGGCGTGCCCGGTGAGCGCGGTGACCGAGGTGAGGGTGACGATGACCAGGCTGGCCGTCGTCGCCTCCGCCGGGGTGAAGTGGAGCAGGTAGATCAGGGCGGGTACGGCGAGGACGCTGCCGCCCCCGCCGAGGCCGCCGAGGGCCAGGCCGATGACGGCACCGGCGACGAGCGCGAGGATCAGAGCGGTCATGCTATCGAGCCGATGTTCCCGTGGTCGTCCACGACCGGGTGCCCGGCGGCGGCCCAGGCCCTCATGCCGCCCTCGACGTCCACCACCTGCACGCCCCGCGCGGCCAGCAGTCCGACGGCCTGCTGCGAGCGCTGCCCGCTGCGACAGATCACCACCAGCGGACGGGTCCGGACCGCCTCCGGCAGCGCCGCCCCCGCCGCCAGGCCGGAGAGCGGTGCGTACACGGCGCCGGGTGCGTGGCCGGCGTCCCACTCGTGCTGCTCACGCACATCCAGGAGAACGGCCGGAGCGTCGGCGTCCCGAATGCGCCGGAGAGCCTCGTCGACGGACACACGGTCCTCACCGGTGGGGAAGAGGGACATGACACAACCTCTCGAAATAGACAGGGGCGGAACGGGAGGGGCGTGCAGCCGGTCGCCACGGTCGGTGCCGGCAGCGGTGGCGGAGGCGATGCCGTCGTCCACGGCCGGCACGTCCCGCCCAGAAGCGGGCAGCGGCGAGACCGTGGTACCGGCCTCCCCACCGCACTCGACGAAGAACCCGGCGACACTCCGCCCAGGTTACCCCCGGGGGTATATACCCACGATAGCACAAGTACCCCTGGGGGTATTTCGGGCCCACTTCGACCCCGGCCGGGCAAGGCCGTCCGTCCCCACCTTCCGGATCGCGGACGTCATCCGCCCGCACAGGGAAACCCGCAGGCCAGAGGGCCGCCGCCCGAGCGGTGCGAGTGAATCGAGGCGGCGACGCGACCGCTCGCCTGCGACTCCCTCCACGCCACCCCGAGCGCGACGCCGGGGCGGCCGCCCAAGGGGCCACCCGCGATGGCGACACCCAGGAGGCGGGGCCGGGGCGGTATGGACCCCGAGGCCACCGAAGGCAACTTGCCTCCATATACCCCCATGGGTATACGATGCTTCTCGTGAATACCCCCGTGGGTATTTTTCCCGCATACCCACGGACGTCCCGGGACTCCGGTTCCCCCGCACTACAGGCGCCAGGAGGCACCTCATGTACTTCGCGCAGCACTACCTCGACTGCCTGTCCCAAGCGGCGTACGTCATCGGCGATCCGACCAGCGGCAAGGCGATCGTCGTCGACCCCCGCCGGGACGTGGACGAGTACGTCGCGGACGCCGAGGCGCATGGATTCACCGTGGAGGCGGTGATCAACACCCATTTCCACGCCGACTTCCTCGCCGGCCACCTGGAACTGGCCCGGCGCACCGGAGCCTGGATCGGCTACGGGCAGCGCGCCGTCACCGAATACCCGATCCGGAAGCTCGCCGACGGCGAGCGGATCTCCCTGGGCGAGGTCACCCTGCAGATCCTGGAGACCCCGGGCCACACGCCCGAGTCGATCAGCATCCTCGTCTTCGAGAAGCCCCAGGACACCGTCCCCTACGGGGTGCTCACGGGCGACGCCCTGTTCATCGGCGACGTCGGACGACCCGACCTGCTCGCCTCCGCCGGCGTCACCGCCGAGGAGCTGGGCGGGATGCTCTACGACAGCGTCCACCACAAGCTGATGACCCTGCCCGACGAGGTCCGCGTCTTCCCCGCCCACGGCGCCGGCTCGGCGTGCGGCAAGAACCTCTCCACCGAGCTGCAGTCGACCATCGGAATGCAGCGTCTGACCAACTACGCCTGCCGGCCCATGGACCAGGACAGCTTCGTCCGCCTCGTCACCGCCGGCCAGTCCGCCGCCCCGGGCTACTTCTCGTACGACGCCGACCTCAACCGCCGCAACCGCGACCTGTTCGAGCCCCAGGAGGGTGCTCCGGCGCTGGACGCGATCGAGTTCGCCCGCCTGCGCACCGCCGGCGCCGTGGTCCTCGACGCACGTGACCAGTTCGAATTCGCCGCCGGTCATCTGGCCGGCTCGGTCAACGTCCCCCTCGACGGCCGCTTCGCCGAGCAGGTCGGCAGCGTCCTCACCCCCGAGGACGAGATCCTCATCGTCGCCCCCGAGGGCCGCGCCGAGGAGACCGTCACCCGCCTCGCGCGCATCGGCTTCGACCGCGTCCACGGCTACGCGGCCGAGCCCGAGCAGTTGTTCCTCGCTCTCGTCGAGCAGATACGCCAGGCAGGCCGGCTGACCGCCGAGGCCCTGCGTGCGGAACTCACCTCGGCCCAGCCCCCGCTGGTCCTCGACGTACGCAACTGCGGCGAGCGCGAGGGCGGCCGCGCCATCGAAGGCGCTCTGCACATCCCCCTGGCCGAACTGGCCAAGCGCCTCGACGAGGTCCCGGCCGAGGGCCGTCTGGTGGTCCACTGCGCCGGCGGTCACCGCTCGTCCATCGCCGCCAGCCTGATCCGGCACAGCGGCCGCACCGAGGTGTACGACCTGCTCGGCGGCTACGGCTCCTGGGAGACAGCAGCCTGACCGCCCGAACGTCCGCGGGCACGGGCGGCAGAGCGGCCGCCCGGCCCCGCGGCGGTCCCCCGCGCGCACCCTCCCGGGGCGAGCGACGCCCCGGGGTCCCACCGAAGGAAAGGAAGTCCGCCATGTGCCGGCGCGTCACCTGTTCGACCTGCGGCAAGGCCACGTACGCAGGCTGCGGGAACCACGTGGACCAAGTCCTCGCGGGTGTGCCGCAATCGCGACGGTGCGACTGCCCGCCGGCGCCCAAGCGCACCTGGTGGCGCTTCGGCCGCCGGTGATGCCGCTGGGCCTGCGTCCCTCGTCCCGCCGCCGGCAGCAGGCGCCGCGGTCGCCATGCCCGACGACCTCCCTGATCTCCGTGTGGGCCGTACCGGTCCGGCCGCACCGGCAGGGCCGGGGTATGCGGGGGCCCAGGGACCTCCGGGGCCCCGTCCCACGGCGCCGACGTCGCGAGCACCGGGTCTCCCGCTCGGCGGAAAAAGGGCCGACGGCCGTTGGCGATCGCCGTTACGGGTACTCGCGCAAGTCAACGCACATCCCTTCGAAGGTGAAGAAAATGACCACTTCTCCCAGGCCGTCGATGGAAACGCATCCGGACATCGTCGACATGCGCCTCAGGCACGAGATGGCCGAGCGCGCCACCAGCACGCCCAAGGGACAGGCCATCGAGACCGTGGCACTGCTCACGGGTCTGTACCTCGCGGCATCGCCGTGGATCACGGGCTTCAACGGTCTGTCGACACTGGCCGTCAGCAACCTGCTCACCGGTATCGCCTTCGCGGTCCTGATGAGCGGCGGCTTCGGCCGCGCCTACGAACGCACCCACAGCATGGCATGGGCATCCTGCGCCCTGGGCATATGGGCGATCATCTCCCCCTGGGTGGTCGCCGGGCACGTCAACACCACGAAGACGATCGTGAACAACGTCATCACCGGCGCGCTGGCCCTCCTGCTGGCCCTGGCCGCCAGCGCAGCAGCCCAAGCGGCGGAGTCGTCCCAGGTGCGGCGCGGCATGCCGACGTCCTACGGACCTGGTGGCAGCTGACTGCACTGCGAGCCACAGGCTCGGCCACCGCCCGCCGGAACACTCCGGTCGACGCCGTGCGGCCGCCGACCGGGCCACGCGGGCACGCTTGCTCCACGGGCGCGTCGCCATGACCGCGGCAGCACCGCGTCGGGCGCCCCGCCTGTGGCGGTTCGGGCCCGGCGGATGCCCGGTCTCCCGGCTCCTGGCGCGTCTGCGGCCGGGCATGTTCCCCACGGGCGGATGCCGGCTGCCCGGTCGTCGCCTACCGCTGGGTCATGTCCTGGCGGGGCAGGCGTACGACGGTCACGAAGAACTCGTCGATCTGCCGGACCGCGGCGATGAACTGGTCGAGGTCGACGGGCTTGGTGACGTAGGCGTTGGCGTGGAGCTTGTAGCTGCGCAGGATGTCCTCCTCCGCGGAGGACGTCGTGAGCACCACCACGGGGACATGGGCGAGATCGGGGTCGGACTTGATGCGTTCCAGAACCTGCCGGCCGTCGTACTTCGGCAGGTTGAGGTCGAGCAGGATCAGGTCCGGGGTCGGGGCGTGGGTGTACGCGCCGCGCCGGTAGAGGAAGTCGAGGGCCTCCTCCCCGTCGCGAACGACGTGGAGCGTGTTGCCGATCTTGTTGTCCTCGAACGCCTCGCGGGTCATCAGTTCGTCGCCCGGGTCGTCCTCGACCAGGAGGACCTCGATGGGCTGTGCTTCGGGGGTCATGCGGGCTGTCCTTCCGGGGTGGTGCGGGCGGTCGCCGTGTCGCCGGCCGGGCGGGGTGTGCCGGCCGGGAGGACGAAGCAGAAGCGGGTGCCGTCGGTGTACGCGGTGTCGATCCAGATGCGCCCGCCGTGGAACTCGACGATCTTCTTGCAGAGCGCAAGGCCGATGCCCGTGCCGGTGTAGGCGTCCCGGCCGTGCAGGCGCTGGAAGATGACGAAGACCTTCTCGGCGAACTCCTCGGGAATGCCGATGCCCTTGTCCGCCACGCTCAGCCGCCATCGCGCGGTGCCCTCGTCGGCGTCCGCTTCGGCTTCGCAGGTGATGCGGACGCGGGGCGGGCGGTCGGGGTGCCGGAACTTGATGGCGTTGCCGATCAGATTCTGCCAGAGCATCACCAGCAGCATCGGGTCGCCGGTGATCTCGGGCAGGTCGTCGGGACGCTCGATGACGGCGCCCGACTCCTCGGCCGCGGCGGTCAGGTTGGCCACCGCCTTGTCCAGGGTCTGCTCCAGCGCGACGGGTACGTTGGCGTCGTTGACCCGGCCGACACGGGAAAAGGTGAGCAGGTCGTTGATGAGGGTCTGCATGCGCTTGGCACCGTCCACGGCGAAGGCGATGTACTGCTTCGCCCGGTCGTCCAGCTCGTCGCCGTACCGCTTTTCGAGCAGTTGACAGAAGGAGGCGACCTTGCGCAGCGGCTCCTGCAGGTCGTGGGAGGCCACGTAGGCGAACTGCTCCAGCTCGGCGTTGGAGCGGCGCAGTTCCACGGCCTGGGCGTCCAGGTCGGCCGTCTGCCGGGTGAGGTGCTCGTGCCGGGCGTGTGACGCGTCCAGTTCCGTCACGAGGCGTTGGCGCATGGCTTCGACGTCGTTCGCCATCGCCCGGATGTCCGCGGGCCCATCGGACGGGATGCGGTGCTGGAACTCGCCCTTGGCCACGCGGCGGGACGCGATGCGCAGCCCGTCCAGTGGCCGGGCGACGAGGACCTGGACCAGCACGGCGAGCAAGCCACCGGTGAGGAGGAAGGTGGCGACCATGGCGCCGAGCAGCCAGTTTCGTACGGTGCGCACGTGGGCCAGCTCGCTGCGGCCGCGTTCCCGCGCCTGCGTCAGGTGGGTGTTCTGCACCGTGAACAGGGCGCGGATGTGCTCGAAGGCCGCCTTGCCACGGGCCGTGGTGGCCTTGTCGACCGGGTGGGGCCTGCCCGCGGTGACGCCGGCGACGAGGGGTTCGGCGTAGGTCCGGCGCCAGTCGGCCGCCGCGCGTTCGATGCCGTCCAGGTCCTCGCGCAGGGTCGCCCGGTCGCCGATCAGCCGGCGCAGGCGGGCGGCGGAATCCCGCTCGTCCCGTTCGCCCTCGGTGTAGGGGGCGAGGAACCGCGGGTCGGCGGCGATGACATAACCGCGCGCGCCCGTCTCCTGGTTCAGCAGGGCGTTCTGCAGACCCAGCGCCTCGGCGCGGGCGGGCTGGACGTCCTCGATCAGCTGGTCGGAGACGTGCGCGGTACGCGCCAGGAGCTCGGCGCCGATCACCGAGCCGGTCACCACCAGCGCGATCATCACCGCGAGGGCCACGTGGAACCAGCCCTGCACGGTGATCCGGCTGCCCCGCCGGAGGTGGACGGGCGCAGGAGACGTCGTCACGGTCACGATTCCTTGCTTCCTCGGGGTTGCCGGTTCCACCGCAGGTGCACCACGGCCACGTCGTCGGCGAGACCGCCGTAGTCCTCGGCCAGTGCCTCGGCACGGCCGATCAGTCTGTCCACGAACGCCTCCGCGGGCAAGGCGGCGGCCGACCGGGCCGACTCCAACAGTCCCTGCTCCCCGAGTCGTTGATGTCCCGGACCGGTCCGGCCCTCGAACAGGCCGTCGGTGAACAGCACGATCCCCGCGCCGACGGGCAGGGGGATGTCCTCCACGGGCCAGCAGGCCATACCGCTCGGCAGCACCCCGAGCGCCGGCCCGCCCGGCACCTCCACCCACTCCACCGTGTCACCGGCCCGCAGCAGCATGCCCGGGTGTCCGGCGCGCATCACCCGCGCCGAACGCCCGTCCGGCAGCAGTTGCAGACTGGTGAGCGTGGCGAAGATCTGCTCACCGGTGCGCTCGGCGACCAGGATCTCCTCCAGGGTGCTCAGCTGCCGGACCCCCGTGGCACCGCTGACCACCAGCGTCCGCCAAGCGATCCGCAGACCCACGCCGAGCGCGGCCTCGTCGGGGCCGTGCCCCGAGACATCGCCGATCAGCGCGTGCACGCTGCCGTCCGGGGTCTGTACGACATCGTAGAAGTCGCCGCCGAGCAACGCCTGTTCCCGGCCCGGCAAATAGCGGGCGACCACCTCCAGGTCCGGGGCGTCCCGCAGCAGCGGGGTGGGCAGCAGCCCGCGTTCCAGCCGTCGGTTCTCCTCCGCCCGCAGCTGGCCTGCCTGAAGAGCGGCAGCCGCCTGTTCCGCCAGCTTGCGCTGTATGGCGTATCGGACGGCGCGGCCGAACAGCTCCGCGTCGACCCGCCCCTTGACCAGGTAGTCCTGCGCACCCGCCGCGACCGCCGCCAGACCCGCGCTCTCCTCGGCCAGGCCCGTCAGGACCACCACCGCGACATCCGCGTGCTGGCGTACGCGGGCCACGCCCGCCAGCCCGTGGGAGTCGGGCAGGTGCAGGTCGAGCAGCACGCAGTCCGGGCTCTGTTCGGCCACTGCCTCACGGGCCTCGGTCAGGGAACGCACCCAGGTGAGCCGCATGCCCGGAGTGCAGTCGGCGACCAGTTCCTCCACCAGGAGGGCGTCCGCCTCGTCGTCCTCGATGAGCAGCACCGAGGGTTCCTGCCAGGCCCAGGCGGCTCCGGCCGCCGCGGCGGAACCGGGAACCACCCGTACGCCGACAAGTCCATGCTGTGTTGGGAGCATCCGTCCCTGGTTCCCCCTCGAACGCCTCGGCAGCCCTTCGGGCTCTTGATTGCCGTAGGGCAACGAACGAAGAGTACTGGCACCGCCCTGCTGCGCCGTCACCGGCCTGCGGACGCCCACTTGGCGATCCTGGCGCGGACCGTCCTGCCCTGCGCCGTGGACTCCGCCGTCACTTCGTCGGCGAGCCTGCCCACCATGAGCAGGCCGAATCCACCGGATCCGGTGAAGTCGGGCGTTCGAGTGCGAGGCGGCGTGGGGTCGTCGTCGCGGACGGTCGCCGACACCGCGTCAGGTCCGCCGGCTCCAGGACGCAGAGGTCGCCTCGGGCGTGCCGTACGGCGTTCGTCACCAGTTCGGAGACGGCCAGCTCCACCGTGGAGGGCGCCTTCTCGCAGAACGGAGGCTCAAGGCCGTTCAGGAACCTGCGCGAGGCTCCCCTGGCATGGGCGGTGGCGTCGCACCGTCGGCCCAGGACGGCACGCGTCCGCGATCTCGTGGCCTCCCGCGGTCTCGTGGCCTCCCGCAGGTCGCGGCTTCCCGTGCAACGACCTCCTCGTCGGCGTGCGCCCTGTGACCCTCGCCCCGCCGCATCCGCGTCGTCACTGCGGCGAGCGGCTGCGCGGCACCCTGACCAACGGCCTCAGCCGGCCGTACAGCTGGTCGATCGCCTCCCGCAACACCGGTCGGTCCGAAGCGGCTGCCGTCACCAGGACCTGCTCCAGAAGCTGGCGGCGGCGTTGGCGCGTCGCTTCGAGCACGCACTTCCCGGCTCCGGTGAGGCAGAACGCGCCGGAGGGGGCGCGGCGCACCAGTGTGCGCTGTTCCAGCCGGCCCAACAGCCTCGCCGCGGAAGCGGAGTCGACGCCGAGTTCCCCGGCCAGCGCATCCGGACAGCCCGGCTCATTCTCCAGTACGAGAAGAGCGCGCATTTGCTCACCGGAAATCGTCGGGGCGACATCCTCATGTGCCCGCCGCCACAACTCGGCCATCGATTCGGCGACGTGTTCCGCCGCCATCGACGCTTCGACGGGTTCGGGTTCCACTGACATGGCTTTCCCCTTCTCCTCGATGCCGTCGGATACCGCGCTTACCCACCTGACGGCGTTTCAGCCTCGCCGCTGTGTTCGAGAACGCTCTCATCTGCGCGGCAGGCGGGACGATCGATGCCGGTCACCGGCCATTCGGAGGAGTTTTGACCAACGCGGCCGATCTCGGCGGACGACGTGTTCACCGGCTGGACGGCAACCGGACACGGCGCGGCGGCAGACACCGAGAACGCAGCAGAACCTCCCCTGTTCGCACCGGGTTCCCGGGATGGACGGGCCGGCGGTGCTTGCTCGACGGCCGTTCGGGTACCGCGTTTGGATGGGGGTGGCATTCGTACGAGCGGGCGATTACTGAAAGCGATGTGTGCGTGACTCGTCGCAGCGGATTCGGGGACGACCGGGCAAGCGAGCCGGACGGGGATCCCATGGCTGCCCTGGCGCTGGAACTCACCGATGCCGTGGACAGTCTCGCGAACCTGTGGTCGGTGGCCGCGCAAGGAGCGCGCCTGCGCCTGTCGCCGCACCAACTGCGGGCCCTGCGGATCCTTCAGGCCGCGCCGGGGCTCAATCTCACCGCTCTGGCGGAGAGCATGGAGATGGGGATGCCGACGGCCAGCCGCCTGTGCGACCGGCTGGAGGCGGCCGGCCTTCTGGAGCGCGTACTTCACCCGCAGAGGCGGCGCGAGGTGCAGTTGAACATCACGGGGCACGGCCGGCAGGTTCTCGACGAGGTGGCCTCCCGGCGGTCGCAGGCGCTCGCCGCCGTTTTCACGGCCATGGGGACGGGCGACCGGGACGCGCTCGGTCGCGGCCTGCGGGGTTTCCTGGCGGCCCGGGACGGCATCAGCCGGGGCCCGGACCGTCCCGATCCGGGACCCGCGTGATCCGCGTGATCGGGACGGTGTCAGGCACGTCGGCCGTGGCGGTCGAGGCACACCACGGTGGCGTCGGACATGAGGTCCAGGTCCCTGCTGCCCGGTGAAGGCGCTGCCTGCCGGGCCCTCGCGGGCGGGCACCGGGGCTCCGGTGTGCGGCAGGTGGGACACCGGTTGCAGCACGGTCGGTCCGTGGCCGGCCGGCCGGAGGGTCACCTCCTCGGCTCCCGCTCGCTCGGCCGACAGACGGCCGGCGACGAGGACCGGCGCGTGGCGCGGGGCCGCGCGCAGCTGGGCCTTTGCGGACGGAAGCGATCCATGGGCTTTCACGGCATCCACCTCTCGCCCGGTGGCCTCCACGCCACCGTTCCGAGGGCCGGCACAGGCACTGCTTCCCGACCCGGAGGTCAGTGCGCCTCTGTACGCCGCTCCCGCCCGGTCGGCGTCATGGTGTGGCACAGCAACAGGCAGACGTCGTCGTCGCGTTCGGAGTCGTGCAGGAGGGGTTCGAGCAGGGCGTCGGCGGCGGCGTCCAGGTCCCGTGCCAGTTCCGGTGCGCTCAGTGCTGCCAGTGCCCGGGCGAGGCGTTCGATGCCGGGGTCGATGCCCTGCGCGCGGCGTTCGACCAGGCCGTCCGTGTAGAGCACCAGGGAGGAGCCGGGCGGCAGACCGGCGACATGGTCGGCATAGGTGTACGTCACCGGGATGCCCAGCATGACGCCCGGCTTGTCGTTCAGGACCCGCACGGTTGCGTCCGCGCCGCGCACGACGGCGGGCGGATGGCCGGCCGATGCCCAGACCACCTCCTGTTCGCCGGGCCGGATGCGGGCGACCAACGCGGTGGCGTACAGGTCGGGTTGCAGGTGCCGGAGCATGTGGTGCAGGCGGGTGAGGATCTCGCCGGGGGTGGAGTTCTCGACGGCGTAGGCGCGCAGCGCGGTGCGCAGCTGGCCCATGACGACGGCGGCGTGCAGCCCGTGGCCGGTGACATCCCCTATGACGGCCAGCAGGCTTCCGTCGGGCTGGACGAAGGCGTCGTACCAGTCGCCGCCGATGTTCAGCCCCTGGGTGGCGGGGAGATAGCGCGCGGCCAGGAACAGGCCGGGGACGGCGGGCAGGTCGGTCAGCTGGGCACGCTGCAGGGTCTCGGCGGTGTCGCGGTACCGCTCGTAACGGCGGGCGTGGTCCAGGGCGATGCCGGCGCGACGGGCGAGTTCCACCAGCATCACGCAGGCGTCGGGGTCGAAGCGGGGGCCGGGTGCGGTGAGGGTGAGGACGCCCAGCAGGCCGTGCGCTTCCAGGGGGATGGCCAGCAGGGGGCGCTCGGGAGACAGGGCGGAGGGCGGGAGGTCGCCGATGCCGGGCAGGTCACCGGGGTGGGGGGCCGCGTGCTGGGGGCGGCCCGTGCGGGCGGCGACCACCGCGGCCGCCGAGTGCTCCCGGACCCGGTGGGGCCGCTCGTCGTCGTTGTCCTCGTCGAAGAGCCAGACGTCGAGGTCGGCCGCGTAGTCCGGCACCAGCAGGTCGGACAGGCGGCGCAGGATGGCCGGGGGGCTGAGGGACGCCGTGATGGCGGCACTGGCGTCGCCGAGAAAGGTCAGCAGGCGCCGGGCCCGCTCCGCCTCGGCGCGGGCGGCCCGCTCGGCGTCGAGCAGCCGGCGCTGGGCCAGCACGGCGGCTTCCAGGTCGGCGTGCAACGCCAGAACGCCCTGGTTGGTGTGGTGCAGCTCCTCCCGGTGCACCTGGGTGAGGTGTTCCTGCTCGCTCAGGATGCCCAGCAGGGCCGCGGTGCTCTCGTCGGCGTGCAGGAGGGCCTCGGGCAGCGGCGTGCCGGCGCGGACAGGGTGCCCGAAGGGCCGGCGGGGCAGCGGGCAGGTGAGGACGGGCCCACGGTCCGGGACCGGGAGGAACGAGCCGGCCGGCCGCAGTGAGACACCGAACCGGCCGTCCTCCTGCGCGCTCGTGTGCCGGAGGTGGAGCAGGAGTTCCCACTCGCCTCCCCGGTCCAGGCAGTGGCGCAGCAGGGCGGAAAGCGACGCGAGGAAACGGGCCCGTTGCAGCGCCGGAGTCTCGCCGTCGGTGACGATGCGGTCGACGGCGGCACGGGCCAGGGCCGCGTCGGTGACGGACGCGATCTTCCAGATGTCGGAAGGTGCGGTCATGGAAGTCCGTCCGGAGGTTCAGGGGCAAGGAC
Organism: Streptomyces sp. NTD91; assembly: GCF_059510455.1. NCBI lineage: Bacteria > Bacillati > Actinomycetota > Actinomycetes > Kitasatosporales > Streptomycetaceae > Streptomyces > Streptomyces sp. NTD91. Next base: position 23,057 of record NZ_JCAJZW010000040.1, read on the forward strand.
GGCGACGCTGGTGTCGTCGCGCAGCGGGCGTGCGGCACTGCCTGCGTCCCGCAGGACGACCGCGGCCGTCACGGCCGGGTCGTGGCCGAGGAGCCGGGGGTCGTGCGGAGGCACCCAGCGGCTGGGCAGCACGTCGCTGTGCAGGACGAGAGACTGTCCGGCCGCCAGTGCGACTGCTGTACGGCCACGCGTCGCCGGCTCGGTGGCCACGAGCGCCGCGACCGCGGTGGCATGGGCGTCCAGCCGTGTGTGGGCGCAGGCCGCTTCCGGGGCCACGCGGACGTCCCGGACTCTGGTGGGGTCCTGGACGGGGATGTCCCAGACCCTGCTCACGGCGCACCCGTGCGCGGGGAGGGCAGGCCGGTGGTCCAGTCGGTGATGGTGACGGTCGTGCCCTTGCCGGGACTGCTGTCGAGCGTGAACTCCTGGACGAGCCGTCTGGCACCGCTCAGGCCCAGACCCAGGCCGCCGCCGGTGGTGTAGCCGTCGGTCATGGCCTGGTCGATGTCCCGGATGCCGGGTCCGGCGTCGACGAACGACAGTCGCAGTCCGCGGCTGCGCCCCTCTTGCAGGACCGTCATCTCCATGGCCCCGCCACCGCCGTGCACCAGCGTGTTGCGGGCCAGTTCACTGCCCGCGGTGACCAGCTTCGTCTGCTGGACCAGGCTGAAGCCGAGATCGGCGGCGGCCCGGCGTACGTGTTGGCGTAGCCAGGCCGGATCCGCGTCCGAGCCGATGGGCAGACGCGTGGTCGGGGCGAGTGGAGCATGCATCATGCACCCTCTTCCGGGTGAGCGGGTGAGGCTGCCGAGGGGGCACGGCCCAGCGGGGCCAGTGCCCCCTCGACGTCCAGGGCCGTGACCGGGCCGGGCGGGGTGAGGCCCAGCTCGACCAGGGTGATGGCCACGGCGGGGCGCATGCCGGCCAGCACCGCTTTTCGCGGCGCCGTTCCAGGAAGCCACCCAGCTCCCGCACGACCTCGGGCGCCGCATCGTGCCGCTCCGCCACCTGCATCGTCTCCCTGCCGCGTGGCCCGGCAGCCCGCCGAACGGCAGGCCACGGAGCAATTATTGCCTTATGGCAAGCGTTGGCGCGGCGATACGAGCCGAACCACACGCGATCGTCACAATCAGCCCGCCGGGACCGGTCCGCCGCCCGGGCCTCTGCCCCGCCAGTCCAGACACACGACCAGGGCGTCGTCGTCGGGCATGGCCTTGCCGCGGTGACCGGTCAGTTCGCGCAGGATGGCGCGCGGCACCTCGGCGGCGGGCAGCAGCCGGGTGGCCTGGACGGCCCGGGCCAGAGCCTTGTCCCCGTACGTCTCACCCTTGGGCGAGGCCACGGCGTGCACGCCGTCGCTGACGAAGACGAGCCGGTCACCGGGCTCGACGTCGAACTCCTGGGCCACGTAGTCGGTCTCCTCGAACATGCCCAGGGGAAGCTGGGCGTCCAGGGTGATGCGCTCCACGGTGCCGTTCCGCAGCCGCAGCATCCGGGGCGAGCCCGCGTCCACGACACCGGCCCGGCCGGTGGCCAGGTCGAAGTCGAACATGAGCACGGACAGGTAGCAGCGTCCCCGGTAGTGCGCGTAGACGGCCTGGTCGGCGAGGGCCGCCTGGTCGGCGATGGAGATGCCGGCGCGCCGTGCGTTGCGCAGGGCGTTGATGGCCAGGTTGGTCAGCAAGGAGGCCTCTATGCCCTCGCCCATGCCGTTGGTGACGTAGAGCATCAGGCGGTCGGCCGTCGCGGACCAGTCGAAGTTGTCGCCGAAGATGGCGTACGCAGGCTCCAGTTGCGCCCCCAGCTCGTACTCGGGGCGGGAGCAGGAGCGGCCGGGCAGCAGCTGCCACTGCATCTCGGCGGCCAGGGTGAGCCGGTCCTTGCGCCGCGCCTGCAGGTACACGTCGGTGTCGCGCTCGGCCACGATCAGCTCGTGCCCCAACACCTCGGCGATCTCGGCCAGCTCGGACTCCGAGCGGCGTGCCGCCTCGCTCCCGGGCAGGGTCACGGACAGCACGCCGAGCCGGTCGCCGCGCACGCTGACCGGCAGATGCAGGCGGGCCCGCCCGTCCCGACCGCCCTCGCAGTACGGCTTCTGCGAGCCGAAGGCCCGGCCGGCCGGGCTGTTGTACACCGACACCGGCTCGAGCGGGCGGGAGGGAACCGACAGGGGCTGAAGCACCGTCAGGCCGTAGTCGGCCATGAACAGCTCGACGTCTTCCGCGCCGTACTGCTCGATCAGTACGGCGCGCACGGCGTCGAGCAACTCGTGGGGGGCCGCCGTGCGCAGAGCGCGCTCGGCGGCGTTGAATCTCTTCACGATGGGAAACACACCAATCTTTCGCCGGACAAGGTACGGACCGCGCTCGCGGGGGCGCGCCCGCTGAGCCGCGTCGGTCGCACCGGGTCGTCCGCGGCCGCGCGTGCGCCTAGTACGCTGACAGCCGCCCCAGTGCCTGCGAGAGTGTGACCGTGACTGCCTTCCGCCGCCGCCCAGAGCCCGAAGAGGTCGCTCGTGTGACCACCAAGGCCGTCGAGCTGCTGGAAGTCGTGTGGGGCCGGGCCTCCACCGCGCCCACCTCAGCGTCCCAGCTGCGGGTGCTGCACATCCTCGAGCACCACGACGGCATCAACCTGCGCACGCTTGCCGAATCCCTGGCCTCGACCCCGCCGTCCACGAGCCGGTTGTGCGACCGGCTCGTGGCGGCCGGGTTCGTCGAGCGGGTGGTGAGTGCGGAGGACCGGCGCGAAGTGCGGCTGCACCTCAGCGGCCGAGGCCGCGCCTTCCTCGCCGACCTGCGCATCCGCAGGGAGCGGGAGCTGCGGAAAGTGCTGGCGGATATGCCCGCCGCCCAGCGGGTCGCGCTGCTGGAGGGGCTCGAGGCGTTCTGCGTCACAGCGGCGACGCAGATACACGAGGACACACCGGGTCCCAGCAGCCAGACCGCCTGAGCCGCCGTTCGCGGCGCCTGAGCCGTCGCCGCCTTTCGGCGACGACGACCAGCGCACGGAGTGGTCTCCGTCCACCGGAGCATTCCAGGTCCTTCCCCGCGCACGGCCGACACGGCCACTCTGTTGCCTCACGGCTATTGTTGTCAAACGGCAACAGTACGCCTGACAGCCCTTACCCGAATCCGGATACCCCGTAACGGCGCGATGTGCGGTGGCTGTGCCGTATGTCTCGGCGGCAATCCGTTCGACGTGGGAACGAGGGCTGGTCGGTCGGCGCCAAGGGGGTTGCACCGAGCGGTTCTGCCGGCCGGCACGGGGTCCTTCCGCGCCGGCCGTGGCGGGAGGCCGGACGAACTCAGGACCGGCTCACCGGCCTGCCGTCGTCGCCTGACGGGCGGCCGGGGCGGCCCCATGGCTGCCGTCGGTGCCGAGCGCGCTCAGGATCTCCTCGACGCTCTGCTTGGCGTCGCCGAAGAGCATGCTGCTGTTCTCGCGGTGGAAGAGCGGGTTCTGCACCCCCGCGTAACCGGAGGCCATCGAGCGTTTGAAGACGACGACCTGCTCCGCTTCCCAGACACGCAGGACCGGCATGCCCGCGATCGGGCTGGCCGGATCCTCGGTGGCGGCCGGGTTGACCGTGTCGTTCGCGCCGATGACCAGCACGACCGAGGTGTCGGCGAAGTCGTCGTTGATCTCGTCCATCTCCAGGACGATGTCGTACGGCACCTTCGCCTCGGCCAGCAGCACGTTCATGTGCCCGGGCAGGCGCCCGGCGACGGGGTGGACGCCGAAGCGGACCTCGATGCCGCGCTCACGCAGCCGGCGCGTCAACTCGGCGACGGGGTGCTGGGCCTGGGCGACGGCCATGCCGTAACCCGGGGTGATGATCACCGAGCGGGCCCGGGCGAGCATCTCGGCCGCCTCCACGGCCCGTACCTCACGGTGCTCGCCCTGCTCCTCCTGACCGCCGGACACCGCCTCGATGCCGAAACCGCCCGCGATGACGGAGACGAAGGACCGGTTCATCGCCTTGCACATGATGTAGGACAGGTAGGCGCCGGAGGAGCCCACCAGCGCGCCCGTGACGATGAGCAGGTTGTTGTCGAGCAGGAACCCGGCCGCGGCCGCCGCCCAGCCCGAGTAGCTGTTCAGCATGGAGACGACGACGGGCATGTCGCCTCCGCCGATCGAGGCGACCAGGTGCCAGCCGAGGGTCAGCGCCAGCACGGTGACCGCGATCATCAGCGGCAGGCTCGGGCTGATCGTGAACCAGACCGTCAGCGCGACGAACGCGCCGAGCGCGCCGAGGTTCAGCGCGTTCTTGCCCGGCAGCACCAGCGGCCGGGACTTGATGCGCGCCGAGAGCTTCAGGAACGCGACGATCGAGCCCGTGAAGGTGACCGCTCCGATGAAGATGCCGATGAACACCTCGGCGTGGTGGATGCCCAGCAGGTCGGCGCCGATCCGGGTCTGCGCCGTGCCGTGCGCCTCCACCTCCAGGTAGCTGTTCCAGCCCACGAGCACCGCGGCAAGGCCGACGAAGCTGTGCAGCACCGCGATCAGTTCCGGCATCTGTGTCATCTCGACGCGGCGGGCCTGCCACAGGCCGATCACCGCGCCGAGCGCCATGGCCAGCACGATCAGGGCGACTGGCCCGGCACTGATGCTCCGCGCCGCCACCACGACCGTGGCGACCAGTGCGAGGACCATGCCGGCGATGCCGTAGACGACGCCGGCGCGGGAGGTGCGGTGCTGGGACAGGCCGGCCAGGCTGAGGATGAACAGCAGTGCGGCGACCAGGTCGGCAGCGTGGGAAGCCGTCAGGGAGGTCATCTGGGCTCAGCCTTTCGAGAACATGGACAGCATGCGGCGGGTGACGGCGAAGCCTCCGAAGATGTTCACACTCGTCAGCAGGATCGCCACGAAGGACAGCACGGTGACGAGCAGGCTCTCGTGCCCGATCTGCAGCAGGGCGCCGATCACGACGATCCCGGAGATCGCGTTGGTCACGGACATCAGCGGGGTGTGCAGCGCATGGTGCACCTTGCCGATGACGTAGTAGCCGATCACCACCGCCAGGGCGAACACGGTGAAGTTTCCCGCGAGTTGGGCGGGAGCGAAGGCCACCAGCAGGAACATGGCGAGCATACCGAGCCCGATCAGGCCGAAGCGCCGCGCAGGTGTCGGCCTCGGCTGCTTCGGCTCGGGCGCGGCGGGTGTGGTCCCGGGCTGCGGGGCGGGCGCGGCCGAGACCGCGACGGGCGGCGGCGGCCAGGTGACGTCGCCGTCCCGCACCACGGTCACGGCCCGCTGCACGACGTCGTCGAAGTCGATCGTCAGCCGCCCGTCCTTGCCGGGAGTGAGCAGTTTCAGCAGATTCACCAGGTTGGTGCCGAACAGCTGTGAGGCCTGGGCCGGCAGCCGGGAGGCCAGATCGGTGTAGCCGATGACGGTGACCCCGTTGTCGGTGACCACCGCACGCCCGGGCACGGTGCCCTCGACATTGCCGCCCTGGGCGGCGGCCATGTCGACGACGACGCTGCCCGGCTTCATGACCGCCACGTCCCGGGCGGTCAGCAGGCGCGGCGCCGGCCGGCCCGGGATCAGCGCGGTGGTGATCACGATGTCCACGTCCGCGGCCTGCTCGTGGTAGAGCTCGGCGGCGGCACGGTCGTAGTCGGCGGAGGTCGCCTTGGCGTAGCCGTCGGCGCTCGTCTCCTGGGCGACGTGCACCGGGAGGTACTCGCCGCCCAACGACTTCACCTGGTCGGCGACCTCGGGCCGCGGGTCGGTGGCCCGCACGATCGCACCGAGGCTGGAGGCGGCCCCGATCGCCGCCAGACCGGCCACACCCGCGCCGGCGACGAGTACCTTCGCCGGTGGCACCTTGCCCGCCGCGGTGACCTGGCCGGTGAAGAACCGGCCGAAGACATGGGCGGCCTCGATCACCGCGCGGTACCCGGCGATGTTCGCCATCGACGACAGCACGTCCATGGGCTGGGCACGGGAGATGCGCGGCACCGCGTCCAGGGCCAGAGCGGTCACCCCGGCATCGGCGAGTGCCCGGAGCAGTTCGGGCCTTTGCGCCGGCGCCAGCAGGGCGAGCACGGTCGTACCCTGCCGCAGCCGGGCGATCTCCGCGTCGGAGGGAGGGTTCACCTTGAGGACGACATCCGTGTCCCAGGCCTCGCCGATCTCGGCGCCGATGTCGAGGTAGGCCTGGTCACTGAAGCCGGACGCCGCTCCGGCCTCGGGATCCACCACGACCTCGTAGCCGAGGGCCAGCAGCTGACGCACGGTCGCCGGCGTCGCCGCGACCCGCGTCTCACCGGAAACGGACTCGGCCACCACGCCGATGCGCTGGGGTGAGTGGTGCGCAGGTTCCTGTGCAGACATGTGTCGTGTTCTCTCCTGGGAGGAGGGGTTGACGGGCCATCCGCGATCACAAGGCGCCCACCGGGGTCGTCCCCGTGGACGCCGGCCGTGGGAACCTACCCGTCAGGAACGCCCGTGCCTACGGGCATGATGGTGGTGTATTTCACTCGGCGGTCGGTGTGCCGCGGTTCGCCCGCGGCGTGTCCGAACGCAGAAGAGCAGGGTTCGGCTTCTCTACGGATTCTTGCCGCGGTCCGCAGCTGGTGCCTGGCGGCCTGTGTCTCCGCAGGTCAGGGATCGGCTGGGAGCGGGGACGGGGTACGCCTGGTGGGGCGGAGGAGCGCACGGGTGGCCCGGCTCGCCTTCGGCGACGCGCCGTGCCGGGGATCGCTCCCGCGCAAGGCGCGCCGAGCCCCGGTGCCGTCGAGTGCCGGCCCGGCCGACCGCGTGGCGGCCCCCGGGCCGCCGGGTGCCCCTCCCTATGGGTGAGCCGTTCGCCCGCGGGTGAACGCCCGGCGGGCCACCGCGACCAGTTCCGCCGCAGGGCCCACCAGGCGCCGCCCGGTCGGCCAGACCGCGCGCAGGTCGCGCGTGAGGTCGACGCCCGCGACGTCGACACCGATGAGCCGGCCCTCGGTGATGTCCCCGCGCACCGCCAGCTCGCTCAGGACGGACGGCCCGGTACCGGCGATCACCGCGCCGCGTACGGCGGCCGTCGAGCCGAGTTCCACCAGGGGCCGGACGCGTTCGCAGCCGGCCAGGTGCAGGGCGCGGTCCAGGGTCTGCCGCGTGCCCGAGCCGCTCTCCCGCAGGACCAGCGGCGCGTGCGACAGTTCCCGCGCCGACAGCGGCTCGCGCCGCCGCGCCCAGGGGTGAGCGGGGTCGACCACGACGACGAGCCGGTCCTCGGCCACCTGCCGCGTGGACATCACCCGGGACAGCCGCGGCCCCTCGATGAACCCGATGTCGGCCTCGCCCGACTCGACCAGCCCGGGCACGTGCTCGCTGTTGGTCACCTGCAGGCCGATGTAGAGCTCCGGCCGGCGAGCGCGCAGCTCGCTGATCCAGCCGGGCAGCAGGTACTCCGCGATGGTCAGGCTCGCCGCGACGCGCAGTTCGGCCTCCCGCCGGTCACGCAACTTGTGGGCTCCGGCGAGCAGCTCGTCCAGTTCGCCCAGGACCCGCCGGGCGTGTCCGGCGACGACCTGTCCGGCCATGGTCAGCCGGGAGCCGCGGCGGGTCCGGTCGACCAGCACCAGCCCCAGCGCGCGTTCCAGTGTGGACAGCCGGCGACTGGCGGACGGCTGGGAGATCCGCAGCCGCTCGGCCGCCCGGCCGAGACTGCCCAGGTCGGCCACGAGGACGAGGAGCCGCAACGACTCCAGGTCGGGCGTGCGCAGGGGGAGGGCGACGGTGCGGGGGTCCGGCGCCACGGAGTCGGTCACAGCGACAGCGTATGAGATCGTCATACGTCTTCGCTATGACCTGTTGCTTGATCGGGGGCTACAGGGCGAGCACGGGGCGGACCACAGTGGTGATCATGAAGGACGTCAGCCCCTCCCGGCCGGGGACCGCACCCCCGCCCCGCCCCGCCGCCCCGCGCAGGCCCGGCCCCGCGCTCACCGTGCCGTGCCCCGGCCCCGCCTCCCGGCTGACCGGCCCCGCGGCCCGGCTGCCCGGACTGGCCCTGTCCGTCGGTGTCGCCCTCGTCGCGACGGTGCTGGGCCGGCTGGTCCCGGTCGTCGGCGGGCCGGTCAGCGGGATCGTGCTCGGGGTACTGGTGGCGCTCGCGGTGCGGCCCGGGGACCGGATGCTGCCCGGCATCGCCTTCGCCGGACGCGGAGTGCTCCAAGCCGCAGTGGTGGTCCTCGGCGCGCAACTGTCCCTGGGCCAGGTGCTGCGGGTCGGTGTCGGCTCCCTGCCGGTGATGATCGTGACCCTGGCGGTCTGCCTGGCGGCGGCGTACGGGATCGGACGCCGCCTGGGTGTCGCCCGCGATCTGCGCACGCTGATCGGTGTGGGGACCGGCATCTGCGGCGCCTCCGCCATCGCCGCGGTCACCCCGGTGATCGGCGCGGCCGAGGCGGAGGTGGCCTATGCCGTCTCCACGATCTTCGTCTTCAACGTCGCCGCGGTGCTGACCTTCCCCGTGCTCGGGCATCTGCTGGGCCTGGGGCAGCACGCCTTCGGCCTGTTCGCCGGCACCGCGGTCAACGACATGTCGTCGGTGGTCGCCGCCGCCACCACCTATGGCGGCCCGGCGGCCGACTACGCGGTGGTGGTCAAGCTGGCCCGCACGCTGCTGATCATCCCGGTCTGCCTGGGCCTCGCCGCCCTCGCCCGTCGTCGCGCCCGGGCGACTCAGGTACCGGCCGGTGCCGGTGCGGCGGTCTCCGGGCGGGGCTCCTCCGACCGGGTGCGCATCGGCCGGCTGGTGCCGTGGTTCCTCACCGGCTTCCTCGTCCTGGCGGCCGCGAACACCGCCGGTCTCGTACCGTCCGACGCCCACGGCCCGCTCAGCACGTTCGCCCTCTTCCTGATCACCGTCGCCCTGTCCGCGATCGGCCTGTCCACGCAGCCCTCCAGGCTGCGCCGGACCGGTCCCGCACCCCTGCTGCTCGGGGGCTGCCTGTGGCTGGTCGTGTCCGGGACCAGTCTGGCCCTTCAGTTCCTGGCCCGGTGCCTGTGACCGTGCGGCCGAGCGCGGCGGAGGCACCGGAACCACGGCCCTGGCCTGCGCCACCTCGCCGAGTTCGGGTGCGACGACGCGGCGGGCGAACGGGGCCTCTCCCCTGCCGGGGACCACCTCGCCCCGGGCACCCACGGCCACGGCGTGACCCTGCGGTGTGGGGTCCCTGGTGTCCGCCCCGGGCGGCGTCGGTGGCTACGGCCGCGCGAGGCGGAGTTCCTCGATGCGGCCGAGGGCGACGAGCCGGCTGCGGTGGATGCGTACGAGCCCGCGGGCGCGCCACTGTTCCTCCGGGGTGGACAGCGGGACGCGCACCAGGTGGCTGCCGTGCGGGGTGTGCAGGCGCGCGTAGTCGCCCTGGGCCTCGACATGGGTGATGTCGGCGACGGGTACGAACCGGGTCACCCCGGCCAGTTCGACGGGGACCTGGTCGCCGAAGGCGGGTGCGGGGGTGGTCGCGGGCAGGGCGGCCGGCCGGGGCCCCTGTCCGGCCCGGACGAGTTGCGAGCGGCGACTGCTGGCGGAGCATCTCCCGGCGCCGGCGGACGGGCGCGCGCTGGACCTCGGCTGCGGGCTGGGTCACGTGAAGCGGCTGAGCCCCAAGTGGTGGCGTTGTCACACCTGTTACATCACTTTGGGAGCTTCTTTGCATAATGCAAAATAGGATGGCGTTTTGTCGCGTGGCTGCCCGCCCGGGCAGCCATGGACCGCTGCTGCACGCATTCCGGGGGGGATGTGGGAATGAGTAATCTCGGCATCGGCACGCGCCGTCGTGCCCGTCGTCTCGCGGTCGGCACCGTGGTGGTGCTCGCGCTGGCCGGACTGAACGGGCCGTGGCTGTACCGCTTCGGGAGCCAGAAGTACCACGAATACGAGATCAACAGACCACAGTACAAGGCCGAGAACGGGCACTGGGACATCCTCGACGTGCCGAAGGAGTTCCGGCAGAACACCATCCACGGGGCACTGTTGCAGACCGGCAAGGTGCTGCTGGTCGCCGGGTCCGGCAACAACATCCAGAACTTCGACGCGAAGAACTTCCGCTCCTTGGTGTGGGACCCGGTCAAGAACACGTACCACGAGATCGCGACGCCGAGCGACCTGTTCTGCACCGGACACATCCATCTGGCCAACGGCAACCTGCTATTCGCGGGTGGCACCAAGCGGTACGAGAAGCTCAAGGGCGACGTCACCAAGGCCGGCGGGCTGATGGTCGTGCACAACGAGGACCCGGACAAGTCCGTCACCCTGCCGGCCGGCACCCGGTTCACCGGCAAGCAGAACCACAAGACCTTCGTCTCCAAGGACCCCGTCACCGTCGCGCCGGCCAAGAAGATCTTCGACAAGAAGACCGGGAAATTCCTGCACACCGAAGGCAGCATGGGCCGCATCTACGTCGAGGCGCAGAAGAGCGGCGCCCGGTACGAGACCGGCGCCCAGGAGAACTACCGGGTCGAGGGCCTGACCGGTTCGGACACCCACAACGTGTACGGCATCGCCAACAAACTCGGCCTGGACAAGAAGGACTTCCAGGGAATCCGCCAGGCGTACGAGTTCGACCCCTACACGGAGAAGTTCACCAAGGTCGCCTCGATGAACGAGGCCCGCTGGTACCCGACCCTGACCCGGCTCGCCGACGGCCGGGTGCTGGCCCTGTCCGGCCTGGACGACGTCGGCCAGGTGGTGCCGGGCAAGAGCGAGATCTACGACCCGAAGACCAAGACCTGGCACTACAGCGGGAAGATCCGCCAGTTCCCCACCTACCCGGCGGTCTTCCAGCTGCCGGACGGCACGTTCTTCTACTCCGGCTCCAACGCTGGCTACGGGCCCGGCAGCGTCGGCCGCGACCCGGGCATCTGGCAGTTCGACACGAACAAGTTCACCAAGCTGCCCGGCCTGGATGACGCGAACCTCATGGAGACCTCCGGCACCGTCATGCTGCCGCCCGCCCAAGACGAGAAGTTCATGGTGGTCGGCGGCGGAGGTATCGGAGAGTCGCCCAAGTCGTCGAAGAAGACCCGTCTCATCGACCTGAAGACGAACAGCCCGCACTTTGTGGACGGTCCCGCGCTGGCGGAGGGTACCCGCTACCCGGAACTGTCGATCCTGCCGGACGACACCGTGCTGATCACCGGTGGCTCCCAGGACTACCGCGGCCCGGCCGCCGAGAACATCTACCAGGCGCGCATCTACGACGCCAGGACCGGGAAGATGCGCCGGGTCGCCGACCCCGAGGTGGGCCGCAATTACCACTCGGGCTCGATCCTGCTGCCCGACGGCCGCGTCCTCACCTTCGGCGGCGACTCGCTGTTCGCCGACAAGGCCAAGACCAGGCCCGGCGCGTTCGAGCAACGCCTGGAGATCTACACCCCGCCCTACCTCTACCGGGATTCACGGCCCTCCCTGACCGGCGGCCCCAGCACTGTCGACCTCGGCGCGACCGCGACCTTCCGCACCAGCTACGCCTCCGTGATCAAGACGGCCCGGCTCATCCACCCCAGCTCCACCACCCACGTCACCGACGTCGAACAACGCTCCATCGCCCTGGAGTTGAAGAAGACCAAGGACGGTACGGGCATCCAGGTCACGATCCCGAACAACCGCAACCTGGTCCCAGCCGGCTGGTACATGCTCTTCGTGACCGACGACCAGGGCACACCCTCCAAGGCACTGTGGGTCCGGGTGCCGTAGGGCGGGTCGGCATCAGGAGGTTCAGCCGGCTGCGTCGCGGGCGGCGACGATGTCGGCGGGTTCGGCGCGGGTGGTGTAGTCGGTGGTGACGAAAACCCAGCGGATCACGCCGTCACGGTGGATGACGTAGGTCGCGGGCAGCGGCAGGGTGCGCGGGTGACCGCCGTTGACGCGCTGGAGGTCGAAGCCGAGCTTGCCGTAGACGGCGGCGAGGTCATCGGGCAGGTCGAGGGCGAGGCCGTGCTGGCCACCAGCAGCCCGGGGTTGTCCAGCGCGGCGCCGTAGGCGTGGGCGAGGGAGTAGCCGAGTTCCCCGCCCTCGTGGATCGAGCCGGGCGTCTGGGGCGCGACATGGCTGGGCACCCCGCCGGGGGAGGAGAACTGACGGAACAGCCGGGCCATGCCGGCCGCGTCGCGGGTGATGTCCGGATACTCCTGGGTATAGCTGCCGTCCAGCCAGGAGTCGGCCAGCACGGCCGGGCCGCCGTGCCCGGGCCCCCAGACACACATCGCGTCCAGGCCGTGCGTGCGGATCAGCCGGTCGAGGTGGGTGTGGACCAGGTTCAGGCCGGGCGAGGTGCCCCGGTGCCCCAGCAGTCGGGGCTTGACGTGCTCCGGGAGCAGCGGCTCGGACAACAGCGGGTTCGCCATCGGGTAGATCTGGCCCACGGCCAGGTAGTTCGCCGCGCGCCAGTGAGCGTCCGGGGCGGCGATTTCCTCTTCGTCAGGCTGCCGGGTGCACTGGTCGGGACGTCACGCATGGGGTTTTCCACCTCCTGAACAGTGGGCCATCCGGTGTCGGCCGGCCCGGCTGCGGCGGACGGGGATGATCAGATGCTGACGGCTTTCGCCGCCTTGCCGTGCTGTTCCAGGACGCGGTAGGCCATCAGCTTGACCGGGTCCAGCAGCAGGAACTCGACGATGGCCCAGCCCCAGGCGAGGCCCACCAGACTCCAGCCGATGGGCTGCATCAGGAAGCCGGTCAGGGCGATCACGGTGGCGAGGATCTGGGTGCCGATCACGGCCGTGAGCAGGACCCAGGACGGCCGGTGGGACCAGAACGGGCCGCGGGTGCGGGCCAGGAAGACCGTGAGGTGCCCGCTGACGGACAGTTTGAGATAGACCAGGGTCCGTACGTCGACGTCCGCGAGTCCGAGCGGCAGGTGCGTCACCCACACCAGCACGAACGTCGAGACGAGGCCGAACAGGCCCAGGACGGCGGCGATCGCCATCACCTCGGTCAGGTCCCAGCGTTCCGGCCGGGAGGAGGGCCGTACCCGGTCGTAGGCGATGGACAGGATGGCGGCGTCGTTGAGGATGGCCAGGAGGACCACCTGGATCGGCGTGACGGGGAAGAACGCGAACACCACGATCGTGGCGGTGACGAAGAGCACCACGCGGATGGTCTCGGTGATCCGGTAGATCGCGTAGTTCTTCATCCGCCGGAACACCTCGCGGGACCGGTGGACGGCCTCGATGATCGTCGACAGGCCGGGGGCCAGGAAGACGATGTCGGAGGCCGCGCGGGCCGCGTCGGTGGCGCCGCAGACCGCGATCCCCGCATCCGCGCGGTGCAGGGCCGGGGCGTCGTTCACCCCGTCACCGGTCATGCCGACGATGTGGCCGTGCTCCTGCAGGGCCTTCACGATGCGGTACTTGTCCTCGGGCACCACCTGGGCGAACCCGTCGGCCGCCTCCACGGTGCGCGCGAGGTCTTCGCCCTCGAGCCGTTCGATCCGCTTCGCGTCCAGGACACTGGTGCCCAGGCCCACCCGGCCGCAGATCTCCCGGGCGATCTCCACCCGGTCACCGGTCACCATCCTGACCTGCACGCCCAGCCGTCCGGCCTCCTCCAGCGTCGCGCGGGAGTCCTCCCGCGGCGGATCCTGCAGCCCCAGCATCCCGGTCACCCGCCACCCGCCGCCGTCGGCGCAGGCAACAGCCATGGCGCGGAAACCCCGGCTCGCGAAGCCTCGTGTCACCTCCTCCACGCGCTGCGCGACCGAGCTGCCGGCCTGCGCGAGGCCGAGGACGGCCTGCACCGCCCCCTTCGCCACGACACGTTCTGTTCCGGGGCCTCGCACCTCGGCCCGGGCGAACTTGCGGGCGGAGTCGAACGGCGTGAAGTCGGTGACCTCCCACCCCTCCAGCCGGTCGGCACCGCACGCCTGGAGTATCGCCTCGTCGATCGGGTCACCACCACCCGCCTCCGCGGTGAGGGATGCCTGCAGGAGCACCTGTCCCTCGTCCATTCCGTCCTCGAGGACGACGACGTCGGCGACCGCCAGCTCGTTGCGTGTGATCGTGCCGGTCTTGTCGGCGCACAGCACATCCACCCCGGCCATCTCCTCCACCGCCGGCAGATGGCTGACCACGGCCTCCCGTTTGGCCAGGTACCGGGCTCCGACGGCCATGGTCACCGACAGCACCGCCGGCAGCGCGACCGGAATCGAGGCGATGACCACCACCAGCGCGAACTCCAGCGTCCGGGTCACACCACTCCCCCGCAGCAGCGACAGCACGACGATCACAGCGACCAGGCCGAGCGCGAGCAGACTCAGGTACTTTCCGATGTCGATGACCGCGCGCTGGAAGTGACTCACCGGTGCCGCCCGCCCCGTCAGCTGAGCGGTGCGGCCGAACTCCGTGTCCGCGCCCGTGGCCAGCACGCGCACCAACGGCCCGCCCCGCGACACCGCCGACCCGGAGTACATGCCGTCGCCGGGGTTCTTGGCCACCGGCAGCGATTCCCCGGTCAGTGCCGACTCGTCCGCCTCGCCCTCGCCCTCGACCACCGTCCCGTCCGCAGGCACCACCTCCCCGCGGCCGATACGCACCAGATCTCCCGGCACCAGCTCGGAGGCCGGCACCGTCGTCCACTCCCCGTCCCGCTTGACCTGCGCCACCTTCGCCAGCCGCTCCTTGAGCGCCGCGATCGCGTTCTGCGCCTGGTGTTCCTCCCAGAACCCCACGAGGCCGTTGAGGAGCAGCAAGGCCAGGATGATCGCGAAATCCGCCCACCGGCTGGTCACCGCCGTCAGCGCCAGGGCTGCCTCGATCATCCACGGGATCGGGCCCCAGAAATGCGACAAGAACTCCAGGAGGACACTGCGTTTCTCCTCCTCGATGGCATTGGGCCCGTAACGCTCCCGCCGTGCGGCCGCCTGCGCGGAATCCAGCCCCGCATCGGCGCCCCTGCGCGCGTCCGCCCGCCGGTCCTCCTCGGTGCGCTGATCACGCACCGTCTGTCCACCAGACCCGTGCCCGTGCGTGACGGCGCGCTCGCTGCCCCCAGCCGCGGAACCAGGCACCCGTGCAACCTCCCGTCCCCGGGTCCTCTCCGGTCCGACGGCAGGCCCGGCCCTCGGTGGCGACCCGCCGAGTCGCTGTCCGCGCCGTCCAGCGCGTCGTATCGAGGCCCGCAGGCATGGCACCGGTCGAAGTCCCGACGGGCCGAGCCCACACTCAGACGACCCTCCAGCGCGGTCTACTGCCAGGTAACGCCCGCCGACACGAGATCGCAACCGGCCGGTCCGGACAAGCCGGGAGGCCGCGCCGAAAATGCGGCGATCGCTCGCCGGCGCCGGCGGCCCGCGTCTGCCCCGCGGCCCTCGCGCACCGCGAGGGCCTCCGCCACCGGGTATCGAGCCTGCCTTGCGCCGGCGAGTGGATCAAACCCGTCGGCTCTCCCACTCCTGCGGCGCTGGACGCCGGTCGGCTCGGGGTCGGCAGGAGACGTCTCCTCCCGGCCCCGAGCACCGATGAAGACGTCAGGCCCGGTAAGCCACAAGCGCCATCATTCCGGCCTCACCGTGGTAGGCGTTGTGGCAGTGCAGCATCCACCGACCCGGATTGTCGGCGTCGAAGAACACCGACACCGTCTTCTTCGGCAGCACGATCGTGGTGTCCTTGCGCGGGCCACTGCTGCCGAGCTGGAAGGTGTGCCCGTGCAGGTGCATCGGGTGCCACATGGTGGTGGTGTTGACGAAGTCCAGCCGTACCCGCTGGCCCTCCTCGACCGTGATCGGGTGCGCGGCCGGGTCGTTCATGTCGAACCGCCTGCCGTTGATGGCCCAGTCGTACGACATCATGTCGCCGCTCAGCTCGATGCGGTGGACCCGGTCGGCCTTCTGCGCCTGCAGCCGTACGTCGTCCGCCGCCCGGAGCTGCGACGCGGTAAGGATCTCGCCGTCGAGCTCCTTCGGGCGGACGTTCGCCCCGGGACCGGCCCCGGAACTGGTCCGGACCACGGCCATCCCGGTGGCGTTCTTGCCCTCCGCGAGTGCGACCAGGGGAAACGCGCCGTCGTCCAGGGTGACCAGGACGTCGTAGCGTTCCCCCATGCCGATCAGCAGGGCGTCGACCTGCTGATGCACGACGGGGAAGCCGTCCGTGTGGGTGATGGTGAGCTTGTGGCCGCCGAGGGCGACGCGGTACGCGGTGTCGCTTCCCGCGTTGATCAGACGCAGCCGGACCCGCCTGCCCGGCTTGCTCCCAAAGACCTGCGGATCCGCCGGAACGCGCCCGTTGACCAGGTGGTACGGGTACTTCACGTCGCCGGCGTCCCCGCCGAGCAGCGGGCTCTCGGCGCCCATCAGCATGAATCCGCCCGACATGCCGCCGCCCGAGGGCGAGGCCGACGGGGACCTGCTCATCCCGCCCGTCCCACCACTCATGTCCATGCCGCCCATGGTTCCCATGTCATGGCTGCTGTTGTCCGAGGGGCCGGATGCGCTGGTGGAGTCGCCGCCGTGCATGCCGCCCATGCCCTGCTTCAGCTCGCTGTAGACCTCGTCCGGGGTGCCGGTGACGCCGTCGAGCCAGTCGTCGAGGACGACGACCCACTCCTCGTCGTACGGCAGCGGTTCCTCGGGGTCCTCCACGATCAGCGGCGCGTACAGGCCCCGGTCGAGCTGCACCCCGACGTGCGGGTGGAAGAAGTACGTGCCCGGGGTGTCCGTGAGGAACCGGTAGGTGAAGTTCTTCCCGGCCTTCACGGCGGCCTGGGTGATGGGCGGGACGCCGTCCATGTCGTTGCGCAGAGCGATGCCGTGCCAGTGGATGGATGTGGTGGTCCGGTCGGGAAGCTGGTTGGACAGGGTCGCCGCCAGCGTGTCCCCGGCCGAGACGCGCAGGACCTTGCCGGGAGTCTCCCCGCCGAAGGCCCACGTCTTGGCCATGATGCCGGCGCCCAGCTCCACCATGGCCCCAGCGGCGATCAGGGTTGTTTCGTGTGTCCTGCCGGTGCTGGTGCGCCTCTTGTCCGCCGCGGCGACCGCCGAGCCGGACGGGCCGAGCAGGGCGGGCGTGCTGCCGGAGCTGTTGCTGCAGGCTGCGAGCGCGCCCGTACCGGCGATGCCGAGCCCGGCCAGCAGCACGGATCGGCGGTTGATGCTGTTCACAATGGTCCTCTTCCAGGATCGCTTCAGTGTGGTCGCGTGAGGAGGCGGCAGCGCGGTACCGGGACGTGCGCAGCCGCGGTCGCGCTCTACACCAGCAATCGGGAGAGGACTGAGAGATCAGGCGGTGCTCGGCCTACCGTTCCCGGGACGGTCCGTCCGGTGATCGCAGGGTGGTATGCGGTCGTGGCGCGGTCGACGGAGGTCTTGACCGGAGGCGCCGGCTTACTCGTGTCGACACTCGCTGTGGAGCAGTGCTGTCCCGCCATGCCCGAGCAGGCTCCCTCATTGTCGACGGCCGACGGGATCGCAGCCCGGGACGCCGAGGCAGGCCCCTGGGGACGGGCGGACGCCGGCACAATCAAGCCCTGGCCCGTGCCCATCGCTTGCACCGTCCGGGGGGACGGCACGTGGCTCACGGCCGATGTCATGTCGTGATGGACGAGGACGGCGAGCGCGGCGACCAGCGCGACGACAACGGCACGCGTCCAGCCGAGGACGGCGCGCGAAGCGCTGCCTTGCCGGTGGTCAGATGCCGCCATGGTGTCCATCCGCACTGGGGAACGATCAGCCGACAATATACCCCTAGGGGGTAAAGCCAGTGCCGGCCCTGCACCGGAGTGTTGGGCCATGAGCGCCACAATCATAGAGTCGCGACGTCGGGTACCGGATGGAAACTGCCTGTGCCCGGGCGGGTTTCAGCCGACGGGGTCGGTTCGGGCGGCTGGGGGATGGACCAGCCTGCGTGGGCCGGACATGTGGTCCGGATGGCTGCCGCGAGGCCGCCACCGTCGAGGCGCCGACGATGGGGACGACATCGGCGGCTGCGGGTTGCCGGCGCTCTCCGGACCCTGGTCGCTGCGGCCGCGGGTCCGGGGTGGCGCCGGGCCTGGTCACATCTTCTCCTTCCAGCCGACCCGGATCAGCCAGGCGTTGACCGGCATGGCGGTGAAGAATCCGAGGATCATCGCCAGCTGCATCATCATCCAGTAGGTGGCGGTGGTCTTCGGCAGGCCCGGGGCGAAGATGACCTCCTGGTAGATCCACATGCCGAGGAACAGGCCCATCTGGAAGGCGAGGATGGACAGGGTGTCGGCCTTGACCGCCGCCCAGATGCCCTTGATCCTGCCGACGTCGCGCATCGGGACGATGGTGAAGTACTGGAAGACGATGCCGAGCACCCAGGCGAAGGCGAAGTCCAGCGGGAAGTCCGCGTACAGTGCCTTTCCGCCGATGGTCAGGGCGAACGAGTAGACGAGCCACTCGGCGCCGATGTCACCGAGTGTGCATCCGGCACCGCAGTGGCTGACTGCTTTCGACAGCACGTTCCACTGCGGCAGCTCGTCGGGGTCCTGCATCCCGTTCTGCTCGATGACCGGTTTGGACTTGCGCCGGCCGTGGACGAAGTAGAACCACAGCGTGACCGGGCCCCAGTACAGGGCGGTGATCGGGTACACGAGATTCATGATCCACATCTTCTGGCGGTAGCCGAGGACGAAGACGTCGATCAGGATGACCAGCGCGCCGGCGAAGGCCACGGACAGGCTGAACCACCCGATCGCCTCGATCCAGCCCGCCGGACAACTATGGGGTTCCATACACTCACCTAGTGGGCCGTTTGCTGTTGGGTTGTCGGTGTACGGCCGGGTACCCGTGCCCGCCGCGGACACGCGGCAGTTGTGGCGCCGCGCCCGCAAGGCGGGCTATTGGCATACGTCCTGGTTGGCTGAAGCGGGTGCCGGAGCCGGGAACGCTCAGCCCTGTCCGATCCCGTCTGCCGACTCCCACGGATCAGGGCCTTTCGTCCCCCATACGGGGCCACAGTGCTCCTGCCCACGCCCTTGCCTGAGGTGGACCCTGGACACAGACCGAGATGTGGCAACCGGACCCGGCTCCGGGCAACGCAAGTGTGATCACGCGCCGGCAACGGAGCCGTACGACGCGGAGGCAGCAATGAAGCGCAGAGGTATCGCCGCCATCGGCGCGGCTGTGCTGGCCGCTGTGGGGGTCGGCACCGGTCTCGCCGTCACCTCCGCGAACTCCACGGGAACGCCGATCGCGCACGTGACGGGCGAGCCGAGCTACTCGTACTACCAGTCGGTGATGGGCGGCATGCGGCCCGGATCGATGATGGGCGGCGGCCCCACCCCCGGCGCGAACGGGTATCACTGGATGATGGGCGGGCCGTCCGCCGCCCCCGGGTGGATGACCGGCGGCACCCTGGCCCAGTCGATGATGGGCAACCATACCGATCCCGGCAGCGCCATGGGATCCCTGTGGGCGAACGCCCCCGGCCCCCGCATGGACCCCGCCGAGGCGGCCAGGCTCGGCGACCGGGTGCCCGCCGCGGCCACGGCCGATCGCGCCGCCCGGCGGCTCACCTTCACCGGCCACGATGTCCGCCTCACGGTGCTCGCGAGCCCGTCCATGCCGTCGGAGAACTTCCGCGTGGCCGGCATGACTGACCCGACCATCAGCGTGCCCGCCGGGGCACACGTCACCATCCAGCTGGTCAACGCCGACTCCGACATGGCCCACGGGCTCGTCGTCACCTCCGCCGAAGCCGCCTCGGCCCGGATGCCGATGATGACCGCGTCGCCTGCCTTCCCCGGCGCGGCCTTGTGGTTCCTCGGCGAGTCCACCGCTGCGGGGATGCACACCGGCACCCTCACCTTCACCGCCGGCTCACCCGGCAGCTACCAGTACCTGTGCCCGGTCCCGGGCCACGCCCAGAAGGGCATGGCCGGAACCTTCGTCGTCACCGGCAAAACCTGACGCCTGAGCACCCCCACCCGGGTGCCGAACCGGCTGCGCGAACGGCTGCGTCCCGGTGGGGCGCTCTGCGTGATCACGCCGGTGGCCGGTGCCGTGCCGGAGGGCCGGCGCGGCATCGCCCTGGACGAGGAGGAGATCGGCCTGCTCCGGGCCGGCTGGGCGAAAGCCGACCGGTACGACGCCGACGGCCTGGCCGTGCTCGTATTGCGCGACCCCGCTCCCGCCGCCCCCGGGTACACCGGCAAGGGGCACCCCTCCCCGCACGCCCTCACCGGCGCCGGAGTCGTCGTCACGGAGGCGGAGGGCAGGGTGCTGCTGGGCCTCTCGGTGGGGGGTGTCTGGGAGCTGCCGGGCGGCAAGAACGACGCCGACGAGGACTTCGCCGCCGCGGCCGTACGGGAACTGGAGGAGGAGACGTCCTTGCGGGCCGACCCGGCCGGGACTCGGGTCGGGCGATCCTGATGGATTGCGTGGACGGCCTGCCGGGGGTGGCGGCCGCCGTCCGAGTGACCGCCTTCACCGGCGAACCGGCCGTCACCGAACCCCGGCTGCCGTCGCTGGGAGTGGCACGAGGTCGGTGATCTTCCGTTCCCCGGGCGGCCGTTGTTCACGCCCAGCGCGCACGTCCTGGACACGATGTGGCCGGGTCTGCTGCCGGGGCTGCCGCCCGTGCACCGTTACCCGATGGCCGAGGGCTGAGCGGCTCCGCCCGGTACCAGCAGGCGGGCGGATTCGCCGGGGCCCACCGGGACCACCCGGTCGCGCAGGCAGACGTCGATGGGGGCGCGGTCGGAGTCCGGGACCGAGATCTCCAGCAGGCCGCTGCGCAGGCGGAGATGGACGCCCCAGTGGCCGTGGTAGCGGATGCGGAAACCGTAGGAGGAGAGTTCGGGCAGCGGGACCGGGTCGAGGCAGAGGGCGCCGTCGCGGGTCTCCAGGCCGGTCAGTCCGCGCTGGACGAGGTCGAGTGTGCCGGCCATGGCGCCGAGGTGGATGCCCTCACCGGTGGTGCCGCCCTGCAGGTCGGCGATGTCGCCGCGCAGCGCCTCCTGGACGAAGGCCCAGGCGTCGGCGCGGCGGGCGCGGGTCAGGATCCAGCCGTGCACCAGGCCGCTGAGCGTGGAGCCGTGGCTGGTGCGGTGCAGGTAGTGGTCGACGGTCGCGGTCCACAGCCGCTCGTCGAGGCGGTAGCCCAGCCTGCGGAAGAGGGAACGGAGTTCGGGTGGGGAGAAGAGGTAGCCGAGCATCAGGACGTCGGCCTGCTTGGACGCCTTGTACCGGTTGACGGTGTCGCCCTCCGCCTCCAGGATCCGGTCCAGGCGCCGGATCTCCTCGTACCGCTTGCGGTAGTCGTCCCAGTCCAGTTCGGCGAGGTCGCCGTAGCCCTCGAACTGGCTGATCACCCCGTCGTGGAAAGGCACGTGGAGGGTGCGGGAGATCTCCTCCCAGCGGGCGGGCTCGTCCTCCTCGAGGCCGCTTGCCTGGCCGAGTTCCCGGCGGCGCGGCTCGGGCAGGATGCTCAGCAGGTCCAGGGCCCGGGCGAGCACCCAGGCGGCGGTGACGTTGGTGTACGCGTTGTCGTCCAGGCCCGGCCGGTCCGCGTCGGGGTAGGCGTCGTGGTACTCGTCGGGACCCATCACGCCCCGGATGCGGTGGCGGCCGAGGTGCTCGTCGTAGGCGGCCGAGTCCGCCCAGAAACGGGCGATCTGCAGCAGCATCTCGGCGCCCTCGCCGTGCAGGAAGTCGGTGTCGCCGGTGGCCTCGCAGTACTGCCAGATGTTGTACGCCACCGCCGAGCCGACGTGGTGCTGGAGCCGGGAGTGGTCCGGCAGCCAGCGGCCGGAGCGGGGGTTGAGGTGGACCTCCTGGGTCTCCTCGCGGCCGTCGCTGCCGCTCTGCCACGGGTACAGCGCGCCACGCCGGCCGATCGCGCGGGCCGCGCGGCAGGCGGTGTCCAGTCGCCGGTGCCGGTAGTGGAGCAGGGCGCGGGCCACCTCGGGGAGGTGCAGGTTCAGGTAGGGCAGGACGAAGAGCTCGTCCCAGAAGACATGGCCACGGTAGGCCTCGCCGTGCAGTCCCCGCGCGGGGACCCCGACGTCGAGGTCGGCCGTGTGCGGCGAAAGGGTCTGCAGCACATGGAACAGGTGCAGCCGCAGGATGGCGCCCGCCTCGCCGGGGATCTCCAGCGCGGTGCGCCGCCACAGCTGCTCCCAGGCCGTGGCGTGCGACTCCAGCAGTTCGTCGAAGCCCGGGGCGGCGCCGACGCGGTCGACGGCGGCGTCCAGCGGGTCGCCGATGGCGGGATCGTGCGAGGTGTGCAGGGCGACGGTCTTGTCGAGGGTGGCGGCGTCGCCGGGGGCCGGACGCAGCGTCACGTGCTGGACGGCTCGCAGCGCCTCGTGCCCCGTCGCCACGGGCGCGTCGGCTGTCAGCCGGGCGGCCAGGGCGCACTCGATGCGGGAGGTGCGGGTGTGGCAGCGCAGCCACATCGCGCCGTGTGCGGCGAGGCCGGTCCGTACCTGGGTGAGGTGCCGGCCGTCCAGGTCCCGGTAACGGACCACGCCGGAGTTGGTGACGCGTCCGTCGAGGGCGGCCTCGACCTCCAGGTCGACCGCACGGCCGTCGACGCTGAACTCGGTGCGCAGGGCGGCGAGATGGGGGTCGACCAGGTGGACGAGCCGTAGCTGGCGCACATGGAGCGTGCCGCCGTCGTCGTCGAGGCGGTAGCTGGTACGGCGCTCCAGCAGGCCGGGGTCGAGCCGGAGGGTGAGTCGGTGCTCGGTGACGGGGGCGGTGTCCGGGGTGAGCCAGGCGCCTCCCGCCGGGCGGAAGCGCAACGGCAGCCAGTTGGGGAGGTTGACCATGTCCTCGTTCTCGACCCGGCGTCCGGCGATCTCGGAGGTGAGCCGGTCGTAGCAGCCGGCCACGTAGGTGCCCGGGTAGTGGATGTCGTCCGCGGTGCACTCGGGCAGCGCCCCGCGGGTGGCGAAGTACCCGTTGCCCACCGTGCACAGTGACTCGCGCAGGCGTTCCTCCTCCGGCCGGTAGCCCTCGTACTCCCAGGTCGGTCCCGTCACGGCCGCCCCTCGTTCAGCAGGCCGGTGAGGATCCGGTCGGGAGTGAGGGGCAGTTCGCGGAAGCGGATGCCGGTGGCGTGGTGGACGGCGTTGCCGATGGCGGCGGCGGTGCCGACGATGCCGATCTCGCCGATGCCCTTGCTGCCCATGGGGTTGAGGTGCGGGTCGTCCTCGTCGATCCAGTGGGCTTCGACGGCGGGGACGTCCGCGTGTGCGGGCACGTGGTACGAGGCGAGGTCGGCCTCGGGGAAGTCGCCGAACGCCCGGTCCAGCGTGCTGCTCTCGGTGAGGGCCATGCCGAGGCCCATGATCATGCCGCCGGTGAACTGGGAGCGTGCGGTACGGGCGTTGAGGATCCGGCCGGCGGCGAAGACGCCGAGCAGCCGGCGCACCCGGGTCTCGCCGGTGACGGTGTCGACGGCCACCTCGGCGAAGTGGGCGCCGAAGGCGTGCCGGGCGTAGGGGCTGTCGGCGTCGGCCTCGCCGGCGGTGTCCGCGCGGGTCTCGATGCCGTCGGCGGGTGGCGGTCCGGGGTGCTCGGCGAGCCGGCACGCCAGTGCGGCGCACGCCTCGTGCACGGCCCAGCCCCAGGAGGCGGTGCCGGTGGAACCGCCGGCCAGCCAGGCCGACGGCAGGTCGCTGTGCCCTATCTCGGTGCGGACCCGGTCGAGTGGCGCGCCGAGGGCGTCGGCGGCGATCTGCGCGAGGACGGTACGGGCCCCGGTGCCGATGTCGGTCGCGTTGATCCGCACGGTGAAGGAGCCGTCGGGCAGGGCGCGGGCGGTCGCGGTGGCCGGGACGGACGAGGCCGGGTAGGTGGCGGCGGCCACGCCGGTGCCGATGAGCAGTGGGCCCTCGGCGCGGGTGCGCGGCCGCGGGTCGCGGTCGGCCCAGCCGAAGCGGCGGGCGCCGTCGCGCAGGCACTCCACCAGGTGCCGGCTGCTGAACGGCTTGCCGCTCTCCGGCTCCCGTTCGGGCTCGTTGCGCACCCGCAGCTCCACCGGGTCGGTGCCGAGCGCGTCGGCGAGTTCGTCCAGGGCGGACTCCAGGGCGTACATGCCGGGCGCCTCGCCGGGGGCGCGCATCCAGGACGGGCCGGGGATGTCCAGGGGGACCGCCCGGTGCGCGCTGAGCAGGGCCGGGGTGGCGTACATGACACGGGAGGGCACCGCGGCCTGCTCGATGAACTCCCGCACCCGGGAGCTGTGGGTGATCGCCTCGTGCAGCAGGGCGGTGAGCCGGCCGTCCGCGCTCGCGCCGAGACGCAGCCGCTGCACCGTCGGCGCGCGGTGGCCGACGGTGGTGGGCAGGTACCGGCGGGGGTAGGCGAGGGTGACGGGCCGGCCGGTGCGCCGGGCGGCGAGGGCGGCGAGGACGACGTCCGGGCGCGGGGTGCCCTTGGAGCCGAAGCCGCCGCCGACGTGCTCGGTGACGACGGTGACACGGTCCTCGGGCACACCGAACATGCGGGCGAGTACCTCCCGCACGGTCGAACCGCCCTGGCTGGAGGTGTGGACGAGGAGCCGGTCCCCGTCCCAGTGGGCCGTGCTGGTGTGCGGCTCCATCGGGTGATTGTGCAGCGGCGGGACCCGGTAGGTGACGTCGACGCAGGTCTCGGCGGCGGCCAGGGCGGCCTCCGGGTCGCCGAACTCGACACGGCCCGGGAACCCGGCGTTGGTCATCTCGGGTTCGTAGGCGTCCGGGTGGTCGGGGCGCAGATCGGCGTCGTGCGGCGTGACCGCGTAGCTGACGTGGACGGCTCGGGCGGCCGCACGGGCCGCCTCCGCTGTCTCGGCGACGGCGAGGGCCACGCACCAGCCCCGGTGCGGCACGTCCGGGCTCTGCAGGACGGCGAGCGTGGCGTCCTCGGGCTCGGCGAGCCGGGGCGCGTCGGCGGGGGTGAGCACGGCGAGGACGCCGGGCAGGGCGAGGGCGGCCGAGGTGTCGACGCCGGTGACCCGCCCGCGCGCGACCGCGGCGGGCACGGGCCACGCGTGCACCCGGCCGGGCAGCTCGTACTCCCCGGCGTAACGGGCGACGCCCCCCACCTTCTGCCACCCTTCGCGCCGCTCGACGGGGGTGCCGAGGACCCCACCGGCGTGGCGACCGTCGGTGGCGGCCGGGGAGGCCGCGGGGGCCTGACGCCGTGGGGTGGGGTGCTCGTCCGGGAGGTTGGCGGTCATGGTTCCTCCTGCGTCGGCTCAGGCCGCCGAGGGGCGGGGGTGAGACGGTTCAGGACGTCCAGGGCGAGGTTGCGGGCGAGGGGCACCTTGTAGGCGTTGTCGCGCAGCGGTTCGGCGTGCGCGAGTTCCAGGGCGACGGCTCCCTCGAAGGCCTCGGGGCTCGCGGGGGCGCCCAGCAGGGCCAGCTCGGTGTGCCGGGCCCGCCAGGGCCGGTGGGCGAGCCCGCCGAAGGCGACTGCGACCTGGTCGACGACACCGTCCGCGACCCGCAGGACGACGGCCACGGAGGCGAGGGCGAAGGCGTACGAGGCCCGGTCGCGGGCCTTGCGGTAGGCCGAGGGCACGCCGGCGCGGGCAGCCGGGAGCAGCACGCCGGTGATCAGTTCGCCGGGACGGATCCAGGTGTCCCGCTCGGGGTGCTCGCCCGGCAGCCGGTGGAACTCGGCCGCGGGAAGCCGCCGGACGCCCTCGGTGCCGTACAGCTCGACCTCGGCGTCCAGCGCGGCGAGGGCGACGGCCATGTCGGAGGGGGCGGTGGCGATGCACTGCTCGGAGTGGCCGAGGACCGCGTGGTCGCGGTGCACGCCCTCGCGGGCTCCGCAGCCGCTGCCGGGCTCGCGTTTGTTGCAGGGCTTGTCGAGGTCCTGGAAGTAGGGGCAGCGGGTGCGCTGGAGCAGGTTGCCGCCGGTGGTGGCGGCGTTGCGCAGCTGTCCTGAGGCTCCGGCGAGCAGGGCCTGGGAGAGCGCCGGGTAGCGGTCGCGGACGCGGGGGTCGGCGGCCAGGTCGCTGTTGCGGACGGTGGCTCCGACGCGCAGCGAGCCGTCGGGCAGCTCCTCGATGGTGCCGAGCGGCAGCCGGCCCACGTCGATGAGGACGGTGGGCCGCTCGACGCCGAGTTTCATCAGGTCGACCAGGTTGGTGCCGCCGGCGAGATAGCGGGCGCCGGGGTGGGCGGCGTACGCCTCCACGGCCTCCTCGGCACTGGGGGGCCTGAGGTATCCGAAGCCGTTCACCGGATCACGTCCTCCACCGCCTCGACGATGCGCGGGTAGGCGCCGCAGCGGCACAGGTTGCCGCTCATCCGCTCGCGGATCTCGGGCCGGTCCAGTGGCACGGGCCGGCCGGAGGGGGCCGCGGGATCGGTGACGTGGGAGGGGTGCCCGGCCGCGGCCTCGGCGAGCATGCCGATGGCGGAGCAGATCTGGCCGGGGGTGCAGTAGCCGCACTGGAAGGCGTCGCGGTCGAGGAAGGCCCGCTGTAGCGGGTGCGGTTCCTCTCCGTCGCCGCCGAGGCCTTCGACGGTGGTGATCTCACTGCCGTCGAGGGCGACCGCGAGCAGCAGGCAGCTGTTGACGCGGCGGCCGTCGGCCAGCACGGTGCAGGCACCGCACTGGCCGTGGTCGCAGCCCTTCTTCGACCCGGTCAGGCCGAGGTCCTCACGGAGCAGGTCCAGCAGGACCCGCCGGTGGTCGACGTGCAGGGTGTACGGCTTGCCGTTGACAGCAAGGGTGATCTCCGACGCGGCGGGAAGCTGGTTTTCACTGGTCATGGCAGGGATGGCCTTCCGGACGGGCCCTGAGTCCGTCCTGACCGCGTATCCAGGCGGCGGCGCCTCACACGTGCGGAGGGCCGCACCCCGCGCTCGGGGGAGGCGGAGCGGACCGGGTCCGCGACGTCGGTCGAGGAGCTCGAGGGGCCCTCCGGTGCCGTCGATGACGTGGCCGACGGTGCTGGTGCCGGTGCCGGCGAGGCAGACGGTGACCATGCCGGTGAACCTCACTCAGCCGGTGGCCGGCGAAGACGCGGGTGCAGTCCCAGTCGGACTGGTTCACGCCGGAGCAGCTGTCGGCGGGGCCGCCGGTGCAGGGCCGGTCGCGGTTGGCGGACCAGAAGGTGAGCCGGGCGAGATGGTGGGCCTGGGCGTGGGCGAGGATGGTGCGGAAGTCGTTCACCGTGACGGTCTCGTTGTTGTCGGTGATGCCGTTCATGGACGAGATGCCCATGTCCCGGTGGGCCTGGTCGTCGCCGTGGCCGTAGGCGTTCTTCAGCGCGTTCTTCACGCCGGCGGCGCCTCGGCCACCGCCATCGAGGCTCCGCCGGCGTCCGCGAACTGCGTCCGGTGCAGCTGCGCGTACCGCCCCCGCATCGCCAACAGCTCCTCGTGCGTGCCCCGTTCCACGATCCGCCCCGCCTCCACGACCAGGATCTGGTCCGCTGCCCGGACCGTGGACAGCCGGTGGGCGATCACCACGGCCGTACGGCCCTCCAGAGCCTCCGTGAGGGCTTCCTGCACGGCGGCCTCCGAGGTGTTGTCCAGGTGCGCGGTGGCCTCGTCCAGGACGACCACGCGCTGCCGGGCCAGAAGGAGGCGGGCGATGGTCATCCGCTGGCGTTCCCCGCCGGAGAGCCGGTAGCCGCGCTCCCCGACCACCGTGTCCAGACCGTCGGGCAGGGTCCGTACGACATCGGCGAGCCGGGCCCGGCCGAGCGCGTCCCAGAGGTCGTCGTCCGTCGCCTCCGGCCTCGCCAGCAGCAGGTTGGCGCGGACCGTGTCGTGGAAGAGGTGACCATCCTGGGTGACGAGGCCGACCGTGCCGCGCAGGGAGGCGGCGGTCAGGTCGCGGACGTCCACCCCGCCGACGCGGACCGCGCCCGCGTCGACGTCGTACAGGCGCGGCAGCAGCTGGGCGATGGTCGACTTGCCGGCGCCGGAGGAGCCGACGAGGGCGACGGTCCGGCCGGGTTCGGCGCGGAAGGAGATGCCGTGCAGGACCTCGCTGCCGCCGCGGGTGTCGAGGGCGGCGACCTCCTCCAGGGAGGCCAGGGAGACCTGGTCGGCCGAGGGGTAGGAGAAGCGGACGTCGTCGAACTCGACGGCGACGGGACCCTCGGGGACCTCGCGGGCGTCCGGCTTCTCCCCGATGAGCGGCTCGAGGTCCAGCACCTCGAAGACCCGCTCGAAGCTGACGAGCGCGCTCATCACCTCGACCCGGGCGCCGGCGAGCGCGGTGAGCGGGGCGTAGAGGCGGGTCAGCAGCAGGGCGAGGGAGACGACCGCGCCGGCCTGCAGGGTGCCGTGCAGCGCGAACCAGCCGCCGAGGCCGTAGACGAGGGCCAGCGCGAGGGCGGAGACCAGGGTGAGGGCGGTGATGAAGACGGACTGGGCCGTGGCCGTGCGCACGCCGATGTCCCGGACGCGGGCGGCGCGGGCCGCGAACTCCGCGGACTCCTCCTCGGGGCGGCCGAACAGCTTGACCAGGGTGGCGCCGGGCGCGGAGAAGCGCTCGGTCATCCGGGTGCCCATGGCCGCGTTGAGCGCCGCCGCCTCGCGCTGCATGCGGGCCATCCGGCTGCCCATGCGGCGGGCGGGCAGCACGAACACCGGCAGCAGCACCAGCGCCAGCAGGGTGATCTGCCAGGACAGGGTGAGCATCACGGCCAGGGTGAGCAGCAGCGTGACCAGGTTGCTGACCACGCCGGAGAGGGTGTTGGCGAACGCCCGCTGGGCGCCGATCACGTCGTTGTTGAGTCGGCTGACCAGCGCGCCCGTACGTGTCCGTGTGAAGAACGCGACGGGCATGCGCTGCACATGATCGAACACAGCCGTTCTGAGGTCGAGGATGAGCCCCTCCCCGAGCGTCGACGACAGTCGCCGCCCGAGGATGCCGAGCCCCGCCTCGGCGAGGGCGACGAGCGCGATGAGCAGGGAGAGCCTGATCACCGTGGCGGCGTCGTGCCCCGCCACGATCGCGTCGACGACGCGGCCGGCGAGCATGGGGGTGGCCACGGCGAGCAGGGCCGTCACCACCCCGAGCAGGACGAACCGGACGATGCCCGCGCGGTGCGGGCGGGCGAAGGCGGCGATGCGGCGCAGTGTGGCGCGGGCGAACGGACGGCGCTCGGACTGCGCGTTCATCACGCCGTGCAGCTGCGTCCATGCGGTGGTCTCCATGCTCATGGGACAGAACGTAGAACCTCAAGCTACGTTGAGGTCAAGGTCGGCGGCATTTCACCCGCGGTTGGGACGGCGCGGAGAACCTCTGCCGATGTGACTGCCGTCCCGATTCCCCCGCCCCGGGGGCGCCTCCCCGGTCGCGTCCCCGTCCGCCAGGTGCTGTGCCTGGTGCCGCTCGCGCTCGTCTCCGTGGTCGCCGTGCGGAACCGTTCGCTGCTCGCCGAGGGCTTCGGCCAGCTGCGTACCGCCTCCTGGCCGTGGCTGCTGGCGGCGGCCGGTGCCACCTGTCTGACCTGGGTGGCCGCGGCGTTCACCCGCCAGGGCGCGGTGGTGCAGCCGTTGCCGAAGGGGCGGCTGCTGGCCACTCAGTTCGCGGCGGCCTCGGCCAACCACCTGCTGCCCACCGGGCTCGGCGCGGGCGCGGTGAACCTGCGCTTCATGACCGTGTGCGGGGTGCCGCTCGCCCGCTCCTCGGCCGCGCTCGCCCTGTATCTGCTGGCCGAGTCGGTGGGCCGGGTCGGCCTGCTGGCCGCGCTGCTGCTCGCCTTCCCCGACGCGTTGCGGCTCGGGCCCCTGCTGCCGGACGGTTCGGCCCTCCCGCTGCTGCTGGGCGCGGCCGGCCTGCTGGCGCCGGCGGCGGCCGTGGCCGCTGTCGTACGGCCGCTGCGGCGGCGCGTGTGCGCGTTCCTGCGGGCCGCCCTCGGCGAGGCCCGGTCGGTGCACACCCGGCCCGCCCGTGCTCTTGCCCTGTGGGGCGGCTCGCTGGCCTTCCCCGCGTTGCAGGCCGCCGGTCTCGCCGCGGTCGGCCATGCCCTCCGCCTGCCGGTGCCGGTGGCGCACATGGCGCTCGCCTACCTCGCGGCGACCGTTGCCGTGGCGCTGGTGCCGACACCGGGCGGCCTGGGCTCCGTCGAGGCGGCGCTGATCGTGGCGCTGGTCGCGGTGGGCGGCCCGGCCGCGGTGGCCACGGCGGTGGTCCTCGCCTATCGCATCATCACCGTGTGGGTCCCGCTGCTGCCGGGGGCGCTGGCGCTGGGGGCGCTGGTCCGGTTCAAGGTCATCTGAGGCACAGTGGCCTTCTCAACCGAACCAAGGAGGGCTCCCCATGCCGGTCCGCGTCGAGCGCACGGAGCACGTCACCACGGTCGTCCTCTCCCGACCCGCGGCACGCAACGCGGTGGACGGGCCGACGGCCGCCGAACTCGCCGCCGCATTCCGGGAGTTCGAGGCCGACGACGGCGCGAGGGTGGCGGTGCTGTGGGGTGAGGGCGGCACCTTCTGCGCGGGCGCGGACCTCAAGGCGATCGGCACCGGACGCGGCAACCGGGTGGCGGAGGACGGCGACGGGCCCATGGGGCCGACGCGGATGCGACTGTCGAAGCCGGTGATCGCCGCCGTCGCCGGACACGCGGTGGCGGGCGGTCTGGAGCTGGCCCTGTGGTGCGACCTGCGGGTCGCGGAGGAGGACGCCGTGTTCGGGGTGTTCTGCCGCCGCTGGGGCGTACCGCTGATCGACGGCGGCACGGTACGGCTGCCCCGGCTGATCGGCACCGGCCGGGCCATGGACATGATCCTCACCGGCCGGCCCGTGCCGGCCCGCGAGGCGTACGAGATGGGGCTCGCCAACCGCGTGGTGCCGACGGGACGCGCCCGCGCCGAGGCCGAGGCGCTTGCGGCCGAGATCGCCCGGTTCCCGCAGGCCTGTCTGCGCGGCGACCGCGCGTCGGTCCTCGAGCAGGAGGGCCTGGACGAGGAGAGGGCGCTGCGCGGTGAACTCCGGCACGGAACGGCCGTGCTGGCCGAGAGCGCGGAGGGAGCCGCCCGCTTCGCCGCCGGGGCCGGCCGGCACGGGTCGTTCGCGGACCTGTGAACCACCAGGGCCGCAGTCCCCTGCTCTGCCGGCAGCCACCGGTACGGGCACACGGGGGTGCGCCGGGTGGGCAGGCCCCGGGCGCGCACGGTTGTCGCGAGGTTCACCCGCTGCCGTGTGTCCGTGCCGGGTCCGGTGAGCACCCGCACCCGGCGCCGCCACTGCCGGCTCCTCGAACGCTCTGAGGCCGCCCTGCCCGGGCGCGCCGAACGCCGGCCGGGAGCACGGGACGCGCAGTTGTCCGGGCAGGTCGCCGACCGGGCCGTCGGGGTCTGCGGGGCAGTCGGGTCGGCACAGTCCGGGCGGCCGCGTGACGCCGTACGGACTCGGCCTGAACACCGGCGGTCCCGCCGTGATGCCGGGGGGCCGGGCGGGCGCCGGCCTGTCCGTGCGGTGCGTCGGTCCCGCCCTCGCCGAGGTCACCAGCGCCCATCCGACCTCGGGCGCGCTGTACCACATGGCCGACCGGCTCGGCGGCCGGCGCCGGGGCTGCGCACCTGGTGGTGGGTCGCCCGCCGCTGGTACGGCACCCGACCGCCGCCGCGTACGGCACCCGACCGCCGCCGCGTACGGCAGCGACCGCGGCCAGGCCGAACTCGCCGAGGGCATCGTCCGAGCCGTCCGTCCGACGGACACCGGTCCGGCCACGAACCGGTGTTCCCGATGGGGCAGGATGAACGATCGCGCCGGTCACCGGAGTTCCTCCGGACCGGCACGATCGCACATCCCGCACATCGAGCAGGTGACATGGTGACGAGACTTCACGACCCCGCAGCCTCGGCCCGCACCGGAGGTGACCGGTGAACCGCGCGCTGACCCTGGACGACCTCGTCGTCGCCGGCATCTCCCTCGCGGCGGGCCTGCTGCTCGCCTTCCTGTCCCGCACGCTTCTGCGGTGGCTCGCGAAGCACGCCAAGCGGACCCGCTGGAGCGGTGACGACGTCATCGTGGACGCGCTGCGCTCGGTCGTCCCCTGGGCGGCGATCGCGGGCGGCGCGGCGGCGGCCGCGGCCGTGCTGCCGCTGACGCGAACGGTGCAGCACCACGTCGACCAGACCCTCGAGGTGTGGCTGATCTTCGTGGTGACCCTGTCAGCGGCCCGGGTGATCGCCGGTCTGGTCCGCACGGTCACCCAGTCCCGCTCCGGCGTGGCGGGCTCGGCGACCATCTTCGTCAACATCACCCGGGTGCTGGTCCTGGCGATCGGCTTCCTGGTGGTCCTGCAGACCCTCGGCATCTCCATCGCGCCCCTGCTGACCGCGCTGGGCGTCGGCGGCCTTGCGGTCGCTCTCGCCCTCCAGGACACCCTCGCCAACCTGTTCGCGGGCGTCCACATCCTCGCCTCCAAGACGGTTCAGCCGGGCGACTACATCCGCCTCGGCACCGGCGAGGAGGGATACGTCGTCGACATCAACTGGCGCCAGACGACGGTCCGCCAGCTGTCCAACAACCTGGTGGTCATCCCCAACGGCCAGCTCGCCAAGGCCAACATGACCAACTACACCCATCCCGAGCAGCGGTTGACCGTGCCGGTGCAGGTGGGGGTGGGCTACGACTCCGATCTGGAGCACGTGGAGAAGGTCACCGTGGAGGTCGTCGCGCGGACCATGCGCGAGGTCGAGGGCGCCGTCCCCGACCACGAGCCCGCCATCCGCTTCCACACCTTCGGCGACTCCCGCATCGGCTTCACGGTGATCCTCGGTGTCGGCGAGTTCAGCGACCAGTACCGCATCAAGCACGAGTTCATCAAGCGCCTTCACCGCCGCTACCGGGAGGAGGGAATCTCCATCCCGGCCCCCGCCCGCACGGTGGCGCTGCAGCAGGCGGCGGTGACGATCCCGCAGCAGCGCAGCGGGGAGGAGCGGGCGCCGGGGGCCAGGCCGGCCCCGTAGCCGCACGTTGAGCTCGAAGCGGTATGTCTGATTCCGCCGATCCCGCCTGGCTCGACCGACGACTCGACGCCCTCGCCCGGGAGCCGTTCCGGGCGAGGTTCCACCTGCGCGGCCGGGACCGGGCGACCGCCGGGCTGAAGGGCCCGGCGACGATCAGGTGGCACGCGTACGACCTGATCGCGAAACGGCTCGCGCCGGCCGCGCCGTACAAGGACGGCAAGCAGACGCCGTACAGGGGGCATCCGGTCTTCGTCGCCCAGCACGCGACCGCCACCTGCTGCCGGGGCTGCCTGGAGCGCCGGCACGGCATCCCCATGGGGCGGGAGCTGACCCGGGCCGAGCACGTGTACGTGGTGGACGTGATCTGCCGCTGGATCGAGCGCGAGATGACGGGCGGGGCCGGGCGCGGCACCGCGCCTCGCGGCTGATCGCAGCCCCGCAAGATTCCCGGGCCGATGGCCGGCCGCGCCGGGGTGGGACGGGACACGCCGTACGCGTCATCGCCGAGGGGCGGGGAAGACCCGGTGTCCGGTCCGTGCCGACCGTCCGTCGCCGCCGGGTGATCGCCTGTCACGGCCACCGGCAGCGGCTCCTGGCCGCGGCGGCTCGCGGCGCTTTCCGGCCGGGACCCCTGTCGAGCAGACCTCCCTCACGAGATATCTTGATGTCGAGCAATGTTGCAGACGTGGAGCGGAGCACCCGGTGACTGACTCGACCATCATCTACACCTACACAGACGAGGCCCCGGCCCTGGCGACGCATTCGTTCCTGCCGGTGATCCAGGCGTACGCCTCGCAGGCCGGTGTGCCCGTGGAGACACGTGACATCTCGCTGGCCGGGCGCATCATCGCCGTCTTCCCGGAGTACCTGAACGAGGACCAGCGCATCCCTGACGCGCTGAGTGAGCTGGGCGAGCTGGCCAAGACGCCCGCGGCCAACATCATCAAGCTGCCGAACATCTCGGCGTCCATCCCGCAGCTGAAGGCCGCCGTCGCCGAGCTGCAGGGCAAGGGCTACGCGCTGCCGGACTACCCGGACGACCCCAAGACCGACGAGGAGCGCGAGATCCGCGCGCGCTACGACAAGGTCAAGGGCTCCGCCGTCAACCCGGTCCTGCGTGAGGGCAACTCCGACCGCCGTGCCCCGGCCTCGGTGAAGAACTACGCCAAGACCCATCCGCACCGCATGGGCGCCTGGACCGGCGAGTCCAAGACCGCCGTGGCGACCATGGGCGTGGACGACTTCTGCTCCACGGAGAAGTCCGTGGTGATCTCCGAGGCCGGTACGCTGCGTATCGAGCTCAAGGGCGACGACGGCTCGACGACCGTGCTGCGGGAGTCCGTGCCGGTCCTCGAGGGCGAGGTCGTCGACGCCTCCGTGATGCGCGTCGCCGCGCTGCGCGAGTTCCTCGGCGCGCAGGTCGCCCGTGCCAAGCAGGAGGACGTGCTGTTCTCCGTGCACCTGAAGGCCACGATGATGAAGGTCTCCGACCCGATCATCTTCGGTCACGTGGTGCGCGCCTTCTTCCCGAAGACGTTCGCGAAGTACGGGGAGACGTTCGCCGCCGCCGGTCTGACCCCGAACGACGGCCTGGGCGGCATCCTCAAGGGCATCGAGTCCCTGCCCGAGGGCGCCGAGATCAAGGCCTCCTTCGACGCCGAGCTTGCCGAGGGGCCGGCCCTGGCGATGGTCGACTCGGACAAGGGCATCACCAACCTGCACGTGCCCTCCGACGTCATCGTGGACGCCTCGATGCCGGCCATGATCCGCACCTCCGGCCACATGTGGGGCCCGGACGGCGAGGAGCACGACACCCTCGCGGTGCTGCCGGACTCCTCCTACGCCGGCGTCTACCAGGCCGTGATCGAGGACTGCCGCGCCAACGGCGCCTACGACCCGTCCACCATGGGTTCCGTCCCGAACGTCGGCCTCATGGCGCAGAAGGCCGAGGAGTACGGCAGCCACGACAAGACCTTCGAGATCCCGGTCACCGGCACCGTCCGCCTGGTCGACCGGTCCGGCAACGTCGTCCTGGAGCAGATGGTCTCGGCCGGGGACATCTTCCGCGCCTGCCAGACCAAGGACGCGCCGATCCGCGACTGGGTCAAGCTGGCCGTGACCCGCGCCCGCGCCACCGGCGACCCGGCCGTGTTCTGGCTGGACGAGAACCGGGCCCACGACGCGCAGCTCATCGCCAAGGTCAAGCAGTACCTGCCGGAGCACGACACCGAGGGCCTGGACATCCGGATCCTGTCCCCGGTCGAGGCCACCAAGCTGTCGGTGGAGCGCATCCGCCGCGGCGAGAACACCATCTCGGTGACCGGCAACGTGCTGCGTGACTACCTGACCGACCTCTTCCCCATCCTGGAGCTGGGCACCAGCGCCAAGATGCTCTCGGTCGTCCCGCTGATGGCGGGCGGCGGCCTGTTCGAGACGGGCGCCGGCGGCTCCGCGCCGAAGCACGTCCAGCAGCTGGTCAAGGAGAACTACCTGCGCTGGGACTCCCTCGGCGAGTTCTTCGCGCTCGTCCCCTCCTTCGAGCAGTACGCGGAGGCCACCGGCAACACCCGTGCCAAGGTCCTCGCCGACACCCTCGACCGCGCCACGGCGACCTTCCTCGACGAGGACAAGTCCCCGACCCGGCGCGTCGGTGGCATCGACAACCGCGGCAGCCACTTCTACCTGTCCCTGTACTGGGCGCAGGAGCTGGCCGGGCAGACCGACGACGCCGACCTCGCGAAGGCCTTCGCGCCGCTCGCCGAGACCCTCGCCGCGAACGAGCGGAAGATCGTGGACGAGCTGAACGCCGTCCAGGGCAAGCCGGCCGACATCGGCGGCTACTACCAGGTCGACAAGGCCAAGGCGGACGCGGTCATGCGCCCGTCGGCGACCTGGAACGAGGCGCTGACCTCCCTGAGCTAGTGCCCCAACGGGCAACGTTCGCCCCGTCGCGAGGCCCGGCACGCTCCCCCACTGCCTCAAGGGCGTGGGAGGTGCCCCCCACTCGCCGCACCGGACGCCGCTCCTCGACGGGCGAACGTTGCCTGCCGGGGGACCGGCGCCCGCGGTCCTGAGCCGCCCTTGTGAACGCCCTCCGCCCCGGCCGGCGACCCCGGCCGGGGCGGAGCCGTGTCCGCAGACCGACCACGCCCGGAGCCCCAATGCCCTCCTTCGAACTTCTGCCGGGTGACCCCGGCTCCCCGGTGCTGCTGCACGTGCCCCACTCCGCGCGAGCCGTTCCGGTGGACGTGCGGGCCGGGATCGTGCTGGACGACGCCGCGCTGGAGCGGGAGCTGGACCACATCACCGACGCGCACACCGCCGAACTCGCCGAGCGGGCCGCCGCGCTGGCCGGGGTCACGCCCTGGCGGTTCGTGAACCGGCTGTCCCGGCTCGTCGTGGACCCCGAGCGGTTCCCGGACGAGCGGGAGGAGATGGCGGCCGTCGGCATGGGCGCCGTGTACACGCGGACCACGCACCTGGGCGAGCTGCGGCCCGCGGACACCGGCCCGGAGCCGCTGCTGGCACGGTACTTCCGGCCGTACGCGCGAGCCATGACCGAAGCGGTCGCAGGCCGGCTGGCCGCCACCGGCCGGGCCGTGATCATCGACGTGCACTCCTATCCGTCCGAGCCGCTGCCCTACGAACTGCACGGCACCGGCCCGCGCCCGCCGGTGTGCCTGGGCACGGACGCCTTCCACACGCCAGCGTGGCTCACCCGAGCGGCTCGCGAGGCGTTCGCGGCGGTGGGCAGGACAGGCCTGGACAGCCCGTTCGCCGGGACGTACGTGCCGCTGGAGTACCACGGCACCGACACCCGGGTCTGCGCCCTGATGGTGGAGATCAGGCGGGACACCTACATGGCCGAGCCGGGCGGTACTCCCGGCCCGGGCCTCGACCGCCTGGCCACCGCACTGGCCGCACTGGTCGACGCGGCCTGAGCACCCCACCCCGCAAGGGCCGGGCCCGCACCGGTGTGCGGCTCCGCCGCGCGGGCGCGCGATCAGCCACGACCCACCCCGGCCGCCCGCCGCACGCTCCGGCACCCCAGCAGGCGCACACCCCCCGCCACCCGGCCTACGCCCGCAGGACAGCCGGAGACACCCGTACCAACGTGGAGGTCATGACCGAGGAGACGCTCACCGGCCAGGCCCCGCCCCCCGTACGGGACTGGCCCACCCCCGACCTGGACGGGACGGACTTCGACCCGGCGCTCGCCGGCCTGATGCGCGAGGGTCCGCTGACGCGGATCCGGCTGCCGTTCGGCGAGGGCTGGGCGTGGCTGGCGACCCGGCACGCCGACGTGAAACTGATCACCAACGATCCGCGGTTCAGCCGCACGGAAGTGACTCGCCGTCAGGTGACCCGGATGGCACCGAACTTCGCGCCCCGCCCCGGCTCGCTCGCCTGGGCCGACCAGCCCGACCACAACCGGCTGCGCAAGCCGGTCGCCGGCGCCTTCACGATGAGCGCCATGAAACGGCTGCGGCCCCGCGCGCAGGAGATCCTGGACGAGCTGGTGGACGGCGTCGTACACGACGGACCGCCGGCCGATCTGATCGAGCGGGTGCTGGAGCCGTTCCCGCTCGGCGTCGTCAGCGAGGTGATGGGCGTGCCCGCCGCCGACCGGGCGCAGGTGCACACCTGGACCCGGGAGATCATCTCCACCAACGGGGCCGAGGCGGCCGGCCGGGCCAAGGACGGCCTGTACGGGTGGATCAGGACGATCGTCCGGGCCCGTTCCGACGGCCGGGGCGAGGACGTCTACTCGATGCTCGGCGGGGCGGTGGCACGCGGCGAGATCAGCGAGGAGGAGGCCGTCGGGCTGGCCGGTCCGCTGCAGATCGGCGGCGAGGCCGTCACCCACAACTGCGGGCAGATGCTGTACCTGATGCTGACCCGGCCGGAGCTGATGGAGCGGATGCTGACGCATCCCGAGGCGCGCGGCCCGGTACTGGACGAACTGTTCCGGTGGATCCCGCACCGCAACTCGGTCGGGCTCGCCCGGATCGCGCTTCAGGACGTGGAGATCGCCGGCCACCGGATCGCCGCGGGCGAGCCGGTGTACGTCTCCTATCTCGCCGCCAACCGCGATCCGGACGTCTTTCCCGACCCGGACAGCATCGACCCCGACCGGGAGCCCAACCCGCACGTGGCGTTCGGCAACGGCCCGCACTTCTGCACCGGTACGCTGCTGGCCCGGCTCCAGACCGAGCTGCTGGTGGACACCCTGCTGGACCGGCTGCCCGGGCTGCGGCTCGCGGTGCCGGCCGAGGAGGTGCGGTGGCGGCACCGGACGATGATCCGCGGCCCGCAGACGCTGCCCGTTACCTGGGTCCGCTGAGCGGACCGCGGGCGCTCACGCCGCCCCTGCCCGGCCAGCACGCGCGAGACCCGGCCCCCCGGACCGGGTCGTCCGGTGCGCGCACAGCCCGCGTCACGCCCGCAGCCACTCCGTGACGATGACCTCCGCGCCGGTCCGCAGCCTGAGGGCGAACGGGCCGGCCGGAGGTGTGTCGCTGGTGAAGCGGCCGAGCGTGTCGACGGGGACGGGGCGGGCGGTCTGCGGGCCGCCGAGCACCTCGATGTGCGCGGACCCGGGCGGCAGCACCTGGCCGATCAGTCCGTCCTCGGTGACCTCGACGTCCACGGTTACCTCGCCCGCGCTGAACGTCAGCATCCGCGGTGCGTCCGTCACGCCCCTGACCGGCAGCGCGTCCACGAGCGAGTCGAAGGTCAGCTCCGCGATCCGCGCGTCCAGATCGTGCAACGCGTAGGCCTCGAGGGCCAGTTGACGCAAAGCCTCCGGGACCGGGTCGAGGACCGAGGCCGCCTGGCGCAGCTCCCGCTCCAGCAGGGCGTCCGCCCGCTCGTCGTCCACCGGGCCCGCCTCCGGGAGTCGGTCGTCCTCGTTCATGCCGCACCCCGTGCGTCCATCCGGGCCCGCAGCCGGCGCAGACAGCGCTGGCGCAGGGGCCCGATGCTGCCGACCGCGATGCCGAGCGCGGCGGAGATCTCCCCGTAGCTGGGCGGCGGGGAGGCCACGAGCACGCGCAGCAACTGCCGGCACCGCTCCCCCAGCCCGTCCAGCTCCTGCCAGAGACGGCGGACCCGCTCGGCCCGGTCCGCCTCGTCCTCCGAATCGATCAGCGTCTCCTCGGGGGTCCGGTCGTCGCTGGCCCGGTCCAACACCCGCGGGTCGTCGGTCAGGGTCAGCCGGGCCAGGCTCTTGAGCACCTTCAGGCACTCGTGACGGGCCGTGCTGGCCAGCCAGGAACCGGCCTTGTCGGGTTCGCGGATGCGGCCCAGGTGCTGGGCGAAGCGGAACCACACGGTCTGGTAGACCTCGTACCCGTCGGCCTCGGAGAGCCGGTGTGCGCGCACGACCGACCACACCAGCGGACTCATCCCTTCCACCAGCGCCTTCCAGGCCGCGGCGTCCCCGTCGACGGCGGACTGGACGAGCGCGCCGACCTCTGATCGGTCCACGGCTCCACCCCTCACGTACGGCACGCCATCGTACGCCGTGGGGTGGAGCGTTCCCGACCTCATGCGGGCACGGCCGGCGCCACGACCGGTACCGGGCGCCAGGTGGCCGGCCGCAGCGCCGGAACCCGCGCCCCGCGCACCTCGGCGGTGTCCGTCGTGCCGGCGAGCAGACCGGTGAGCGCCGTGCGCGGCTCGGGCTGCGCGTACGCCGACATCCGGGCGGCGACGAGACCGGCGGCGACGGGAGTGGCGAAGGAGGTGCCGCTCCACTGCGCGAGACCGTCGAACATCACCTGGTCCGGCTTGGCCCCGGTGCTCTCCTGCCCCTCGCTCAACACGCCGGTGTGGCGCGGGAACCGGCAGGTGCACGGATAGTCGTAGCCGAACCGGCAGGCGTCGTAGGTGGAATGCTGGTAGACGTACGGCACGGGTGTGCCGAAACCGGTGAGGGCGCTGGTGAGGCGCTCGCCGGGGGCGAAGACCCGCACCCAGGGCCCGTGGTTGCTGAAGCAGGCCTCGCCGTCGCCGTCCGCGCGCAGCGCGCCCACCGACAGCACGCTGTGCGCGTACTCCGGCAGGGCCGCGTAGGCGGCGGGCCAGAACGGCGTGTCACTGCCGTTGTTGCCGGCCGCGGCCACCAGCAGGGTGCGCTGCTCGCGCAGTTCGCGCATGAACACGTCCAGGCCGATGAGGCCGTCGCCGCCCTCGGTGGTGGTCCCCGCGGAGAGGCTGATGATGTCGGGCCAGCCGTCCTGGTCGACCGCCTCGAGGAGCCGGGCGCCGAACTCGGACTCCAGGATCGCCCCGGCGTCGTTCAGGGTGCCGCGCACGGTGATCGCGGTGCCGGGAGCGACGGCCGCGAGGATCCCGGCGATGAACGTGCCGTGGCCGACGTACTGGCGCAGCACCCCGTCGGCGTCGGTCTCGGCCGCCTGGGGATCGCCCGTGGTGTGGGCGAGCAGCGGGTAGGAGCCGTAGTCGTGCACCAGTCCGGTGTCGATCACGAGGACGCCGACGGCGCTGTCCGCGTCGTAACGGCCCCCGGCGGGCGCCGGGTTGGCCGGCTGTGTGCGGGCGGCGGGCACCGGCTCGTCGCCGGGGCAGGCGTTGACCGCGATGTGCACCACGTGGTTGCGGCTCACCACCCGGCGGCCACGACGGTCCTCGGCCTCGCGCAGCGCGCGCAGCGCGTGCGGCACTGTGTCGTCGCCCGCGGCCGGGTCGGCGACACGGATGCGGGTGACGCCGGTGCGGTTGGCCGCCGGGCCGTCGCGCCGGACGTGGTCGGGGACCAGGCCGTCGGTCGCGGTGAAGTGGGCGCGCACGGTGTCCTCGACGAGCCGGGCCTCCTCGCCGTCCCGGGCCAGGACGACCCCCTTCTCGTACAGGAAGTGGGCGTCCTCGTCCGGTCCCATGGCCAGGGACACGCCCGGCATGGACCGCTGGATGTGCTGGAACTGCTCGTGGAACCGCTGTGGTGCCATGACCTGTCCTCCCCCTGAAGCCGGCGTTCGACAGTGAGAGCCGCGGGGCCGCCGTCTGATACAGGTGGCCACTACGATGCGACACGTGACGGCGGGAAGCGAGTCGGTCCTCGAGCTGCTGCCCCTGGTGTTCGCCGACCCGGGCGCGGCCAGGTCGGGCGCGGAACAGGTACTGCGGGCCGCCCCGCCGCCGCTGCACGCGAGCGTCGCCCACCAGGTGCTCGGCATCTGGCAGCGGGACTTCGGCGATCTGCGGATCGCGCTCCGGCATCTGCGCCGGGCCCGGGATCTGGCCGCGCGCGCCGACTCGGCCGACCGCGAGGCCGATGTGCTCGCCACGCTCGGGGTCGCACTGGTGCACGCGGGGCGCACGCGGCAGGGGCTCGCCTCCTTCGAGCGCGGGGTGGCGCGGGGCAGCGGGCACACCCGGGCCCGGGTGCTGTACCGACGGGCGTACGTGTGGTGGGTGCTGGGGCGTCACCGGGAGGCACTGGAGGACGTACGCCGGGCGCTGCCCGTGCTGCGGCAGGTGCGCGACGGCATCTGGACCGCGCGGGCGCTGACCCTGCGGGCCACCGTCCATCTCGCGCTCGGCGCGGTGGACCGGGCGGTCGCCGACTTCACGGCGGCGGAACGGCTGTGGGACACCACCGGCCAGGAGCACGACAAGGCCGACGCGGTGGAGAGCCGCGGGCTCGCCGCGTTCCGCTCCGGGGACATCCCGGCGGCGCTGCGGCTGCTGGACGAGGCCGAGGAACGGTACGCCAAACTCGGCACCCCCACCTACATGCTGTCGCTGCGCCGCTGCGAGGTGCTGATGGCGGCCGGGCTCGCCCCGGAGGCGCTGGCCGA
The DNA here is from genome assembly GCF_059510455.1 of Streptomyces sp. NTD91. Lineage (NCBI taxonomy): Bacteria > Bacillati > Actinomycetota > Actinomycetes > Kitasatosporales > Streptomycetaceae > Streptomyces > Streptomyces sp. NTD91. The sequence continues at coordinate 64,739 of NZ_JCAJZW010000040.1, forward strand.
GGCGGACGCGACGATCGCGCTGCTGGACCGGATCGGCGGCCAGTCCACCCGGAAGGCCGAACTGCTGCTGGCCGCCGCGCGGGCCGCCCGCTCGGCCCAGGACCCCGACACCGCCGCGGCCCGCGCCGCCGTCGCCGTACGGCTGTTCGCGGCGCAGCGCCGGCTGTGGTGGCAGACGCATGCGCGGCTGGTGCTGATCGAGGCGCGGGTGGCGGCCGGGCGCCGATCGGGGCGGCTGGTCGCGGACGCGGCGGCGGTCGCGGAGCAGCTGGCCTCGTTCGGCTCGCCCGCCGCACCGGAGGCGTCCCTGCTCGCGGGCCGTATCGCGCTCGCCCTGGGCCGGCCGGCCGACGCCGAACGGCACCTGGCGGTGGCCGCGCGCAGCCGGTACGGCGGACCACCGCCGGCCCGCGTGACGGGCTGGGCGGCACAGGCGCTCCGGGCGCGGGCGGCCGGGTCCCGGCGGGGTGTGCTGGAGGCGTGCCGGCGCGGCCTGGACGTGCTGGACGACCACCGGATGACGCTCGGCGCCTCGGAGCTGCGCGCCCACGCCACCGCGCAGGGCGCCGAGCTGGCCGCCCTGGCCCAGGAGGTGAGCCTCGCCCATGGCACACCGCGCCGGCTGCTGCAGTGGAGCGAGCGCTGGCGGGCGACCGTGCTGTCCGCGCCGCCCACCCGGCCGCCCGCCGACCCCGCGCTGCTCAGCGTGCTGACCGCCTACCGGGAGATCGCGGCCCGCGCCGAGGAGGCCCGGATGGAGGGCCGCCCGGTGCCGGCGCTCGAGCGCGAACAGCGGCGCCTGGAAAGGGAGATCCGCTCCCGCACCCACCACATGCGCGGCTCGGTCCCGCACGGGGGCGACCGCTTCGACGCGGCACGGCTGCTGGACCGGCTCGGCGAGGCACGGCTGGTGGAACTCGCCGTGGTCGACGGGCGGGTGCACGTCCTGCTGTGCGGGCAGGGCCGGGTCCGGCGGTTCGTCGGCGGCCCGCTCGCGGAGGCGGTGGCCGAGGCCGGGTACGTCCAGGCCGGGCTGCGGCGCCTGGCGCACCCCGGCGCCGAGGCCCGGCTGCCGCTGGTGGAGGCCGCCGGTCTGCGGCTGCAGGAGCTGCTGCTGGGCGGGGCGGCGGCCCGTCTCGGCCCGGGACCCGTGGTGATCGTGCCGCCGGGCGCGCTGCACCGGGTGCCGTGGGCGCTGCTGCCCGCACTGCGGGACCGGGTGCTGAGCGTGTCCCCGTCGGCGGGCAGCTGGCTGCGGGCCCGCGAGACCGAGCCGCCGCCGGGCGGCCGGCAGGTGCTGGTGCGCGGGCCGGGCCTGGCGACCGGCGGTGCGGAAGTGCCGGAACTGGCCGGTCGCTACGGCACCGCGACGGTCCTGGAGGACGACGACGCCCAGGTCCCGCGCGTCCTGGAGCACCTGGACGGCGCGGCGCTCGCGCATCTGGCGGCGCACGGCACGTTCCGCGCCGACAGCCCGCTGTTCTCCGCCCTGCGCATGGCCGACGGCCCGCTGATCGTGCACGACTTCGAACGGCTCGCCCGCAGCCCGTACCGGATCATCCTCTCCAGCTGCGACACCGCCCGCCTCGCCTCCGTCGGCGCCGACGAACTCCTCGGCCTGGTCACCGCGTTGCTGCCGCTGGGCACGGCCGGGGTGGTGGCGAGCAGCGCACCGGTCAACGACGCGGCGGTGGTGCCGCTGATGCTCGCGCTGCACAAGGGTCTGGACACCGGCCTCTCCCTGGCCGAGGCCCTGCGCGACGCCCGTACGGCCCTCCCCGGCGACTCCGTCCACCAGGCGACGGGCTGGGCGTTCGCGGCGTTCGGGGCGGCGTGAGGGTCACGCCGACGCGCGCTCCGGCGAGTCGACCAGCCAGGGCAGCGCCCCCCGGTCACCCGTCCCCAGACGGCTGTACGCGCTGTACAGATGGTTCCCCACCGTCCGCACCGACAGCGTCAGCCGCTCGGCGATCTCCCGGTTGCTCAGCCCCGCCGCCGCCAGGGTCACGATCTGCCGCTGACGGGCGGTGAGTTCCCCGAGGACCAGCCCGGCCAGCGCGGGCGTGCGCGCGCCCTGGCACCACCGCGCGAGCGCCACCGCGCGGGTACGGGACATCCGAGCGGCCCGCGGGTCCCGGTGCGCCCGCACGGCCTGCGCCCGGGCCTCGGCCGCGAAGAGCAGGAAGCCGCGGTGCTCCAGTGCCTCGGCGGCCCGGTCCAGCGCGGGCCCGTCCCCCCGCACCAGGGCCTCCGCGTGCCGGGCGAGCACGCTGCCCGCCGGCAGCCGCCGCAGTGCCCGCTCAGGCGCACCGAGACGTACGGCGTCGTACCGGCCGTACACGTCATCGCCGGAGCCGTCACCCGACTCACCCTCGGCCAGGCGGACTTCGGCGAGACAGGCGGCGTCCCCCGGCGCGCCCCGCAACCCCTCCCGAGCCCAGGCGGCGGCGTCCCGCACTTCGCCGCGCAGCCGCGCGAACCGGGCGCGGACGGCGGCGTACCCGGCGGGCAGCCCCACGCCCTCGGCGACCAGCCACTCCCCCACCGGTGTCGCCACCGGGCGGACGTCGAGCTGTTCCATCCGCCGTACCAGCAGCCGGCGTTCGGCTTCCAGAGCCGGGCCGTGCGAGAACGGCGCCCCGGCCAGCCGCCGGGCGCGCAGCCTGCCGGTCGTGGCGCGCAGGGCCGGCCCGTGCAGGGGATGGGCGAGGGTGACGCCGCCGCCCTCGTCGTCGACGTGGATCAGACCGTCCGCCTCGAGAGTCTCCAGGACCTCCAGCGCCTGCGGATCCAGGTCGTCCACGGGCAACGGCAGCGGTTCGGCGAACGCGAGGCGCTCGAGCACGTCCCGCTCGCCGGGGTGGGAGCGGTCGAGCACGGGCGCGAGCCGCTCCCGTACGGCCGCGGTGACCGGCACCGCACCCCGCCAGGCCCGCTCCCGGGTACCGGCGACGGGATACAGCTGCCCGGCCCGGCCGATCGCGGCGACCAGGTCGCGCAGCAGCCGCAGATCGCCCCGGCACATCCGGTGCAGCCTGCACACGGTGAGCGGTTCGAGGCCGGTCGTGCCGAGCAGCCGGGCGACGTCCTCGCGGGGCAGCGGCCGGAGAGCCAGCCGGGGCAGCAGCTCGCCGGTCCACAGCCGGGACACCGCGCCGGGCGCGGGCACTCCGTCCACCGCGGCCACGACGAGCCGGGTCCGGCCGTGCACGGCGAGCTGGTGCACGAGGGCGGCGGAGGCCTCGTCCAGCAGATGGGCGTCGTCCACGACGAGGAGCCGTACGCCGGACAGCCTCCGTACCGCGTGGTGGAGCGAGACGGTGTCGGGCAGCAGGTGGGCGAAGGCCGCGAAGGGCAGGCCCTGGGCCTCGGGGGTGCCGGTGACCAGGGCGTGTTCGGTACCGCGGACCGCCTCGGTGACCAGCCGGGTCTTGCCGTGGCCGGCCGGTCCGGTGACCACGATGCCCGGCCGGCCGGCGGCCGACGACCCGCGGACCAGTTCCAGTTCGTCCTCCCGGCCGGTGAACGGCCAGGGCAGCTCCAGCGTCTTGGCGTCCTGCTCGTAAGTCCTCACACCATGCAGAGCGCGGGTACTCACGTTTGATACAGGGCGACTTGAGTAGCCCCCGACTCAGGCGCCGGGCGCCGGCGGACGGGCAGGCTGAGCGCATGACCCGACGGCTCTGCTCGCTCCTGCGGCAGACGACGGCGGCGCGCCGGACGGCGCCGCCCGGGTCCGGCTCGTCAAGGGCTGTCGCTGCGTCGTCCGCGGTCCGTCCGCGCTCCAGGTGGGGGCCTGGAGAGCCGGCGGTCGTGTGCCGGTGACGGCACGGGAACGGCAGCGGCCACGGTCCGGCGCCGGGGGGAGCGGGGGAGCGGTCGCGGTCGTCACCTACGGGGGAGGTGACGACCGCGACCACGCCGTCGTGCGGCCGCCCGTCCGGGCACGGACCGGCCGGAGCATGCCCGGCTGCGTCGGTGTCCCGGAGGACGAAGGTCGCGGGGCCGGACGAAGCTGGTCGGCGGTGGCCGTACGTGGAGCCGGGACTTCACGGTGGAGTCGACGGTGCCGGCCGATGGGCGGCCCGTCGCCGCGTCCCGGATCCCGGCTCGTACTCCCGGCCGTCCCGGAGCCGGCGCACCGCTTCGACGCGGCGGGCTGCCTCGCCGAACAGGCGATGCGCTCGTCCACAGTGGCCCGCCGAAAGCCTCGTCAAGACTGGGACCATGTGACATATTACTGCTGTGGCAAAGCGACTGACCTGCGATGTCGTGGTGGTCGGGGCCGGCATGGTCGGTGCGGCGTGTGCCCTGTACGCCGCGCGGGCCGGCCTCGACGTCCGGGTGGTGGACCGGGGCCCGGTGGCCGGCGGCACCACCGGCGCGGGCGAGGGCAACCTGCTGGTCTCCGACAAGGAACCGGGCCCCGAACTCGATCTCGCCCTGCTGTCGGCCCGGTTGTGGGCGGGGCTGGGCGACGAGCTGGGTTCGGCCGTCGAGTACGAGCCCAAGGGCGGCCTGGTGGTCGCCTCCACCCCGGAGACGCTCGCCGCGCTGCACGCGTTCGCCGACGGCCAGCGGGCGGCCGGAGTCACGGCGGATCCGGTCACCGCGGACCGACTCGCCTCGCTGGAGCCGCACTTGACCCATGACATGGCGGGCGGGGTGCACTATCCGCAGGACGCCCAGGTCATGCCCGCCCTTGCCGCCGCCCACCTGCTCCGCCTCTCCGGCGCCCGCCTGCACCCGGGGTGGACGGTGACGGGGATGCTGCGCACGGCCGGCGGAACGGTGACCGGCGTCCGCACCGACCGCGGCGACCTGCACGCACCGGCGGTGGTGAACGCGGCCGGAACCTGGGGCGGCGACCTCGCGGCGCTCGCGGGCGTCCGGCTGCCGGTGCTCCCCCGGCGCGGCTTCGTCCTGGTCACCGAGCCGCTGCCGCGAATGGTCCGGCACAAGGTGTACGCCGCGGACTACGTGGCCGACGTCGCGAGCGACTCGGCGGCCCTGTGCACCTCGCCGGTGGTGGAGGGCACCGCCGCCGGCCCGGTGCTGATCGGCGCGAGCCGGGAGCGGGTCGGCTTCGACCGGTCGCTGTCGCTCCCGGCCGTACGGGCGCTCGCCGCAGGGGCGATCGGGCTGTTCCCGTTCCTGGAACGGGTGCACGCCCTGCGGACGTACGCGGGATTCCGGCCGTACCTGCCCGACCACCTCCCGGCGATCGGCCCCGACCCGCGCGCGCCGGGGCTGTTCCACGCCTGCGGGCACGAGGGTGCCGGCATCGGACTGGCCACCGGCACCGGGCAGTTGGTCGCAGGGTCGCTCACCGGGAGGACACCCGAGCTGGATCTCACGCCGTTCCGGCCGGAGCGGTTCGACACCGACGGAGGAGACACGCCGTGAATCCCCTGGAGCCGGCCCGGCCCCTTCGGCCGCGACGCACCGCAGACGCAACGGAGTCGTCCCGTTCCCGGCCGCCGCGACGCGCCTCGGTTCCACTGGAGTGGGCCGAGGCTCGGCCGGGCACCGCCTTCGCCGTCACGTTCGACGGCCTTCCCTTCGCCGCCCTGCCCGGCCAGACGGTCGCGGCGGCGCTGTGGGCCGCGGGGGTGACGTCCTGGCGCCGCACCCGCCATGACGGCCGACCACGCGGGGTGTTCTGCGGGATCGGGGTGTGCTTCGACTGCCTGGTCACCGTCAACGGGCGCGCGAACCAACGGGCCTGTCTGGTGCCGGTGCAGCCGGGCGATGTGATCCGCACGCAGGAGGGTACGGGACGGGACGATGACTGAGCGCGCGCACCTCGCCGTCGTCGGGGCGGGCCCGGCCGGGCTCGCGGCAGCGCTGGCGGCGGCCGCCCGGGGGGTGCGGGTCACCCTCGTCGACGCGGCCGAGCAGACGGGCGGCCAGTTCTACCGGCAGCCCGCCCGAGCCCTCGGCGCCCGCCGCCCCGAGGCCCTGCACCACCGGTGGCACACCTGGGAGCGCCTGCGGGACGGCATCGACGCACACGTCGCCGCAGGACGGATCACGCACCTGACGGAACATCAGGTCTGGTGCGTCGCACGCGCGTCGGACTCCACCGAGCGGGACACGGTCTCCTTCACGGTGCACGCCCTGCGCGGTTTCGCGCAGGAGAAGGGGGTCACCGTGCGCGCCGACGCCGTACTGCTCGCCACCGGCGGCTACGAACGCGTCCTGCCCTTCCCCGGCTGGACGCTGCCCGGCGTGGTCACGGCGGGCGGGGCGCAGGCCATGCTCAAGGGCGGACTGGTGCTGCCGGGCCGCACGGTCGTCGTGGCCGGTACCGGGCCGCTGCTGCTGCCGGTGGCGACAGGGCTCGCAGCGGCGGGTGCGCGGGTGGCGGCGCTGGTCGAGTCCGCCGCCCCCGGGGCCGTAGCGCGCCGCGCTCCGGCCCTCGCCGCACAGCCCGACAAGCTCGCCGAAGCCGCTTCGTACGCGCGGCGGTTGCTGCGGCACCGGGTGCGCACGCTGCCCCGGCACACCGTGCTGGAGGCGCACGGCGCCGACCGGCTGGAGGCGGTGACGGTCGCCGCGCTGGAGCGGGACGGGCGGATCCGGCCCGGCAGCGCGCGCCGCATCCCGTGCGACACCCTCGCCGTCGGCCACGGCATGCTGCCGCACACCGACCTCGCCGAGACTCTCGGGTGCACCCTGGCCGGCACGGCCGTACGCGTCGACGGCGAACAGCGCACCGACGTGCCCGGCGTGTGGGCCGCCGGTGAGACCACCGGCATCGGCGGCGCGGCCCTCGCGCTCGCCGAGGGTCACATCGCGGGCCGCTCGATCGCCGCCCGTCTGAGCGGCACCGCCCCCGACCCGCGCTCCTGGGCGGCCGCCGCGCGGGCCAGGGACCGCGGGCGGGCGTTCTTCGCGGCGCTGGAGACGGTGTACGCCGCGCCCCCGGGGTGGGCCGGGCGGATCCCGGACGACACGGTCGTGTGCCGCTGCGAGGAGGTCACCGCCGGCCGGGTCCGCACGGCGGCCGGCGCGCTCGGGGCGGGTGATCTGCGCACGGTGAAGCTGCTCACGCGGGCCGGGATGGGCTGGTGCCAGGGCCGGATGTGCGCACCCGCGGTGGCCGGGCTGACCGGCTGCCCGCCGGCCCCCGGACGCCGCCCGTTCGCCCGGCCGGTGCCGCTCGGCGTCCTCGCCGATCTCCCGGACGACTGACCGGGCGGTCCGGGTGCCGCACGGACCCCGGCCGGAGCCTGTGCACTGACCGCTCTGCTCAGTACCATGTCACACACCATTGGATTGGGGACCACAGATGACCCACCCGCAGCACCGCCCCTGGCGCGGCGTCCTCGTCGCCACCGCCCTCCCCCTGCGCGACGACCTCTCCGTCGACTACGACCGCTATGCGGAGCACTGCGCCTGGCTGGTGGCGGAAGGCTGTGACGGCGTCGTGCCGAACGGCTCGCTCGGCGAATACCAGGTGCTCACCCCCGCAGAGCGTGCCCGGGTGGTGCAGACGGCCGTCGCGGCGATCGGCGGCGAGCGGGTGATGCCGGGCGTCGCCGCGTACGGCGCGGCCGAGGCGCGGCGCTGGGCCGAGCAGGCGGGCGAGGCCGGCTGCGCGTCGGTGATGCTGCTGCCGCCGAACGCCTACCGCGCCGACGAGCGTTCCGTGCTCGCCCACTACGCGGAGGTGGCCCGCGCCGGCCTGCCCGTGGTGGCGTACAACAACCCGATCGACACCAAGGTCGACCTGGTGCCCGAACTCCTCGCCCGACTGCACGGCGAGGGTCACATCCACGGCGTCAAGGAGTTCTCCGGCGACGTCCGCCGCGCCTACCGCATCGCCGAACTCGCCCCGGAACTCGACCTCTTGATCGGCGCGGACGACGTCCTGCTGGAACTGGCGGTGGCCGGCGCCAAGGGGTGGGTGGCCGGCTACCCCAACGCGCTGCCGCGCGCCTCGGCCGAGCTGTACCGCGCCGCGCTGGCCGGGGACCTCACCACCGCGCTCCCCCTGTACCGGCAGCTCCACCCGCTGCTGCGCTGGGACTCCCGGGTGGAGTTCGTGCAGGCGATCAAGCTGTCCATGGACGTCGTCGGCCGCTACGGCGGCCCGGTACGCCCGCCGCGCATGCCGCTGCTGCCCGGGCAGGAGGCCCGGGTCCGGGCCGCCACCGGGAAGGCCGTCGCCGCGGGCCTCGTATGAGCCTCCAGCACAAGGGAGCCGGAACATGCGCAGCAAGCTCGTCCTGCACGCCGTCGACTCGCACACCGAGGGCATGCCGACCCGGGTGATCACCGGCGGGGTCGGCACCGTGCCGGGTGCGACGATGAACGAGCGGCGGCTGTACTTCCGTGAACACCGCGCCCACGTCATGCGGTTGCTGATGAACGAGCCACGCGGCCACTCCGCGATGAGCGGCGCGATCCTGCAGCCGCCGAGCCGCCCCGACTGCGACTGGGGCGTCCTCTACATCGAGGTCTCCGGCTGTCTGCCGATGTGCGGGCACGGCACCATCGGGGTGGCGACCGTGCTGGTCGAGACCGGCATGGTGGAGGTGGTGGAACCGGTGACCACCATCCGGCTCGACACCCCGGCTGGTCCCGTGGTCGCCGAGGTGGCGGTGGAGAACGGCGCCGCGCGCAACGTCACCCTGCGGAACGTACCGTCGTACGCCGTAGCCCTGGACCGCCGGATCACCCTGCCCGGCGGCCGCACGGTCGGCTACGACCTCGCCTACGGCGGCAACTTCTACGCGATCCTGCCGCTGGACGCCTTCGGGCTGCCCTTCGACCGGGCCCGCAAGGACGACATCCTCGCGGCCGGCCTGTCGCTGATGGAGGCGATCAACTCCGAGGCGGAACCGGTGCATCCCGAGGATCCGTCCATCCGCGGCTGCCACCACGTCCACCTCTACGCGCCCGGCTCCACCGCCCGCCACTCGCGGCACGCGATGGTCATCCATCCGGGCTGGTTCGACCGCTCCCCGTGCGGCACGGGCACGAGCGCGCGCATGGCACAACTGCACGCGCGCGGCGAACTGCCGTTGCACACCGAGTTCGTGAACGAGTCGTTCATCGGCACCCACTTCACCGGACGGCTCCTCGGCACGACGCAGGTCGCGGGGCTCCCGGCGGTCCTGCCCAGCTTCACGGGGCGCGCGTGGATCACCGGCACCGCGCAGTACCTGCTCGACCCCACCGACCCCTTCCCTGAAGGTTTCGTGCTCTAGAGCGTCCTCTACACTCACCAGGTGATGCGTGACATGGCAGCGGACACGCCCGGCACCGAGGTGCCCGCACTGCCCCGGCTGGGCGGCCGGCGCAGCAGCTACCGCGAGCGGGTCGCCGAGGCGCTGCGCGCCGCGCTGATCGCCGGCGAGCTGCGGCCCGGCGAGGTCTACTCCGCGCCCTCGCTCGCCGCCCGCTTCGGTGTCTCGGCGACGCCGGTGCGGGAGGCGATGCTGGACCTGGCCAAGGAGGGCCTCGTCGACACCGTGCCGAACAAGGGCTTCCGGGTCACCGCCGTCTCCGAAAAGCAGTTGGACGAGTACACGCACATCCGCGCCCTCGTCGAGATCCCGACCGTGGTCGCCCTGGCCCGCACCGCCGACCGTGTCTCGCTGGAGGCCCTGCGCCCGGCGGCCCGCGAGATCGTCACCGCGGCGGTGGCGGGCGACCTGATCGCCTATGTGGAGGCCGACACCCGCTTCCACCTCGGCCTGCTCGCCCTCGCGGGCAACGCCCACCTGGTCGAGGTGGTCGCCGACCTGCGCAAACGCTCCCGTCTCTACGGCCTGACAGCCCTGGTGGAGGCCGGCCGGCTGCTCGCTTCGGCCGAGGAGCACCTGCAACTCCTCGACGCCCTGCTGGAGCGGAACGAGAAGGCCGTACACGCGATCATGACCCGGCATCTGGGGCATGTGCGCAGCCTGTGGGCCGGCGGCGAGG
>NZ_JCAJZW010000041.1:0-73052 GCF_059510455.1 Streptomyces sp. NTD91
GGCGCCCGGCGAGGACTGAGGGGTTTCGTTCGGATCAGCCCGGGTCCCACCTGATCCGAACGAAACCCCCCTCGGCGCAACGGCGGCACAAGGGCGCCCGGTGTCACCACCGGGCGCCCTCCTTTCGTTCGGATTCCCCACGCTCCGCGTCAAAATCTGGTAAAGTGGCTGGTTCAGGGTGTGCCGGGAAGTCTGGTCGGCGACGCCGTCGACGACCGCGCGCGACGGCGTGATCATCGCCGTACCGACCCGGAGGTCCCCGCCGTGGCCGCGCCCAGCACCCGCAGAGCCCCCCGTAAGGCCCTCGGGCGCCTGTCCCTGCCCGAGCGTGCCTTCGTCGCGGACGCGCTGCGGACCGAGACCGTGGGCGGTGTCCTGCTGCTCCTCGCCACCGTGGCGGCGCTGGTCTGGGCGAACCTCCCCGCACTGCACGACAGCTACGAGTCCGTCAGCCACTTCCGCTTCGGCCCGGATGCGCTCGGCCTGCGACTGTCCGTGGCGCACTGGGCCGCCGACGGCCTGCTCGCGGTGTTCTTCTTCGTCGCCGGCATCGAGCTCAAGCGGGAGCTGGTCGCCGGTGATCTGCGCGAGCCCAGCGCGGCCGCCCTGCCCGTGGTGGCCGCGCTGTGCGGGATGGCCGTACCGGCGCTCGTCTACACGGTCACCAACCTCACCGGGCACGGCTCGGAGCAGGGCTGGGCGGTGCCCACCGCCACCGACATCGCGTTCGCGCTCGCCGTCCTCGCGGTCATCGGCACCTCTCTGCCCAGTGCGCTGCGGGCCTTCCTGCTCACCCTCGCGGTGGTCGACGACCTCTTCGCCATCCTGATCATCGCGATCTTCTTCACCGGCCGACTGAACTTCGTCGCACTCGGCGGGGCCGCCGCCGCTCTGATGGTGTTCTGGCTGCTGCTGCGCAAGGGCGTAAAGGGCTGGTACGTGTACCTGCCGCTCGCGGTGGTGATCTGGGCGCTGATGTACAACAGCGGCGTGCACGCCACCATCGCCGGTGTGGCGATGGGCCTGATGCTGCGCTGCACCACTCGGGAGGGTGAGCAGCACTCGCCGGGCGAGCACGTCGAGCACCTGGTGCGGCCCCTGTCCGCCGGGCTCGCCGTGCCGATGTTCGCGCTGTTCAGCGCGGGGGTCGCGATCTCCGGTGGGGCGCTCGGAGACGTGTTCACCACACCGCAGACGCTGGGCGTGGTGCTGGGGCTCGTGCTCGGCAAGACGATCGGCATCTTCGGCGGCGCCTGGCTGACCGTCCGCTTCACCCGCGCCTCCCTCAGCGAGGACCTCGCGTGGGCGGACGTCTTCGCGGTGGCCTGCCTCGCCGGCATCGGCTTCACCGTCTCCCTGCTCATCGGCGAACTCGCCTTCGCCGGCGACGCCGTCCTCACCGACGAGGTCAAGGCGTCCGTCCTCGTCGGCTCGCTCGTCGCGGCGACGTGCGCGGCGGTGCTGCTGAAGATGCGCAACGCCAAGTACCGCAGGCTGTGCGAGGAGGAGGAGCGCGACGAGGACCTCGACGGCATCCCGGACGTCTACGAACGGGACGACCCCGCCCGTCACCTCCGCATGGCCGAGATCCACGAGCGCAAGGCCGCCGAACACCGCCGGATCGCCGCCGAGAAGGCCGCGGCGGCGCGCCACGGGCTTCAGGAAGTACCGGGCGGGGCAGGCGAGGAGGACGACCGTCCGGCATGATCTGACGAGACGGTACAAAACAAGACGGCCACACCGGCGGGCCCGCCGGCCGCGTACGACGGCACGCGCACGACGTCACGACGGCTCGGCACGGGTACGCCACGGCACAACAGACCTCTGAGGGAGAACGCGATGAGCGCACCCGACGGCAGCCCGGTCGGCGCCGAACGCAGCATCGGCCAGCTGTTCGCCTCGGCGACGACCGAATTGTCGGCGCTGGTGCACGACGAGATCGCCCTGGCCAAGGCGCAGCTGAAGCAGGACGTCAAGCGCGGTGCGACCAGCGGCGGCGCGTTCACGGCGGCCCTGGTACTGATCGTCTTCTCGCTCCCGATGCTCAACTTCGCCCTCGCCTACGGCATCCGGACCTGGAGTGGCTGGAACCTGGCGATCTGCTTCGTGCTCTCCTTCGCCGCGAACGTGCTCGTCGCCGGCCTCCTCGCCCTGATCGGCGTGGTGTTCGCGAAGAAGGCCAAGAAGGGCAAGGGCACGCAGAAGGTGGCCGCCTCGATGAAGGAGACGGCGAACGTCCTGCAGCACGCCAAGCCGCACCCGCGCGCGGCACTGCCCGAGGACCGGGCCCCCGCGGCCATCGAGGCTGTGGCACGCTCACAGTCATGACGGAACCCGCCCCCTCGGCCGTACGGATCGAAGGCCCCTGGCTGCACAGGGACGTCGCCGCCAACGGCGCCCGCTTCCACATCGCCGAACTCGGCGACGGTCCGCTGGTGCTGCTGCTGCACGGCTTCCCGCAGTTCTGGTGGGCCTGGCGGCACCAGTTGGTCGCGCTCGCGGACGCGGGCTACCGGGCGGTGGCGATGGACCTGCGGGGCGTCGGTGGCAGCGACCGCACGCCCCGCGGATACGACCCCGCGAACCTCGCGCTCGACGTCACCGGCGTGATCCGCTCGCTCGGGGAGCCGGACGCGGCGGTGGTCGGCCACGACCTGGGCGGCTACCTGGCCTGGACGGCAGCGGCGATGCGGCCCAAGCTCGTCCGGCGGCTCGCCGTGGTGTCCATGCCACATCCCCGGCGCTGGCGGGCGGCGATGCTGCGGGACGCCCGGCAGACGGCCGCCAACTCCTACATCTGGGGCTTCCAGCGGCCGTGGATTCCGGAGCGCCAACTCACCGCGGACGGCGGTGCGCTGGTGGCCCGGCTCATCCGGGACTGGTCCGGGCCGCGGCAGCCGGAGGACAAGGCGCTGGAGACCTACCAGCGCGCCATGTGCATCCCGTCCACCGCGCACTGTGCGATCGAGCCGTACCGCTGGCTGGTGCGCTCGCTGGCCCGCCCGGACGGCATCCAGTTCAACCGCCGGATGAAGCGCCCGGTACGGGTGCCCACGCTGCATCTGCACGGCTCACTGGACCCCGTGACGCGCACGCGCAGCGCGGCCGGTTCGGGTGAGTACGTCGAAGCGCCGTACCGCTGGCGGCTGTTCGACGGCCTCGGTCACTTCCCGCACGAGGAGGACCCGGCGGCGTTCTCCACGGAACTGGTCAACTGGCTGAAGGATCCCGAGCCGGACCGGTGACGAACACCGGAGGGGACACACGCCGGTGAGCGACACCCGGATCCGGCGAAGTTCACCCGTACCGGTGACGTGTGCCGGTGACCGTACGATGCCGGTTCGACGCGAGGAGTATCCGGTTCCTGAACAGTTGTCCCCCGAACGGCCACATGCCCGCCGCATAGGCCAATTGGACGGCGCTCAGGCGGTTATCGACCTTCGGTCAGGGGCACACGTCCGGGTATGGGCTGGACGCACGACTACAGTGACGCACCCCGCAACCGCCGCTCCGCCGGGGGTCTGAGCACGTCGCGGCGCGGCAACGCGCAACTCGCGGAAGGAGACCTCCGCGTGGGCATTCCGCGCATTCTGCGCCGCCGGGCCCGCTGGGTCTCGGTGCGTCTGCGTCACCCGCGCGGCTGAGTCCCCCTCCGGACATTCCCCTCCGGACGCTCCCCTCCTGAGGAGCCGCCTCCCCAGGTCGCCGGGCTCACCGGTCACAGGGCGCAGCTGTCCGTACCCACCTGCTCGTTCGCCGCCCGCCCCTGGGCGATGTCGGGCCGGATCTCGTCCGCCGTGAGGGCGTAACCGGTCTCGGCGTCGTCGAGGGACTTGGCGAACACCACGCCGTAGACCCGGCCGTCGGGGGTGAGCAGCGGGCCACCCGAGTTGCCCTGGCGCACGGTCGTGTAGAGCGAGTAGACGTCGCGGCGCACGGTGCCTCGGTGGTAGATGTCCGGTCCGTTGGCCGTGATGCGCCCGCGCACGCGCGCGGCACGCACGTCGTACGAGCCGTTCTCCGGGAAGCCCGCGACGATCGCCCCGTCCCCGCCGGCCGCGTCCTGGCCGGAGAACCGCAGGGCCTTCGCCTTCAGGTCCGGTACGTCCAGTACGGCGATGTCACGCTTCCAGTCGTACAGGACGACCTTGGCCTCGTACTTGCGGCCCTCGCCGCCTATCTGCACCGTGGGCGCGTCGACGCCGCCGACGACATGCGCGTTGGTCATGACCCTGCGGTCGGCGAACACGAAGCCGGTGCCCTCCAGCACCTTGCCGCAGCTCTGGGCGGTGCCGGTGACCTTGACGATGGAACGCTCGGCGCGCACGGCGACCGGGCTGTTCGCGAGCGCCGGGTCGGGCGGCTGGACGTCCTTGATCGGCTCGTTGGCGAACGGGCTGAAGACCTGCGGGAAGCCGTTCTGCGCGAGGACGGAGGAGAAGTCCGCGAACCAGGTGTCGGCCTGCGCGGGCAGCGCCCGGGAGACGCCGAGGAGCACCTTGGAGCCGCGGACCTCCCGGCCGAGCGTCGGCAGGGTGGTGCCGGCGAGGGCGGAACCGATCAGCCAGGCCACCAGCAGCATGGCGACGACGTTGACCAGGGCGCCGCCGGTGGCGTCCAGGGCGCGGGCCGGGGACCAGGTGATGTACCGGCGCAGCTTGTTGCCGAGATGGGTGGTCAGGGCCTGGCCGACGGAGGCGCAGACGATGACGACGACCACGGCGACCACGGCTGCGGTGGTGCCGACGTCCGCGTTACCGGTCACGGCGTCCCAGATCACGGGCAGCGTGTAGACGGCGACGAGGCCGCCGCCCAGGAACCCGATCACCGACAGGATGCCGACGACGAAGCCCTGGCGGTAGCCGACGACCGCGAACCACACGGCCGCGACCAGCAACAGGATGTCCAGCACGTTCACGGAGGACACCCTGTCATGCGCGCCAGTCCAGCGGGACCTGCTTCTCTCTGTCCCAGGGACGCTCCCAGCCCGCGTAGTGCAGCAGGCGGTCGATCACCCCGGCCGTGAAACCCCAGACCAGAGCCGATTCGACCAGAAATGCCGGGCCCCTGTGGCCGCTGGGGTGCACGGTGGTCGCGCGGTTGGCGGGATCCGTGAGATCCGCCACGGGGACCGTGAACACCCGCGCCGTCTCGTTCGGGTCGACGACGCCGACCGGGCTGGGCTCGCGCCACCAGCCGAGCACCGGCGTGACGACGAAACCGCTGACCGGGATGTACAGGGCGGGCAGCACACCGAAGAGCTGCACGCCGGACGGATCGAGGCCGGTCTCCTCCTGGGCCTCGCGCAGCGCGGCTCTGAGCGGTCCGTCGGTGTGCGGGTCACCGTCCTCGGGGTCGAGCGCGCCGCCCGGGAAGGACGGCTGCCCCGCGTGCGAGCGCAGGGAACCGGCCCGCTCCATCAGCAGCAGCTCCGGGCCGCGCGCGCCCTCGCCGAACAGGATCAGCACGGCCGACTTGCGGCCCGAGCCGTTCTTCGGCGGCAGGAAGCGGCTCAGCTGGAGCGGCTCGACCGTCTCGGCGGCCCGGACCACCGGCGCCAGCCACTGCGGCAGTCCCTCCTGGCTCAACATCACCTGCCCACGCGCCGCCCCACGCGCCACCGCACCGCCCCGCGTCTCACTGGCCCTCGTCATCGCCACCCCCGTCGCTCTGTCCGTCCAACGTCCGAGGACCCCGAGATCGTTCCGTCACGCGGCCCCCAGGGGCGGGGCCGGCCTGCCACCCGCGTCGAGATAGTCCTGCGGGGGCTTGAGCCGCTGGCCGGGGAAGCCGCCCTTCTCGTACTTCAGCAGCTTCTTCGCCTTCTCCGGGTCGGTCTCTCCCTCGCCGTAGGCCGGGCACAGCGGGGCGATCGGGCAGGCGCCGCAGGCGGGCCTGCGGGCGTGGCAGATGCGGCGGCCGTGCCAGATCACGTGGTGGGACAGGTCGGTCCACTCGCTCTTCGGGAACAGCGCGCCGACGGCGGCCTCGATCTTGTCCGGGTCGCTCTCGTCGGTCCACTTCCAGCGCCTGACCAGCCGCTGGAAGTGGGTGTCCACGGTGATTCCGGGCCGGCCGAAGGCGTTGCCGAGCACGACGAACGCGGTCTTGCGGCCGACGCCGGGCAGCTTGACCAGGTCCTCCAGCCTGCCGGGCACCTCGCCGCCGAAGTCCTCCACGAGGGCCTTGGAGAGCCCTGTGACCGACTTGGTCTTGGCGCGGAAGAACCCGCAGGGACGCAGGATCTCCTCGACCTCCTCCGGGTTGGCGGCGGCCAGGTCCTCGGGGGCCGGGTACTTCGCGAAGAGCGCCGGGGTCGTCTGGTTGACCCGCAGGTCGGTCGTCTGGGCCGACAGCACGGTGGCGACCAGCAGCTGGAAGGGGTTCTCGAAGTCCAGCTCGGGGTGGGCGTACGGGTACACCTCGGCGAGCTCGCGGTTGATGCGGCGGGCCCTGCGGACCAGGGCGGTACGGGACTCGTCACCCGGCGGCCGCACGGTGATCTTCTTGGCCGGCGCCGCCTTCGTCACGGCCACGCTCTCCCCGGTCGCCACGACCTTCTTGACCGGGGAGACCTTCTTCGCGGAGGTGGCCTTCTTCGCCGGGGCCGTTCTCTTGGCGGTGGCGGCCTTCTTCGCCGGGGCAGCCTTCCTGCCCTGGGCCGACTCGGCCGAGGCGGTCCTCCTGGCCGGCTTTGCCTTCTCGGCCGCCGTGGACTTCTTGGCCGCCGCCGTCTTCTCGACCGAACCCGAGGTTGCCTTTTTTGCCGTTTTTCCGGTTTTCCCATCACCGCCGGAGCTGTGTTCGCCCACAGCGGAATCGCGACGTACAACCACGCGCTAAGCCCCCTTGGCCTGTGCTCTCACCGGCGATTTGGACACCCGGCCAGCCTAGAGCCCGACACCGACATCCGCCCCGGACCCCGGGGATCGGTCCCCGATTGGACCCCTGACGCTTACCTCGGGACACCTGTGCGGCATCCTTGTGACAGATCACACTGTTTGGACCGTCCGGCAAAATGGGGAACACGGTCCCCTGGCACTCGGGGGAGCAAGATCCCCTGAGCAGGTCGACAAGGAGAGAACTCAGTGGACGACGTTCTGCGGCGCAACCCGCTCTTCGCGGCTCTCGACGACGAGCAGGCCGCGGAGCTTCGCGCCTCCATGAGCGAGGTGACCCTCGCACGCGGCGACTCCCTCTTCCACGAGGGCGATCCCGGCGACCGGCTGTACGTCGTCACCGAGGGCAAGGTCAAGCTGCACCGCACCTCCCCCGACGGCCGCGAGAACATGCTCGCCGTCGTCGGCCCCAGTGAGCTGATCGGCGAGCTGTCGCTGTTCGACCCGGGCCCGCGTACGGCGACCGCGACCGCGCTGACCGAGGTCAAGCTGCTCGGCCTCGGCCACGGCGACCTCCAGCCCTGGCTGAACGCCCGGCCCGAGGTGGCCGGTGCCCTGCTGCGCGCCGTCGCGCGCCGTCTGCGCAAGACCAACGACGCCATGTCCGACCTGGTCTTCTCCGATGTCCCCGGCCGTGTGGCCCGCGCCCTGCTGGACCTGTCGCGCCGCTTCGGCGTGCAGTCCGAGGAGGGCATCCACGTCGTCCACGACCTCACCCAGGAGGAGCTGGCCCAGCTGGTCGGCGCCTCGCGCGAGACCGTGAACAAGGCGCTGGCGGACTTCGCGCAGCGCGGTTGGCTGCGCCTCGAGGCGCGGGCGGTCATCCTGCTGGACGTGGAGAGGCTGGCCAAGCGGTCGCGCTGACGCCCGCCTCCGCCGCACGTCGCCGTCCGACCCCGGGGTCCGCTTCTCGCGAGCGTGCCCCGCTGTCGTCGCCGCCGCCCCGGTGCCGGCGCCGCGCCGAAAATGTGCCGCATCCCGGCCTCACAACGGTCACAGTTGGCCCATGGCTGAGACGATCCGCCGTCCCGGGCTCGACGACCAGGGCTTCATCGCGCGCGAAGGCTCCCTCGCGCGCGTGCCCGGCGTGTTCCGTCCGGTCGTGGCCGCGGCGCGCGACCGGCTGCTGGACGCCTTCGGGCCACGGCTGCACAGCGCCTACCTCTACGGCTCGGTCCCGCGCGGTACCGCGCGCGTGGGCCGCAGCGACCTGGACCTGCTGGTCGCTCTCCGGGACGAGCCGGCCGACGCCGACCGCGACGCCGCAAGGGCGCTCGGTGCGGCCGTCGACCGGGAGTTCGGGCAGATCGACGGCGTCGGCACGCTGCTGTACGGACGGGACCGGCTGCTGAGCGAGCGGGAGCGGTACGACCTTGGGTGGTTCGTGGCCTGTCTGTGCACCCCACTGCTCGGCGAGGACCTCGCCGAGTACCTGCCGCGCTACCGCCCCGACTCCCTGCTCGCCCGCGAGACCAACGGCGACCTGGCGCTGTGGCTGCTCCGCTGGCGGGAGCGGATCGCGGACGCCGAGGACACCGAGGAGGCCCGGCGGCCGCTGGTGCGCTTCATGTCCCGGCACCTCGTCCGCACGGGCTTCACCCTCGTCATGCCCCGCTGGAACGGCTGGACGAGCGACCTGCGCGAGATGGCCGAGGTCTGCGGCTCCTACTACCCCGAGCGGGCCGAACAGCTGCGTACGGCGGCACGGTACGGCCGTGAGCCCGTCGGCGACGCCGGGGTGCTGCGGTCGTACGTGGACGACCTGGGGCCCTGGCTCGCCGGCGAGTACGCGCGCGTGCACGGCGTGAAGGCTCCCAGACCGAGTGGGCCGTGCTAGGGCGTGTTTCGAAAGTAGCGTCGTCCGCCCGGAGGGCGGGGTCCGCGGCGTCTGGTGCGGTGCATCGCAAGGCGGAGGGTCGTCCTCGTACCGGGCGTACGCGGACGATCCCGACAACGCGGCGAGGTGCCGTGCCAGGCGTCGCGGACCAGACGGGACTTTCGAAACACGCCCTAGTGCCGCAACAGGCAACGTTCGCCCCGTCGCGACGCCCGGCCCTTGACGGGCAAACGTTGCCTGCCGCGGCACTAGATCAGCCCGTGCTCGCTCAGGTAGTCCAGCTGGGCCCGTACCGACAGTTCCGCCGCAGGCCACAGGGAGCGGTCCACATCGGCGTAGACGTGGGCGACCACCTCCGTGGGGGTGCGGTAGCCGTCCTCCACCGCCGTCTCCACCTGGGCGAGCCGGTGGGCGCGGTGGGCGAGGTAGAACTCGACGGCGCCCTGGGCGTCCTCCAGGACCGGCCCGTGGCCCGGCAGCACCGTGTGCACGCCGTCGTCCACCGTCAGGGACCGCAGGCGGCGCAGGGAGTCCAGATAGTCGCCCAGGCGGCCGTCGGGGTGTGCCACGACGGTGGTGCCGCGTCCGAGGATGGTGTCACCGGTCAGCACCGCCCGGTCGGCCGGGAGGTGGAAGCACAGCGAGTCCGCGGTGTGCCCGGGCGTCGGTACGACCCGCAGCTCCAGGCCGCCGACGGTGATCACGTCCCCGGCTGCCAGGCCCTCGTCGCCCAGGCGCAGCGCCGGATCGAGGGCACGCACGCGCGTGCCGGTCAGTTCCGCGAAGCGGGCCGCGCCCTCGGCGTGGTCGGGGTGGCCGTGGGTGAGCAGGGTCAGGGCTATGCGCCGGCCCGCCTTCTCGGCGGTGTCCACGACGGTGCGCAGATGGCCGTCGTCCAGTGGGCCCGGGTCGATCACCACGGCGAGATCGGAGTCGGGCTCGGCGACGATCCAGGTGTTGGTGCCGTCCAGGGTCATCGCGGAGGCGTTGGGGGCGAGGACGTTCACGGCCCGTTCGGTGGCCGGGCCGGAGAGCACCTGGCCGCGCGGCTGGCCGGGCAGCGTGCTGGCTTCCGTCATGCGGGGCCTCCGCCCGTCGTCTCGGCGCCCGTCGGAACCGTCGGGATGTGCTTGGTGAACTCCTCGTGCCCCGGCCAGGACAGGACGATCTGGCCGTCCTGGAGGCGGGCGCGGGCCAGCACCGGCGTCATGTCGCGCCCGGGAGCGGCCGCGAGCGTCTCGTCGGCGGAGGCGTACGGGAGCAGCTGGCGCAGGGTGGCGACGGTGGGCGGCATCATGAGCAGCTCGCCCTTGTCGTACCGGGCGGCAGCCTCGGCGGGGCGGATCCACACCGTGCGGTCGGCCTCCGTGGAGGCGTTCCGGGTGCGCTGGCCCCGGGGCAGCGCGGCCACGAAGAACCAGGTGTCGTAGCGGCGGGACTCGAACTCAGGGGTGATCCAGCGGGTCCAGGCGCCCAGCAGGTCGGAGCGCAGCACCAGCCCGCGCCGGTGGAGGAACTCGGCGAAGGACAGCTCGCGCGCGACCAGTGCCGCACGGTCGGCCTCCCAGTCCTGCCCGGTGGTGTCGCCCACGACCGAGTCCGCGTCGGGCCCGGCGAGCAGCACGCCGGCCTCCTCGTACGTCTCTCGTACGGCCGCGCAGACGACGGCCTGGGCGCCGGGCTCGTCGACGCCGAGCCGCTCGGCCCACCACGTGCGCGTGGGACCCGCCCAGCGCACCAGACGGTCGTCGTCGCGCGGGTCGACGCCGCCTCCGGGATACGCGTACGCGCCTCCGGCGAAGGCCATGGAGGCCCGTCTGCGCAGCATGTGGACCGCGGGACCGTCCGGCGTGTCCTTCAGGAGCAGCACCGTGGCCGCGCGCCGGGGGGACACCGGGGTGAGGGTGCCGGCCGCGAGCGCGCGGATGCGGTCGGGCCACTCCGGGGGGTACCACTGACCGTTCGCCATGGCCGGAGGCTATCCCGCGCAGGGCGAATGTTCGAGAGGTGGCCGAGATCAGCGCGGCATGGGCGGGTGCAGCGGCCTCGGTGGTCTACGGGGCGAGTTCCACCTGGATCTCGACCTCGACCGGCGCGTCCAGCGGCAGCACCGCGACACCGACGGCACTGCGCGCGTGCACGCCCTTGTCCCCGAGGACCTCGCCGAGCAGTTCGCTGGCGCCGTTGACGACACCCGGCTGACCGGTGAAGTCGGCCGCGGAGGCGACGAAGCCGACGACCTTCACCACGCGCGCGATGCGGTCCAGGTCGCCGGTGACGGACTTCACCGCGGCGAGCGCGTTCAGCGCGCAGATCCGGGCCAGGTCCTTGGCCTCTTCGGCGGTGACCTCGGCACCCACCTTGCCGGTGACCGGCAGCCTGCCCTCGACCATGGGGAGCTGGCCGGCGGTGTAGACGTAGGCGCCGGACTGCACGGCCGGCTGGTACGCGGCCAACGGCGGTACGACCTCCGGCAGGGTCAGCCCCAGCTCGGCCAGCTTGGCCTCCACCGCGCTCATGCCTGCTTCTCCCGCTTCAGGTAGGCCACGAGCTGCTCGGGGTTGTTGGGCCCGGGCACGACCTGGACGAGTTCCCAGCCGTCCTCGCCCCAGGTGTCCAGGATCTGCTTCGTGGCGTGGACGAGCAGCGGCACGGTGGCGTATTCCCACTTCTTGGTCATGGGGCCGACTGTATCCGCTGTGGCCGGTGGGGCCTGCGGCCGACCGGCGGGGAGGTTGTCCACAGGCCGCGCGGCCGGTTGTGACCCTCGTTATCCACAGCCTCCCGCGTGAGTGTCGAGCGGACTGGTTAGTCTCGAAGATGTGAGCAGGCTCCAGGTCGTCAGCGGCAAGGGCGGGACCGGAAAGACGACGGTCGCCGCCGCACTGGCGCTGGCCCTCGCGACCGAGGGGAAGCGGGCGCTTCTCGTGGAGGTCGAGGGCCGGCAGGGCATCGCCCAGCTCTTCGAGACGGAGGCGTTGCCGTACGAAGAGCGGAAGATCGCGGTCGCTCCGGGCGGTGGCGAGGTGTACGCCCTGGCCATAGACGCCGAACTGGCCCTTCTGGACTACCTCCAGATGTTCTACAAGCTCGGGGGCGCGGGCCGGGCCCTGAAGAAGCTGGGCGCGATCGACTTCGCCACCACGATCGCACCGGGCATCCGGGACGTCCTGCTGACCGGCAAGGCGTGCGAGGCCGTGCGCCGCAAGGACCGCTCCGGCAGGTTCGTGTACGACTACGTCGTCATGGACGCCCCGCCGACGGGCCGCATCACCCGCTTCCTGAACGTGAACGACGAGGTGGCGGGCCTGGCGAAGATCGGTCCGATACACAATCAGGCACAGGCCGTGATGCGGGTGCTGAAGTCGCCGGAGACGGCGGTGCACCTGGTGACGCTGCTGGAGGAGATGCCGGTCCAGGAGACCGCCGACGGCATCGCCGAACTGCGGGCGGCACGGCTGCCGGTGGGCCGCGTCATCGTGAACATGGTGCGGCCCGAGGTGTTGGACGCGGCCGACCTGGAACTCGTACGGACCGTGGACCGTTCCTCCGTCGCACAGGCGCTCTCGGCCGCGGGGCTCGGCGGGGCCCGGCGCGGCGGTAACGCGGAGAAGCTGGTGGACCCGCTGCTGGAGGAGGCGGCGGAGTACGCCGAGCGGTACGCGCTGGAGCAGGAGCAGCGCGCGGTCCTCGGCGAGCTGGGCCTGCCGCTGGGCGAACTGCCCCTGCTCGCCGAGGGCATGGACCTGGCGGGCCTGTACGAACTCGCCACCGAGCTGCGGAAGCAGGGGTTGACATGAGTCCGAACCCGGCCGAGGCATCCGAGACGGCAGTGACGGCCGAGGGACGGGAGAAGCCCCACGGCCTCTCCCCCGCGCGCGTGCTGGACGTCGATCCGCTGCTGGACGACCCCGAGACCCGGATCGTGGTGTGCTGCGGCTCGGGCGGCGTCGGCAAGACGACCACCGCCGCGGCTCTCGGACTCCGGGCGGCCGAGCGGGGCCGCAAGGTGGTCGTGCTCACCATCGACCCGGCCCGTCGGCTGGCCCAGTCGATGGGCATCGACTCCCTCGACAACGTCCCGCGCCGGGTGAAGGGCACCGAGGGCGAGGGCGAACTGCACGCCATGATGCTCGACATGAAGCGCACCTTCGACGAGGTCGTGGAGGCGCACGCGGATCCGGAGCGGGCGGCCGCGATCCTGGCGAATCCCTTCTACCAGTCGCTCTCGGCGGGCTTCGCGGGCACGCAGGAGTACATGGCGATGGAGAAGCTCGGCCAGCTGCGGGCCAGGGACGAGTGGGACCTGATCGTCGTCGACACCCCGCCGTCCCGCTCGGCGCTGGACTTCCTGGACGCGCCGAAGCGCCTGGGCTCCTTCCTGGACGGACGGCTGATCCGCCTGCTGACCGCTCCGGCCAAGCTCGGCGGGCGCGCGGGCATGGCCTTCCTCAACGTCGGCATGTCGATGATGACCGGCACACTCGGCAAGCTGCTGGGCGGCCAGTTGCTGAAGGACGTCCAGACGTTCGTGGCCGCCATGGACACCACCTTCGGCGGCTTCCGTACACGCGCGGACGCCACCTACAAGCTCCTCCAGGCGCCCGGTACGGCGTTTCTGGTGGTCGCGGCGCCGGAGCGGGACGCGCTGCGGGAGGCCGCGTACTTCGTGGAGCGGCTGGCCGCGGAGAAGATGCCGCTGGTGGGCCTGGTGCTGAACCGGGTCCACGGCAGCGGCGCCGGGCGGCTGTCGGCCGAGCGGTCCCTCGCCGCCGCCGAAAATCTTGAGGACCCCCGCATTGTGGATCAGGGGGGCGGGAAAGCTGGACTTCGTAACTCTCCCGACACATACGGCAGTTCGCGATCTCCCGCATCCGAGACCGCAACCGACGCCCCTGCTTCCGACGAAGGCTCCCCCGCCGACACGAAGCGCCCCGTCGACCGGCTCACCGCGGGACTGCTGCGACTGCACGCCGATCGCATGCAGCTGCTCTGGCGCGAGCGGCGCACGCGTGACCGTTTCACCGCCCGTCACCCCGAGGTGGCGGTCGTGGAAGTACCCGCGCTGCCCGGCGACGTACACGACCTCACGGGCCTGCGCGACATCGGTGCCCGTCTGGCAGCGGGTGCGACAGGGCGGACGGAACTGCCGTAGCGCGGGCATGGGCCGATGCCGGGGCGGCCGGCAGGCGGCGGCTGCGCGTGGCTGCCGCCGACGGCTACCGGAGGGCGTGCGGGACGGTTTGCGCGGTCCGGGACGGGCCGGGCGGCCGTGGGCGCCACGGGCTTGCGCGGCGCCGCGTGTGATGAAGTCGTCCGCGCCCCGAGGTAAGTCGTACACGCCGGGGTGATGGCGACACACTCGCGGCGATCGTCTGCGCGCGGTGACGGTCCTGGGTGGGGGGTGGCAGGTGCGGGCGGCGACGCCGGCATGTGCTCGAGCCGTGGTCGCCGCAGACGGCTGGACGAACCCCTCGGCCTCCGGGGCGCCCTTCGCCGCTGTGCGGCCGCGCGCCGCAGCCTGAGCGCAGGCGCAGACCGAACCGCGAGCGGCACTGTCAGTCGACGGTGCGCCGATCAACCGAGCGTTGCAAGGCCGGTCACGACGTCCCCAGGCGTGGGCCAGACCGGCGCTTCTCTCACCTCACCGCGTCGCGCGCCTCGGCGATCGTCCGCTCGGCGTCCCCGGATCCGTTTCTGCCCGGCCCGCTTGCCGTGGCCCACGCCCGAATCTTCACGGTGGCGTGGCCGGGCCGGGGTCCTGTGTCCGGGGAATGTGCCGGAGGGAACGCCCGCAAGTCCCTCAGCTCACGGCCGCGTAGTTCTCGTACACCTCGTCGTTGTCGAGAGGCACGATGCCCGCTCCGCGCTCGTACTCCGAGCGAGCGGTCTCCAGCAGCCTGCGCCAGGAGGTAACGGTGGGCCGACGGCGCAGCAGTGCGCGGCGCTCCCGCTCCGTCATGCCTCCCCACACGCCGAACTCGACGCGGTTGTCCAGCGCGTCGGCGAGGCACTCGGTGCGTACCGGGCATCCGGTGCACACCGCCTTGGCCCTGTTCTGCGCTGCTCCCTGAACGAACAGTTCATCCGGATCGGTAGTGCGGCAGGCAGCCTGCGCACTCCAGTCGGTAACCCAGCCCATACCGGCGCCGTCCTCTCCCGAATCGAGGCTCCCCCACGGCGGCAGCGGCATATTCACCGCCGCCAGTTGAGGACGTTACGGAAGGTGGGCACAGCGCAACACCCCCTTCGGGCCCAATCTTGAATGGCCCGAACGGACTATGGGTTAACGGCAGATCACCCGCGGGAGTGAGCTGACGACATGCGCGACCATCCCGGCAAACCGGGACAGCTGTGGTGCGCCACAACGGGCGCCGGGTGACACACGAGGCGGATTCGGACACGCCGCCCTCGGAGGTCGGCCACGCCCCCGCGTGAGAAAACGGGGTACACCCGGAACGATTCGGGGTCGCCGGACGTATTGATACGTGACCGCACTGCTGTGACAGTTGAGAGCAGCTTAGGCCAAGGCCTGTGTGCGTGTCCGGCGAATGGGAACGCGGGCATCCCGCTTTGCCGTGCTGTGACGCGGCCGCCCTTCGGAACGCTCAGACGTACGGATTAGGCTGCCCCCATGGCAAAGAAGCGCTCGGGTGGTGGTCTGTCGCCAACGCAGCAGGCCGCCAAGTTCCTCGGTGTCAGTGTGCTCGCCGGAGCCGTGATGGCGGGCATCGCGCTGCCCGCGGCCGGCGCGCTGGGCCTTGCCGCCAAGGGGTCGGTCCAGAGCTTCGACGAGATCCCGGCCAACCTCAAGAGCCCTCAGCTCAGTCAGCGCACGACAATCCTGGACAACCAGGGCAATCAGATCGCGAGCGTCTACTCCCGCGACCGTACGGTGGTGAACCTCAAGGACATCTCGCCGTACATGCAGAAGGCGATCGTCGCGATCGAGGACGCGCGCTTCTACCAGCACGGCGCGATCGACCTCAAGGGGGTGCTGCGCGCCCTGAACAAGAACGCGCAGGAAGGCGGCGTCGCCCAGGGCGCCTCCACGCTCACCCAGCAGTTGGTGAAGAACTACTTCATCGAGGAGGCCGGCGACGACCCGACGAAGGTCGCCGAGGCCACCCAGCAGACCCTGGGCCGCAAGATCAAGGAACTGAAGTACGCGATCCAGATCGAGGAGAAGCTCGGCAAGAAGAAGATCCTCGAGAACTACCTGAACATCACCTTCTTCGGCGAGCAGGCCTACGGCGTCGAGGCCGCCTCCCAGCGCTACTTCTCCAAGCACGCCAAGGACCTGAACCTCCAGGAAGCGGCGCTGCTGGCCGGCATAGTGCAGTCCCCGAGCCGGTACGACCCGGTCAACGACGAGGCGGAGGCCCTCAAGCGGCGCAACGTCGTGCTCCAGCGGATGGCGGACGTCGGTGACATCTCGCAGCAGGAGGCCGACCAGGCCAAGGAGAAGCCCCTCGGGCTGCACCCGAGCCAGCCCAAGAACGGCTGCATCACCGCGGTCAAGGGCGCCGGCTTCTTCTGCGACTACGTCCGCGACGTCGTCCTGAACGACCCGGTCTTCGGCAAGACCAAGGAGGCCCGGGCGAAGCTGTGGAACCAGGGCGGTCTGACGATCCGCACGACGCTGGACCCGCAGGCGCAGGAATCGGTGGAAGCGTCCATCAGGCAGCACGTCTACAAGTCCGACCCCGTGGCGACGGCCGCGACCGTCGTCGAGCCCGGCACCGGCAAGATCCTCGCCATGGGCCAGTCCCGCCCGTACGGCTTCGGCAAGGACGAGACGCAGATAAACCTCTCCGTCAACTCGGACATGGGCGGCGGCGCGGGCTACCAGCCCGGTTCGACGTTCAAGCCGATCGTCGCCGCGGCCGCGATCGAGGGCGGCAAGCCCGCGACGCAGCAGTACCCGTCGCCGTACGAGATGACCTACCCGAGTCCCGTGCAGGCGTGCGACGGCAAGGTCTGGCGCAACGACCCGAACAACCCGGCCAAGGTGGCGAACGAGAACCAGTCCGAGCGCGGCCCGATGGGCATGAAGGAGGCGACCGCCAAGTCGGTCAACACCTACTACGTGCAGCTCATCAGCGACATCGGCATCTGCCCGGTCATCGACATGGCCAAGAAGATGGGCGTGCAGCGCGCGGACGGCCGGACGATGGACCAGTCCCCCTCCCTCGCGCTCGGCGCCCAGGAGATGTCGCCGCTGACGATGGCGAACGCGTACGCCACCTTCGCCTCGCGCGGCATGTACTGCACCCCGATCGCCATCGAGTCGATCACTCGGAGGACCGGCACCGAGGAGAAGTCCCTGGACGTGCCGCGCTCGACCTGCTCGCGCGCGATGTCGCAGAAGACGGCGGACACCGTCACCACCCTGCTCAAGGGCGTGGTCGAGGACGGTACGGGCCGGCAGGCCGGTCTCGGCGACCGCCCGAGCGCGGGCAAGACGGGCACGACCGACGAGCGCTTCGCGGCCTGGTTCGTCGGCTTCACCCCGAACATGGCCGGCGCGGTCTGGGTCGGCGACCCGCAGCACAAGCGGCACATGGTCAACATCACGATCGGCGGCGTCCCGCACGACAAGGTCTACGGCGGCGAGGTCCCCGGCCCGATCTGGCGCGACATGATGACCGGCGCGCTGAGCGGCAAGCCCGTCGAGGACTTCCACCTGGTCGACATCCCCGACGCCAAGAACAAGGGGGACGGCCGGGGAAAAGGCCCAGGCGGGGTCAACGGCGGGACAAACGGGGGTAACACGGGATGGATCGGCGGACTGACGGGCGGGGGAACGACAGCCGGCGGCACAACGGGTGACACGACCGGCGGCGCCTTCCCGACCCCGACCATCTCCCTCCCGGGCAACTTCATCCAGGGACAGAGCAACGGCGGGAACAAGGGGACCGGGGGCCGGTGGGGCTAGGGGGTTTCGTTCGGATCAGCCCGGGTCCGCGACGCCGGGCTAGGGGTTTCGCCTCCCGGCCACGTGAGTACGGCGGCGGGGCCGCACCCGGGTTCAGGGTGCGGCCCCGCCGCCGTACGTTCCTGATGTGCGCGGCCGGAGCTCAGCCCTGGAGCAGCTTCTTGACCGCGGCGGCGACGCGACCGCCCTCGGCCTGGCCGGCCACCTTCGGGTTCACGATCTTCATGACGGCGCCCATGGCCTTCGGCCCCTCGGCACCGGCCGCCTTCGCCTCTTCCACGGCCTGGGCGACGATCGCGTTCAGCTCGTCGTCGGACAGTTGCTTGGGCAGGTAGTGGGCGAGCACCTCGCCCTCCGCCTTCTCCCGCTCGGCCTGCTCGGCGCGGCCGCCCTGTGCGAAGGCATCGGCCGCCTCACGGCGCTTCTTCGCCTCGCGGGTGATCACCTTGAGGACCTCGTCGTCGGAGAGTTCCCGCTTCTCCTTGCCCGCGACCTCCTCCTTGGTGATCGCGGCGAGCGTCAGCCGGAGCGTCGAGGAGCGGAGCTCGTCGCGCTCCTTGATCGCGGCGTTGAGGTCGTCGTGCAGCTTCGACTTGAGCGTGGTGGTCATGCCGTCGATTGTCGCAGGTGTGCCGGTGTGAACGCCCGCTGATTTGAAGGAGGCCGGCGATTCGGGAAGGGTCGGCCGGTCTCGCCGTACCGCCGGGGTCTGACACGATGGAGGCATGCGCGCGCGATACGGAGTACCCCTGGGAATCATGGCGGCAGGCGCCGCCGGTCTGGCGTACGCGGCGGGCTTCGAGGTCCGCTCCTTCCGCCTCCGACGGGTGACGGTCCCGGTCCTGCCGCCTGGCATGCGGCCGCTGCGCGTGCTCCAGGTCTCCGACATCCACATGGTGAGCGGCCACCGCAAGAAGCAGCGGTGGCTGCAGTCGCTGGCAGGCCTGCGCCCGGACTTCGTGATCAACACGGGCGACAACCTCTCGGACCCCGAGGGCGTCCCCGACGTCCTCGACGCGCTCGGCCCGCTGATGGAGTTCCCGGGCGCCTACGTCTTCGGCTCCAACGACTACTACGGCCCCCGACTGCGCAACCCCGCCCGCTACTTGCTGGAGAGGACGAGCGGCCGCCACGGCCTGAACGGCAACCCGCCGGCCGTCGGCGTCGTCCACAACCCGTGGGAGGACCTGCGTGACGGTTTCGACGCGGCCGGCTGGCTGAACCTGACGAACACGCGGGGCGTCCTGAAGGTCGAGGGCGCCTCGATCGAGCTGACGGGCCTCGACGACCCGCACATCAAGCGCGACCGCTACGCCCGGGTGGCGGGCGGTCCGTCGAAGACCTACGACTTCTCGATAGGCGTGGTGCACGCACCGTACCTGCGGGTGCTGGACGCGTACACGGCGGACGGCTACCCCCTGATCCTGGCCGGCCACACCCATGGCGGCCAGCTGTGCATTCCCTTCTACGGCGCGCTGGTCACCAACTGCGACCTGGACACGGACCGCGTGAAGGGCCTGTCCGCGCACACGTCGGCCGGCCGAACCTCCTACCTCCACGTCTCGGCGGGCTGCGGCACGAACCGCTACACGCCGGTGCGGTTCGCCTGCCCGCCGGAGGCGACCTTGTTGACGTTGGTGGGGAGGGAATAGGGAACGAGGGGGGACTCAGGGGGCAGGCCTGGACGCCCCGGGCGGGGCCGGAGGCGGGACCTGTACCGGGGCGGACAGAGGCCGGCGCGCGGAGGCCGGGGCCAGGGGCACCGGGCCCTGGGAACCGGACCGGGGAGTCATGAAGACCTCGGGCGACATCGGGGCCGGGACCGGCGGCGGGAGCCAGGCGTTCGGGCCAGGACCGGCGGCCGAAGCCAGGCATTCGGGCCAGGACCGGCGGCCGAAGCCGACCTGGGGACCGGTGCCGTAACCCACCCGGACTAGGCCGGATAGCCGCTCTCCTCGCCCGCTCCTAGCGTGAGGACATGACCGCCTCGATGCCGCCGATACCCCCGCTACCCAGGGAAATCCCCGACCTGCCCGCGGTCCCGGGCCCGCCCCTCCTGGTGCCCTCCCCCGTCCCGGCCACGGCGGTGGTGGCGCCGGTCCGCCGCCCCGTGGTCGCCCTGTTCCGCCTCCTGACCGCCCTGGTCGCCGCAGCCGGCGTGGCCCTGGAACTCCTGCTCGGCGCCCCGTCCCGTGTCCTGAGCTACTTCGGTGTCCAGACCGGCATCCTGCTGGCCGTCGTCATGCTCATGTCGGCGTCGAGGGCCTGGCGTGCCCGCCGCCCCGTTCCCTCGACCGTGGCAGGCGCCACACTCCTCTACGTCGTGGTCTCGGCGCTCACCTACCACCTGCTCCTGGCCCACACGACACCGCCGTTCTCCATGACCGGCGCGACGACGGTCCCGGAGCGCTGGCACGGCTCGTGGGCGACCCTGCAGATCCTGCACACGCTGACGCCGGCGGCAGCCGTCCTGGACTGGCTGCTCCTCACCCCCGCGGCCCGCCTGCACCTGAGCCAGGCGGCCACCTGGCTCCTCTACCCCCTGGCCTACCTGGCCTTCTACCTGATCCGAGCCGCGCTCCTCGCCCCCACGAACCCCGCCCGCTACCTCTATCCCTTCCTGGACGCCGCCACCCACGGCTACCGCAGCACCCTGGCGAACGCCCTCCTCCTGGGCCTCGCCATGTACGCCCTGGCCGTCCTCCTCGTGGCCCTGGACCACACCCGCCCAACCCCGGTCCGCCGCCGCGTCTAAACCGGATTTCGTCTACAGCCACCAGTGGGCTAAAGTAAACGTCGTCGCCGCGAGAGCAGCGACATCGGGGTGTAGCGCAGCTTGGCAGCGCGCTTCGTTCGGGACGAAGAGGTCGTGGGTTCAAATCCCGCCACCCCGACGCCGTAGTACCAGGTCAGGGCCACCTACTAGTCACTAGTAGGTGGCCCTGACGGGTTTCTGGAGATCGTTTGGGAGAAACCTGGGAGAAGATCTTGGTCGGCTTCTCCCAGAGGGTGCCCGGTGAGGCTGCATGGAGTGCGACAGCTGAGGGCACTCGGACCTGCGCGTTCGCGAATCCGGCCCTGTGACTGGCCGGGAACACCATGCCCGCCCGCCTCAACCGCCATTAGGATCACGACACATGGCAGGCCATCACTCAGCGCGTCCTCACGACCACGCTCGCGCGCTCGCCCAGCGAGTGCGGGCTCTGCGGGAAGCCCGTGGGTGGTCGCGGGAGCGGCTCGCCAAGGAAGCCTGCATCAACACCAGGACGCTGGCCCGCCTGGAGGGCGAGGGAGCGATCCAGCCAGGTTTCTTCACCGTCGGCGCGGTCGCAGAGGCCCTTGAGGTCTCCCTGGATGATCTGTTCCGCGAGACCCACGTCACCCCCGGCCTGTGGTCCGCCGGATACGAAGGCCGGGACATCGACTCATTCGTCGCCTCACTCCTCGATAGCCGTATCGATGTAGTGGCGGACGTCCGGCTGACGCCGATCAGCCGCAAGAAAGGCTTCAGCAAGACCCGCCTCGGACAGGCACTTGCCGAGGCCGGCATCGAGTACACCCACCTTCGCGGCCTGGGGAATCCCAAGGAGAACCGGGCGCCGTTCTGGGACGGCCGCTTGGACGTGGGCCGGGCCCGCTTCCGTGATGTGCTGCGGTCCGAGGAGGCGCAGGCCGATCTCGGCCGCCTGGCAGAGCACGCTCAGCAGTCACGGGTCGCGGTGTTGTGCTTCGAGAAGGACGAGAGCCGCTGCCACCGGCAGGTCGTCCTGGAGACGGTCCGCGAGCGGGCCGCCGTGCCCGTGATCCCCCTGGCCTGACTTCACCCCTCGACCCTGCACGCGCCCTTGCCAGTGGCGCATGCCTCTCCTCCAATCGGATCGGGGAGATCTGTGGAGGGGGCAACCATGGGATCGGGGAATCGTCAGCGCGCACGGATCATGATCACGGTCAAGACCTATCCGGAGCTGTCCAACAAATACCGCGAGACAAGCTGCGTGGCAGGCATACGACTGGACCAGGGCGCACCACAGCACGTACGGCTCTTCCCGGTGCCGTTTCGGCTCCTCGCGGAGGAGGCTCAGTTCGCCAAGTACTCGATCATCGAGGTCGACGTCGAGCCGCACGGCAAGCGTGACTCGCGGCCCGAAAGTCTGCGGCCAGACCTCGGCACCCTCAAGATCGTGGGCGAGGTGCCGGCGGACGGCGACTGGAAGCAGCGGTACAAGTACGTCGAGCCGCTCGTCTCGCCGTCCCTGTGCGCGATCAAGAGTGACCAGGAGGAACACGGGACCTCACTCGGCGTGTTCCGGCCCACGGAGGTCAGCTTCCGGCTGACGGCGGCAGACCCCTGGCCTGAGTCCAAGGCCGCGCTGGCCGACCAACTCGACCTATTCGAACAGGACCTGGTCCGGCTTGAGTGGGTACCTCTGGAATTCCGCTACAAGTTCCGCTGCGCGGGCGACGACTGCCCCACGCACGACATGGCGCTGAAGGACTGGGAGGCCGGCGCGTCGTACCGCAAGTTCCTGCGCAAGTACGGCGAGCACGCCGTGCAGGACAAGCTGCGGGAGCGCTGGTACGAGTCGATGTTCACTCCCGACCGTGCCGTCCACTTCTTCGTCGGCAACATCGCGGCCCACCCCAAGACCTTCATGCTGCTGGGCCTGTTCCGCCCGAAGGCGAATGTCGTCGAGTACGTCCAGGAGAGCCTGTTTGGTGACTGACTGGCGCGGCTGACGGCCACCACGCGCCGCCGGATTGCCAAGATCGGCGAGCAGGCTGCGTAAGCGTCGCTCGATAGCGTCCCGGACCGGTCGGACGGCTTCGACACCCTGACCAGCAGGGTCGTCGAGCTGCCAATCCAGGTACCGCTGCTGGAGCCGATGGGGCAGTGGCCGTCAGGACGGTCGGGAAGCAGCCCCGCCTTCACGTTTCAGGTGTTCGTTGATGTGTCGCAGGCGTTGCCAGGCGACGGGGTCGGTGCCGTCGCCGAGCGGGTAGTGCAGGGCGGGGCGACCGGCCGGGCCGAGTTCGGTGCAGGTGCGGTCCGGCAGGGCATTGCGGGCATGACTAATGCCGAGATCGGCCACGGCGTCCGGGCCGAGAGTAAGAGAGACCGGGATCGACGGCGGTTCGTAGTGGGCCGGAGTGGTCAGGTCGGCGCGCGCCGCACGCAGTTCGCTGATCATTGTGGCGAGGTTGTGCCGGGCCGCGAGGGACTCGGCGAGCTTGGGCAGCAGCCCGGTCGGTGCTTTCTCGTCGGCGGCATAGCCGAGGGCCAGGGTGATCTGCTCCTCTACGCCTTCTCGCGTGTGAGCGATGTGCAAGGTGGCGATCGCAGGGCGGTCGGCGGTGCCTACGGCGACAGTCCAGGTGGGCTGGGCCTGGCGGGCGCGGCTGCGGGCCAGGTCGGTCAGTTGCCTTGGCGACCAAGGGACGTTGACGGGCTCGGCGGTGGCCCATCCGGCCGGCGGCAGTCCGGTGAGGGTCTGCCAGGCGTCCTCCAGAGCGCCACCGAGTAGCAGGTGCTCCTGGACGGGGTGGATGGTGCGGATGGACAGCAGCAACTGCCGTTCACCCCCCTTGCCGGGCGGGGGTTGGAAGGCGTCCGCGATCTGGAGGCCGTTGTCGGCAGCGGGGGTGAAACGTCCGTCGTGCCAGCGCAGTACGGCTCCGGAGAGGCCGTCGTAGTAGCCGTTCTCGGGGTGGCGTACGACCCAGCGTGCGGGCATGCGCTCCAGCACGGTGCGGGTGGGCAGGCTCAGCCGGGTATTGGGGGATGTGACGAGATACAGCTCCCGTCGGCTCTGTGCCACCGTTCGCACCGCCTCGGTCAGCCATGTCGTGGCGGCGACGACCGGGCGGTCGTAGATGACGATGATGCTTTGGTCGGTCAGCACATCCGCATCGGTCAGTACGTCCACGTCAGCGGGCGGGACCGTCACCTCGCCCGTGGCCGGAACGTTCACGACGTCGGTACGGGCGGCTTCCGGCGGCCATGTGATGCCGCCGAGCAGCGTGGTCAGCCGTCCCGCGACCGAGCCCGCGAGCAGCCTGGCTTCTGCGATGGCGGTGGACGCCCGCACCTCGGTCCACCACACCGGTCCCTCTGTCTGAACGCCAGGTCCCAGCAGCCGCTCCGTCTCGCCCGGCACTTGCAGGTAGCGGGGGGCCTCCACGGAGACCAGGAGCTTTCCGTCGTCCGTGCACAACTGGGCCACGGATCCCCCAGCTGCTCGGTTCACGCGCAGGTCCGGGCCGCCGGCGTGCAGTGCGGCCAGCAGCGTCTTGATGTCCGGCATCTGCGGGGTGAGGGCGATGACGTCCTGGGGCATGTGCTGCTTTCTGTCAGAGAGGACGGCACTACGGCTCTCAGTACCGGCCCGAGAGTTCTTCGAGGGCGTCCAGGGAGGGGGCTTCTTGAGGGGCGTCCTCGACGACCAAGCCGATCTCCGGATGCGGCGGACTCTGCACTACCCACGACAGCCAGGTGAGCGCACTGAGCCCTTGGCCGTGAGCGACCCGCAGGCGTAGCAGCCATGCGGTGTCCGCTTCGAACGCCGTCTCACCAGCAGCTGTTGCGTGTGCGGCCAGGACGTTCCAGACCGCTACAGCGGTTTCCGCTACACAAATGAGGCGGACCCCTTCAGCGCCCGGCGGGACTTCCCAAGTCCAGTCGCCAACGGGGTTGGAGGTGATCACACCATGTCCTTGGGGTAGACCCCCTGTCGAAGCTACGCCGCGCGGACTTCCGCGTCGTCGAGAGGTAGCTATTGAAGCCTGGTCGGGATTTGCTGGGCCCTGGCTACCCTGCTGATATTCGCGCCTTGCTCATTCCTCGTCGCCGACCTGTGCCGCGAGGTTCAAGGTGAGCTCTGCACTGGCCAGCATCCGGACGATTTCGATGGGACGGTTAGCGAATTCCTTGGCCACCACATCGATGGGGTCAACCCGACGGGTCTGTCCGTCGAGCCCGGTTGCCTCGATGACATAGCGGAATCCAACCGGCCCAGTGGGATCATCCGCGACGATCCAGCGCGCACCGTACTTATGGATGAGGAAGTCGGCGACGTAGGATGCCAAGTCCAAGTGCAGAGTGACCCAGTCGGACTCCTCGAATTCACTCAGCGGAGCGCGGGACACGTAGTCGTCCAAGGCGGGGATGAGGCCCGTTGGGTCACTCGCGTAAATTTCGGGGGGCACTCCGAGCATATCCGCAATGTCGATGGCGTTCCGATGCCTCTCCTCGCTCCAGCCCTGGAGGTCGGGTTCATCTGCGTTTACCACGCTACGTTCCTTTCACGGCTTTCGCGGTTACTTGGGGGCCGGCCCGAACTCGATGAAGATGATGCGAGCATGTATGAGGTAGTTTCTCAGCGCTTGCGACGGAGGTGCATGCAGGAAGACCCAGCGTGGATCGAACCTTGGGTCCAGCCGTCTTAGCGTGAGGTCCTTGTTGATTTGCTCAATGATACCTTCGTTCAGCGGGACTTCGCCCCTCACCCGACGGGTGCCGCCACCCTTGAGTTTGATCGTCCTCCATTCTAGGTAATGCTTTACCTCCACAGCCAGAGTACGGCCGTCAGGCATGTCCACTGGGACATCGACATTGCGGCCTCCTGGCGCCTTTACAGGGTGGTAAGGGTGGTCATGCGTCGGCACGCGATAGTGCCGCTCAGGCGCGCCGCCCGCAATCTTGCGAACGTAGTCCTCTGCCCCCTTGTACCTTTCCCGACTGTGACGCATGCGCCGCATCTCGCGCAGAGTTCTGTCAGCGGTACCCGGCGGGAGCGCGCGGCGTGTGTAATCCGGTTCTGCGCCGGAGGCGTTGTGATGGTGTGGATCGGACGAGTGGCTGCCCGGGTCAGCGGGTGAATCATGGCCAGTGTGCTCATCGCCAGCGTCATGGTGGGCGGAGCCGTTGTCGGATGCCGAGCCGTGAGGGCCAGGTCCCGTTCCTCCGGAGCCATGTCCCCCTGCTCCGCTACCCGCTCCACGCCGGCTGACCGGTTCTGCACCGGCACCTCTGGTGGAAGAGCCTTCGGATGATGCAGCGTGACCACTGGCGTATCCGCCTGCCTGTCCCGGTGTCCGCTCACTGGTGTGCGCGGAGCCAGCGGCGTGTTCTGCCCGGGCACCGGCTCCGACCAACTCGTGTGATCGGTTGGAGTGGGCGGACGTATCCGTTGCGCCGCGCGACGAATCCGAGGCCGCGTGGCTCAGTGGCGCCTCACCGCCACGGTCGGCGGCGGCAGGCTCGTGCGGGGCCTCGGCAAGGTTGGGCGTGCCGTCGGCGTTGATCGGAATGAGCTGGCCGTTCTTGTCGACCCTGTAGCGGTTGCTGAGGTCGTCCAGGGCGCCGTCGGGGAACCTCGTCTTCGGCAGCCGCAGGTGTTCGCTGACGTTGGTCAGTACCTCAGAGACCTTCGGCAGATCGGACAGGGCTCTCGCCGCCCTCGCGGCGCCGGAGATCGGATCCAGGGCACCTCCGACCTTGGCCACCGTGCTGGCGGCTTCCACGAATCTGCCTGCCTTGCCCAGCCTGGCGAGCGCCCCGCCGGCACCCCCCAACACGGTGAGAAGGTTGAAGCTGGTGACAGCGTGGGCCCGAGCCGGGTCCTTGTGCCACTCGTCGTAGGCGATGAACTGCTTGCCGAACTCCTTGGCGTACGCCTCGCTGCCCCGCTGCCAGTCCGAGAGGTGGTCGCCCTCGCCGACCGCATCCATGCCGTAGGCGTAGGCGCCGACGACGGTGCGTTTGAGGCCGTCCCAGGTCTGGTGCTGTGCGTCGGAGCCGTTGATGCCCAGGATGTTGTCCTCGAAGGTGCCCAGCCCGACGAAGCCGCCCCAGAGGCTGTCTTTGACGAGGCCGTCCCACGCCCAGCTCTTGATGCCGTGGCCCCACCAGTCCATGCTCCAGCGGTCGTAGGTGCGGGCAACGGGAGTACCCCACGGCAGGTCGGGCATGGACTCGAGCTTGTCGACGCTGACGCCGTACGTGCTGCCCTCGTCGCCGACGGGGCGGCACAGCGCCGGGCTGATGGCACCGATCTTGACCGCCGCGTTGTGCTCCGCCTTCTGAAAGCCCACGACGGCTTCCGCCACGCCATGCATGAGGGCGTTGTGCTCGTCCACCTTGTGCTGGTCCTTGGTCCAGCCGTCGTCGCCTTCGACGCTGTCGACGAAGGCGATCGCCTTCTCCTTCAGATGCCTCAAGCGGTCCGCGTACGGCTTCGCTTCGCCGACGAAGGTGTCCAGGGCGTCGGCGAGGGACTCGATGTGACCGGCGAACTCGTCCGCCGTGTCCATCACCGGCTGGGTGGAGGAGAAGAGCTGGTCCGCCTCCGGCGCCTTGTAGAACGCGGCCGTCGCCTGGAAGCGCGAATGGACGTCCTTGCCGGCGTCACGGATGCCGATCGCGTGTTTACGCAGTTCGGTGACTGCTTTGGACAACGCGCCGAAGTCGCCGGTGTACTGGAATATCCCCCCCGGCTCGATCATGTCCACTACGCCCCGCCCCCGTGGTGCTTCGTCTGCTCGCCCACGGCCTGTAGCTCGGCCGGGGTGGGCGCCTTGGCCGCGTCACGCTGGGCCCGGGCGGCCATCGCCAGGTCCCCATCGATGTACGCACCGGTCGCCTTGACCGTCCCGTCCATCGTCTTCTTGATACGGGCCGCCATGAACTTGATCGAGCTCTCGGTATCGGACACGAAGTTCGCGACCGCAGCACCCACCGGCCCCACCGGCGGACCACCGCAGTACGGGCCGCTGATCGTGCCCGCGGACTCCGCCGCGTCCTGGACGCTCGTCCCGTAGCCCTTGATGTCCTTGCTCAGGTCGTCGGCCGCAAGCCCCACCAACGACAGAATGGACTCCACCCCGCTGGGACTGATGTCCCACCCCGTCACGTCAACCCCCGCTGTGTCACCTGCAGATACGTTCCATCAGCGCTGCTCAGCATCGCACGCGCCACTGACAACAGGACATTCATCCCTATCAGATCGGTTGTCGCAGCAGCCACACGCTTCTAGCCAAAGGCGCAGCCAACCCATCAATTGGTCATTTCGGGGCCTGCGTTGGCTCGGTCTCGGGTGCGAGGGCGGTCTGGATCAGCTGGTGGCGGCGGCCGCGGCGGACCAGGGTGCCGCGGCCGGGCGGCTGGGTGGAGGCGTATAGGCCGGGGAAGAGCTGGCCTTCGGTGCGGTCGCCTGTCATCACCAGTGCTGTGGTTCCGGTTTCACGCAGTGCCGTCAGGAACGGTTCGTACAGGGCTCGTGAGGCTCCGGCGACTCGGCGGGTGACGACGAAGTGGAGGCCGATGTCGCGGGCCGAGGAGATGTACGGCAGGAACGGGGTGAGGGGCTGCTGTCCGGCCGCGGTGAGGATGTCGTAGTCGTCGACGACGATCACGATCCGCGGGCCGGTGAACGACGGCTCATCGGTCAGGGCGTCAGGGTCGGGAGCTTCCGGAAGGCGTTTTTCCAGTTCGGTGGCGATGCCGGTGGCGAGCGCCTGGGAGAGGGCGGCGTTGTGCGCATAGCCGCCGCGGTACGGCTCCGGAATCACTCCCCGCAGGCCGCGCCGCGGGTCGAACACACCGAAGACCAGCTCGTCCTTGTCATAGCGGTCGATGAGGGAGCGGGAGACGAGCCTGAGCAGGTTCGTCTTGCCGCACTCGTTGTCGCCGAGGACCAGCAGGTGCTGGTCGGCGCCGAACAGGTCCAGGACGGTCGTGGAGAGGGTCTCCTGGTCGACACCGATCGGGATCGCGCGCGGTTCCGCCACGGTGGAGGGCAGGCGCTGCGCGAGCAGCCTGGTCGGCAGCACCCGCACAGGAGCGGCGGTCTCACCGTGCCAGGCTGCGCGCAGCGTGGCCGCTGCCTGCTCCAGGGCCGGGCCGAGGCCGTCCGTCATGGCGTGCGCGTCGATGCGAGGAAGTGCCGCCTGGGCGAACAGCTTGCCGTCCGTCAGGGCCCGGCCGGGGGTGTCCGCCGAGAGAGTCTCGGAGAGCTTACGGTCGACGGAGGAGTCTGCCGGGTCATTGAGGCGCAGTTCGATGCGGCTGCCGAACAGGGACTGGGTGGCGATGCGTACGTCGTTCCAGCGGAGCATCCCCGCCACGACATGAATGCCGTAGCCGCTGCCTCGTTTAAGGAGGTCGGTCACATCGTCGTCGAGGTGGGCGAACTCGTCGCGCAGGGCGCCGAATCCGTCGATGAGCAAAACCACGTCGGTGGATCCGAGCTGAGGAAGTTCACCTCGTCCGCGCAAGGCCCGCAGCTGCTCGACCGAGTCGATGCCCAGTTCACGGAAGATCTCCTCGCGCTCAGCGAGCATGGCGCGCACTTCTGCGACGGTACGGGCGGCGCGCTCGTGGTCAGCGCGGGTCGCGATGCCGCCGACGTGCGGGAGGTCCGCGAGGGCGCTCAGTCCGCCGCCGGCCAGGTCCAGGCCGTAGACGGCGACGTCGCGCGGGGTGTGGGTGAGGGCGAGGGAGAGCGCCAGGGTGCGCAGCAGGGTCGTCTTGCCGGAGGCGGGGCCGCCGATGACGGCAGTGTGCCCGCCGGCAGTGTTCAGGTCGTGTACCCATGGGCCCTGCCACTGCCGGGCCGGATCGTCGAGTACACCCAGCGGCACCTGCAACGGACCGCCGGGATTGGCGAGCCGGAGGCCGTCGGCGGATACCTGTACGGGACCCGCGGCCACGTCGAGAGTGAGCGCTTCGGGCAGCGGCGGCAGCCAAATCCGGCGCACCGGTTCGGCGGCTTCGGTGAGCCGGCCGACCGCGACGCCCAGGACCGTCGGACCGGTCTCGCGCTCACGCGGCGCCGGGGCGTCCTCCCCCGTCGTGGGTATCTGTGCCGGGGCGTTGAACGCCGGGTACGGCCAGGCGAGCGGCTCGGCGTCGGCGGTGCTCGCGTGTACGACGGGGCCGCGGTACGCACCGGAGACGAAGCCGGCCTTGAAGCGGGTGTATGTGGAGGTGTCGACCTTCAGGTAGCCGAAGCCGGGCAGGGGCGGCAGGTGGAAGGCGTCGGTGGTCTCCAGGACCGTGCGGGACTCGTCCGCCGAGAAGGTGCGCAGACCGAGCCGGTACGACAGGTACGTCTCCAGGCCCTTGAGCTTGCCGCCCTCGATGCGCTGGCTGGACAGCAGCAGATGGACACCAATGGAGCGGCCGATGCGGCCGATCGACAGGAATAGGTCGATGAAGTCCGGTTTGGCAGTGAGGAGTTCGCCGAACTCGTCGATGACGACGAACAGATGCGGCAGCGGCTCGAGGTCGGGCCGGGCCGTGGCGCGCAAGGTGCGGTAGTGCCCGATGTCGGCGACGTTACCCGCGTCCTTGAGGACCTGCTGGCGTCGTTTGATCTCACCAGCCAGCGAGGTGTGTACGCGCTCGACCAGTCCGGCCTGGTTCTCCAGGTTCGTGATGACGCCCGCCACGTGCGGCAGGCCGGCGAACGGGGCGAAAGTGGCACCGCCCTTGTAGTCGACCAGGACCATCGCCAGATCGTCCGGCGCGTGCGTCGTGACGAGAGCGAGTACGAGGGTGCGCAGCAGTTCGCTCTTGCCGGAGCCGGTTGCGCCGACGCACAGCCCGTGCGGGCCCATGCCGAGTTCGGAGGACTCTTTCAGGTCGAGCAGCACCGGCTGGTGCCGGTCGTCCAGGCCGATCGGCACGCGCAGGAAGTCCCGCTCGCCGCGCGGCGCCCACTGCCGGACGGGGTCGAGGGCGGCCATGTCGTCGATGCCGAGCAGCTGCGGGAAGTCGACCGGGCCGGAGACGGGCGTGCCCTCGGCAGCGGACTCCGCGGACAGCCGCAGCGGCGCGAGAGCCCGGGCGAGGCCCTCGGCCTCGGGGAGCCCTGTGCGGTCGACGACCCCCTCCGTCCGTACGACCTGCTCTCCGCGCAGATCCTCCACCGTGATCTGGTCGCCGTCGACGGTGATGCGCACGGACACCTGATCGGGCTCGTGGATCCGTTCGGCGAGCAGGTGCAGGACCGTGACACCCATGTCGTCCAGGGCGACGGCTGCGTCCGGACGCGGAAGGTCGACCGCGTTCTCCCCGTACGCGTCGCTGAGCACGAGCAGCCGGTCGGTCAGCGCGAGCGCCTTCCTGTCGGACAGCCCACGGCGCACCTCGGCCGCGTACGAGGCACGCCGCCCCAGATCCGTGCCGATCACCTGAGCCAGCTGAGCCATGCCGGGGGCGATACGGCGCGCTGCGAGGGTGCCGTCATTGCTTTGCGGGTCGAGGACATGCGGGAGCCACTTCGCCCACTCCCACTCCTCGACACGGTCCCCGGGCATCGCGAGCGAAACGGCCACGTCGTCCG
Source organism: Streptomyces sp. NTD91 (assembly GCF_059510455.1). Lineage (NCBI taxonomy): Bacteria > Bacillati > Actinomycetota > Actinomycetes > Kitasatosporales > Streptomycetaceae > Streptomyces > Streptomyces sp. NTD91. The sequence continues at coordinate 31,018 of NZ_JCAJZW010000041.1, forward strand.
GCGCGTGGTTCACGGCCACCTGCACGAGCAGGGACCGCGCGACGCGCAGCACCCCCGCACGGTCGCCAACGATGCTGACGTTGCCGGACCGGTCCAGCGGAACGGTCAGCGGATGGTCCGACACCGTGCTGAAGCGGGCCTGCAGGGCGCGCGCCTCGTTCAGCATGAACGGGTCGGGCGGGGTGAGCACGCCTCCGACTGCCTGCTGGCCGATGGTCAGCTCCTGCACGGGGACGTCGCCGACACCGACCCGCACGTGAAGGAAGTCTGTGTCCGTGCGGCGCCGCTCCCACAGCCGCGCGGGATCACGTAGCACGTCGTACAGGGCCGCGGGCGCGGAGTGCAGCAGCCGGGCGGCACGACGACGCTCGCGCTCGGCCGCGCCCAACTCAGCTCGCAGTTCCTCCAGATACTCCAGATACCGCTCACGCTGAACGCGCCGCTGCCGCTGTGCCTTGCCGCGCTGCGACAGGAACAGAGCGACCGCACCGAGCAGCGCGATTACGAGCACGACAGCGCCCAGGCCCGCGAACTGGCTGGAGCGGATCACCGTCATCATCACGACCGAGCTCATGACGCCGGCCATCGGCAACAGCGCGGTCGCCGGGCTGCCGGTCTTGCCTTCGGGCAGGTTCGGCGGAGGCTCGATCGTGCGGGCCGCCGGCGGGAGCAGTGGGCGCGTCGAGCGGGCGGGACGATGGACCTGTTGCTGGGTCAACGCACCCGCACCGCCCTCTGCAGTGTCTCGGCGGCGAGCTGGGTGGCCGCGCGACGCGTGGCCTCGCCGAGCCGATCGGGCATGATCGGTCCGCCACCGGCCAGATGCCGGTCGTAGGGCAGATGCACGAGGGTGACTCCGGTTTCCCGCAGATGGGCCGTGGCGGCCTTCAGATCGAGATGAGCGTCGGGCGTGTTCGAGGTGAGCGCCACGACGGTGGAGGTGAGCGCGGCATGCGGCAGCCCGCCGAGCCAGTCCAGGACGATGCGGGTACCGCCCACCCCTTCGGCGGTGAGCGGGGCGACGACCACACGCGCGTGCGCGGTGTCCATCGCGGTGCGGGCCACCTCGCCGGGCAGCGTCTCGCAGTCCACGACCGTGACGGCGAAGTAGCGGCGCAGCGCGTGGGTGACAGTGCGGTAGGTGCGCACGTCCAGCGGGGCCCCCACCCGCCCCTGGCTCGCGGGCAGTAGCCAGCCACCGTCCGCAACGGGCACCAGGTACCCGGTGACGTCGGTCAGTTGCATCGACGGAGTGAGGATCTGGGCGAGTTCGACGCACGACCAGCGTACGGACTGAGCGCCCATCCGCACCGGCAGCGTTCCCAGAGCGGCGTCCGCCTCTAGGGCGAGTACCGGGTCGTGCCGGTAGTGGCTGAACGTCCGCGCGAGCAGTCCGGCGGTCGTGGTCTTGCCGACACCACCTCGGATCGACGTCACCGCGATCACCCGGCCCGTGGTCACCGGCTGCTGCAGCATGCTGCCCAGCCGGCTCTCCTCGGCGACCTCCTGCGCAGCGGACGAGGTCAGCTTGCGCAGCGACCGGCCCGAGCGCCGGGCCAGCGAGTCGCCGTGCTGGGGGGAACCAAGCGCTATGGCGAGGCGCGGGTCGAGCGTCGGCACAGGCTCGGGCGTCGCCATGGGCAGCCGGGCCTGGCGGGGCGGCCGTACGGCGGGGGATGCGTTCGGTGGCGTCGCCGGCGTCTGCGAGGCTGCCTCGACGCCGGGAGCGGAGGAGCCGGTACCGGCGTGGGCCTGGGCCGGCGGTGCCGGCGGAACCTCGTTCGCCATGCGCGGGGGCGCTTGAGCCGGGGTGTGCGGGGCGGACTGCTGCTCGTTCTCACGCGAGACCGGACCCGTGGTGTGCTGTTCGCGGGACGGCCGACCCGGGTTGGGGCGCTCCTCGTCCGGGAGGCGCACGGGCAAGGGCTGCCGGGCTTCACCCGGCGCAGGCTGCTCGCGCACCTCGGCGGCCGGCCCCGCGGTCAGCTCACGCAGCACGTCGTCCTGCCAGCGGCCGGAAGTCGTCATCACCGCCACCTCACGCGAAGGTGCCCAGGAGCCGCCCGTACACCCCGAACACCCCGAGGACCAGCGGGAACAGAGCGACCACACCAGCCGACTCCAGCACGTCGCCGGCCTTGCGCAGCCGTACTCGGACATGCTCGGCGGGCTGCACGGCTAGCACACCCAGGGACAGCACGACCAGCACGCCGAGAGCGGCGAGCGGTGCCGGGGCTCCCGAGTGCTCCCGCCACAACCAGGCCAACCGCAGCGCCACCACCATGGATGCCGCGAGCAGTGCGACTACCTCCGCCACCAGCGGGTAGGCGCGCGCCCGCAGCGCGAGGACGAACGCCGCGGCGACGGCCAGCAGCACCGTCCATACCGTCACGGTACGCACCGCCAGCACTCCGGCAACGGCACCGCAGACCGCGGTGACGAGCGTCGCCAGCGCCAGCCCCCGATGCGTGGCGGCCAACGCGGTGGCCACCTGGTAGCGGCTGACGGACGAGCCCGCGGAACGCCGGTCGTCCAGCCCGGACAGGCCCGACGCCGCCAGCGCCAACCGGGGCAGCACGCCCAGCGCGACAACGGACACCACGGCGAGCAGCGCCCCGGCACGTGCCGAACCGGCTCCGCCGGACTGAAACGCGAGCGCCACCTCCCAGCACGCTCCGGCTCCGGCCAGTGCCCCTGCCCCGACCAGTGCACCCCGCCCGAACGGCGAGAACCACCCAAGCAGCAACAGCGCCACCACCAGGACCGAGAGCACGGCGGCCAACCGCACCGCTCCCGGCCAGCCCTGTGCGTCGGCAACCGACCAGGCGCCCTGCACGCCCACAGCGGCGCTCACCACGACCAGAGCGGCGGCAAGCCCCTTGTGCCCGGCCCGCCCCAGCAGCGCACCAGCCGCCGCGGCTACCACTGCGGTCACGAGGAGCGCCCATCCGGCGGCCTTGGCCTCGAATCCCTGGCGCGCCATGAAGCCGACGGCCAACGCCCAGACCACACCCGCGCCCGCGGCCGTGATCCGCCGCGCCCTCGCGTCCCACCGCCAGGCCCGCACATCCAGATCGCCGGCAGCCTCGTCACTCACGTCATGGACTACCGGAGCGGACGGCGCGTCCTCGACCCGGACCAGCCGGAGTACGGCACCGTCGGGCACTCCCGCCGACTCCAGCGTGGCATCCGGCTCCAGAGCACTTCCGTCGGCCGTCACCAGGTGCCGGGCCTGCGGATGCTCGGCCACCCGGTCGTCGAGCAGACGCATCACCTCGGGCAACAGCAGCCCGACAGGCTCCCGGGCCGGCAGCACCAGATCCACCCGACGCCGCTCGCCGACCAATGTGACTCGACTCAGTGCCGTACGGCTCACAGTCCCCCGGGATATCACGCGTTCGAACCTATCATCGGGCCGAATTCGCAGGCTGCGAAGGAGCGGTGGGCTGGCCGGAGGGCGTGGACACAGGCACAGAGGTCCCGTAGGGAGCCTTTCCGATCACGCGATGTGCGATGAAGGACCACCCCACACACCCGGCACACACCACGGCGGCGATCACCACCCCCGCGAACGCCTTCCCGAGCCGCTCGTCCACGGTCCGCCGCTGCCGCTGCGCCCCGAACAACACGGCATCACGCAACCGCCGACGCCGCACCGCCACGGACTCAAGAAGCTGACTGTCGTAATCCTGAGCTGACATCACTCAATCCGGTTCACTGGACATGCGGGTGGTCGTAGAACATCTTCTCGCCGTGCGGATTCCGAACGCACCGAGGCAGGGGATGGGCAGCGGTCAGCGGCGCAGGCCGACAATGCCCCAGCCACGGCGCTCTGCCTCCGTGACCAGCTCGCCCCGACATCCCGGACCTATGACGGCCAGACGACTGCGCAGTCACGCACTACCAAAGGCGCGGGCAGGCGCTCTTCGTGGAACCGAATCCAGCCCAGATGGACCTCGCCGTCGGAGCCTCCGTGCCGCTCACTGGCCCTGGCCGCGAGCCAGCTGAGGAGTTCACCAGTGCGCTCGAAATCGTCCGGATGGATCTCCTGCCGGCTGGTCAGCGCCCAGCCCTCCTGCCCCGGGTCCTGCAGACGCAGCAGCACGGAGACAAGTGCACCCCCAACCTTGTAGCCACCACCCTGCTGGCCGAGAAGGGGCTCGGGATGATCCTCGATGACGAACTCTCCGTCTTCGTCATCCACCACGACCGGAAATTCGGTGACGATACGGAATGTTTCCGGCTGGGGGCCTGCTCCCAGATGCCATCGCAGCTCCGTGAGTTCCCCCGCCGACAACTCGTCACGCAAGTCCAACGCAAGCATCAGCTCGAACATGTCAGCCATGGTCGCGCAGGCTACAGATGCATGGCCTGTTCGGGCGAGCGGCCGACGGGAGCGGAGAGGGGGCACCGTCAACCGCCGGTCACCCGATGTTGTCGACTGCTGCCTTCGCCTTGGCGAGGGTGGCCTGAGCGGTGCCGTCGTTCTGCTCCAGCGTGTTGCGCACCAGACGGATGATCTCGCGCACCTCGGCCGCGGCTTTGTGCCAGCGGACCTCCTTGCCGTGGTACTCGTCCGAGACACCATCGGCCTGGAAGTTGGCCATCGCCGCCTTGACCGCCCGGTCGCGGTCGGTCAGCACGCGCTCCAGATGACCGATGATGCCGGCCAGGCTGGTCTGTACGTCGGCGGAGGCGCCGGTGTCGTACGAGCGGCGGTCTTGGTTCTGAGCCATGATCGAGTCCCCCTTGAAGACGGTGACGACAGCGGTGACTTGCTCTTCGAGGACGGTTATCGCGCGCCGAAACGGGCCGCGTCGAAGTTGGCCATCCCCATGTTCTGGTGCGCGTTGTCACCCAACTCCACGTCACCACTGCCGAACGCCGTGTCCATACCGGACTGACCGCCGAGGATCGCGCCCAGCGAGCTGTTCAGGTCCGCCGTGATCTCGTCGGCATGCACCTTGAACGTGTCGAACGCGGCCTTGCCGGCACCGTTGAACTTCCCCTCCAACGGTTCGGCCGCCTGGATCAGCAACCTGATCAGCGTTCCCAGGTCGTCGCTTGAGCCGACGGTGCTCTTCCCGAGCTGCGACAGGGTCGTCGACCCCATGTCGAACTTCATCCACCCACCCCGTAAGCGTGTTGTGTGCTGGGACTACTCAATCGCCGCTGCTTCACCTCGCGACGCCAGAGCCCACAGTGCGTCGAACATCCTCTCGCATCTCAAGTTGCAGGCGCAACGCGAAAGGGACCGAAGTGGCGTGATCTGGTGCATGCGACAGGGCGAGCCTGAGGGCAATCTGGCCATCCGGGACGGGCTCGTGTCGCCGAATCGGCCGATGCAACCTGGATGAGCGTTGAATCGCCGACCTCGTACGGGGAAACGGCGGTGCCCCGCAACAGTGTTGCGGGGCACCGTGCGGCTACCGGAGGGCGACCGCGCGTGCACGCAGGAGGTTGTTGAGCACACGCACCGGTGAAGTCGGGCACAGGGCCAGGCGGGCGTCGAGGGATGCCTCCCACTGCGCGGTGAGACCGAGCATGAGGCGCCGACGCATGCCAGGGGTGACGTGGGCGTAGCGTGCGGAGACCGAACCGTCGAGGTGGCCCATACGCTCGTCCATGAGCACCTTCTCCGTGCCCAGGTCCTCCATCATCGTCCGGTGGGTGTGACGGAGGCCGTGGGGTGTGAGGCCCTTGGCGATCGGAAGCCAGCAGGCATCGGCGCGATCGGTGGCGCCCCGCCCTCGTGCCGGGATGCCGGGCCACGGCTCGCCGAGGATGGGCACGGGGCGGGCCTCCTGCGGTGCCTTCTTCGGGTACCAGCCGGAGACCGCCGGCGTGAACAACCAGGTCGCAAAACCGTTCCTGCGCCAGTGGGCTGCATGCCTTGAGACAGCGCCACCTCGCACGAATCCGAGGTCGGCTACGGCCTTCTCGACCCGCACCCGCGTAGCTTCGGCGACGCGGTGTGGGTGGTTGAGGACATTGGACACGGTCCCCGTGGAGACTCCGGCCAGGCGGGCTACGTCGGCGAGCTTGGCGCCGTGGTGGCCGCCGGTCCGCGCTGCCCCCTGGCCTCGGAAGACGTACGCCCTCCCGTGGCATGGGCAGGGTGTCGGCTTCGTGCGAGCGATGTGATCGAAGACCAGGGCCGACAGCCAGTCCATCGCGTCGATGGTCCGGTAGCTGTCGTCCTTGGGCGGGCAGCGCACCAGCTCGCCGGTGTCCAGTTCGTACAGCTGCCACTCGACGCGGAACGCATCAGGTCGGACGAACTCCGTCTCCAAGCCGACGATTTCGCCCCAGCGCTTGCCCGTGTAGCCCTTGAGGACGACGGCGACGAACTCGTCGTCGCGGCCGGAGAGCAGGGCAGCTCGCTCTGCGGTCAGCAGGATGCCGAGCGCGTCAGTGACGACCTTCTCCGGGCCGCGGTTGCGGGAGCGGCCGGCGCGTTTGCCGCGCCCGCGCCGCCTGGCGGCCGGGTTGGACGTGATCAGGCCCTCGTCGATCGCGTCCTCGAAGATCAGGTGGAGGGTCGAGCGCCAGGTCTTGACGCTGGAGGCCGCGTACAGGGCCTTCTCCTTCTTCTCCCAGGCGTCGACGTTCGTGCGCAGGATGCCGGCGAGCGCCTTGTCCTCGAACTCGGGGAGCAGGTGCTCCTCGATGTGGCGCTTGTAATTCTGCATGGTCGAAGCGGCCAGGTCCTGGGCCTCGTACCAGCGGCTGGCGTACTCGCCGAAGGTCTCCTGCCCAAGCCCTGGGTCGCGCCACTGACCGCGCCGAACGGTCACCTCTTCGGCGTCCGCGGCCTGCTTGGCCTCGCGCTTGGTGGCGAACTTGATCACGGCACCCGTGGAATCGGCGACCGTGCCGTACTTGCCGTCCTCGATCTTGTACCGGCCGCGCCAGTAGCCGCCGCGCTTCTCTGCGTACCCCATGAGTTCCCTCCCTTCTCTCGTGTGGGGTGCGTTAAGCGGCGGCTCCGAACTGGGACTTGGTCATGCGGCGAGGCGGCCGGGCCTTGAGACGGACCGTGGGCACGGCTGCCTCGGTACGCTCTCGCACAGCAGGCTGCCGAGCTGGCACAGCAATGCCACCGGGACGCTGCGGGCTTCGGGTCGGGCGCTCTTCGTGCATGCGCACGATCTCGGCGAGGTGATCGGACGAGAAGCGATAGGCGCGGCCGACGCGGGTGAACGGGATGAGCCGCCGGCGGGCGCGGTCCTTGACCCACCAGGCGGAGCAGCCGAGGACTGCGGCGACTTCCTCGGGGAGGTAGAGGCGCGGCAGAACGGCGTCGGGGTGCGCAGTCGGCGCGGCGGCAGGGGGTATTGCGGGTCGGTTCAAGGGGTGAGTCCTCTTCTGGCGGGCGTGGGTGCGGCAACACCGGCCTGCCGGTCGATCGCTAGGGATGGCGTGAGGGGTATCCCGTGCTGGGGGTTTGCAGGCCCAGGACGGGAGCGGGAGCCGAGCTACGTCTCGTTGGTGGGGTCAGCGTCGCGGCTCTCGCCAGGTGGCGGGCCGTACGTCTCCAGCAGGTGCTTGGTGGACGCCTCGGCGATGGCGTTGGAGACCATCACGTCGGCCTCCTCGCGGAGGTCGGGGTGCTCGACGAGGTAGGCATCGAGGTCGTCGCGCGCCTTGGTGTAGGCGGCGTTGGCGCGCTGGGTCTCGCGGAACGCGTCCACGACCGCGTCGATGAGCTCCATGGCGCGGGCCTGGGCGGCAAGCTGCGGGGGCCCGACGAGGTTGCGCAGGTCGAGGCCGAAGACCTCGGCGAAGCCGATGGCCTCGTCGAGGTTGATGCGGCGTTTGCCGTTCTCAATGCGCCAGACCGCGGACGGGTTCATCTCGAAGCCGGCCTCGTTCAGGCGGTCGGACAGAGCATTGGTGCTCCACCCGCGCGCCTCGCGTTCCAGCTTGATGCGCACCGCGACGTTCGCCTCGCCGCTGAGCAGCACGCCCTGCGGGGAGTCGTCGTCTACCACGGCCACCTCCTTCCGTTCGTAGCAGTCCACTGCCATTTGCAGCGACCCCTAAACCATAGCACGCCTTCTGCGAGATGCAGAACACTTCTGCGATCGGCAATCCGTGTGGCATACTAATAGCCCCACCCTGACCAACCCGAGGAATCGCCGCGACCCACCCCACGTAGCACCGCACGCAAAAAGCCCCCGGCTGTCACCGGGGGCCAAGCGCAAACCTCTCAACCGCCATCCCTAGCGATCGACCCGCGAGGCCGGGATTGCCGTCCCGTATGGCCCGCGAGCAGAGGAGCTGATGCCCAGTATGACCGACGCCCAACCGAATACGCCATCCCGCTTCAAGTACGGCTACGCGTCATCTCCGGACGAGCCTGGGCAGGCTCCCTTCAACCTGGACGCCGAGAGCGCGGTGCTCGGCGCCTGCATGCACCACAGCCACGTCATCGACACCGTGCGGCCCATCCTGGGCGACAACGCCTTCTACCGACCCGCCCACGAGACCATCTGGCGCGCGATGCTCGCCCAGCACCGCGAGGACAAACTCACCGACCCGATCGTCCTGACCGAGCTGCTCCAACAGCAGGGGGACCTGAAGCGTGTCGGCGGCGCCTCGTATCTGCACCGGCTCGCCAGTGCGCTCTACGACGCCGCCAGCGCGGAGCACCACGCGGAGATCATCCGCGCGAAGGCCGACCTGCGCCGTCTGCTGGCCTCCGCCGTTCGCACCGTTCAGCGTGTGCAGGAGCCGGGCGCCGACCCTGATGCGATACGCAGCGAGGTCGAGGCGGAGATGCGGGCCGAGCGCGAGCGGGCACTCGCCTCGGGACAGGGACGCCTGAACCGCTTCGCCAAGGACGGGTGGTCCTTCGTCAAGGAGACCGGCGCGGACGCCGAGCCGTTGTGGGGCACGCGCGAGAAGACCGTCTGGGCACCGGGTGAGAGCCTGATGATCGTCGGCGCACCCGGAGTCGGCAAGACCACCCTGGCCCATCAGGTGGTCTTCGCCCGCCTGGGGCTGCAGGAGACGGTCCTGGAGATGCCGGTCGCGCCGAGCAGGCGGGTGCTCTACCTGGCCATGGACCGGCCCCGGCAGATCGCCAGGGCCATGGACCGGCGCGTCTTCCCCACGGACGAGAAGATTCTGCGGGAGCGGCTCGTGGTCTGGGAAGGCCCGCTGCCCGCCACCCTCGACAAGGAGCCCGACCTTCTTGCCGATCTTGCCGCGGCCCACCGGGCGGACACCATCGTGATCGACAGCCTCAAGGACGCGGTGAGCACGATGGTCGACGACGGCCTCGCGGTCGCCTTCCACAATGCCCGCATGCGCGCCCTGCGAGGCGGCGTGGAGATCCTGGAGCTGCACCACCAGCGCAAGGCCACCGCCGACGCACCGCGCGGCCAGCGCCCCAGCCTGGACCAGGTCTACGGCTCCGCCTGGATCACCGCCGGGGCGGGCAGCGTCCTGTTCATCAGCGGCCGGGCAGGCGACCCGGCCGTGACCCTGCACCATCTCAAGACGCCCACCGGGGAGATCGGCCCGCTGGATGTCACGCACGACCACGTGCGCGGCACCACCACGGTCGACCCCAGCAAGGACCCCGCCGTCCTGCTACGCAACGCCCCAGGCGGGCTGACCGCACGCGATCTGGCGGCAGTCCTGGTCGGCGGCGAGCCCGAACGTGCTGATGTGGAGAAGGCACGCCGCCACCTGGCCCGCCTCGTCGACAGCGGCCTGGCCACCAAGGCCGACGGCATCGCCGGAGGAGCCGGGGGCGGGCAGCAGACCCGCTACTACGCCTCCGCACGCCACCTCACCGCCGTCGGCTGACCCCTCGCCGGTACCGCGTGAAGCGTTCACGCGACCGTGCACGCGGCCCTCACGCGAACACCCCGCCGTGAACCGCTCACAGCGTCCACGCTCACCGCAAAACCGCAGGTCAAGCGCTCACGCGAGCGTCCACGCCGTACACGCGCCCGAGCGATCACGCGCGGGGCCCCCTTTAGAAGGGGGCCCGCGTGAACGCCCCCTGCGTGAACGCCCCTCACCCCTGCACCACAAGCCCCACCGCACCGCCCCTGGAGAGACCTGACGTGCCCTCCCCTGCCCCGATAGCCCCGGCCACCGAAGGCGGCACTGCCTCGCTCCTGCCGCACTGGGCTCCCACCCCCGCGATGACCGTGGCGCTTCTTGCCCTGCTCGGCCTGTTCACCCTGTTCCCCGCGTGGATGAAGCGCCGGCAGCACCGCCGGCCGTCCGGCACCAACCGCTGGCGCGGGACCGTCGCAGTGCCCGTCGCGGCCATGGCCGCGCTCGGCTGCACCGCGTACAGCGCGGACACCAGCTGGCGGTTCGCCGCCGACTACCTCGACATGGGCGGCACCGCCGAGCGCGTCGCGATGTTCGCCGCCGCCGAGCTGGCCCTGTTCGCCACCGCCCTGATGGCCCGGCAGAACCTCAACGGCCCGAAGCAGGCACCCGGCCTGCCCGGCACCCTCACCTGGGTCATCACCGCAGTCCAGGTTCTGCCCGCCTACGCCGAGTCCGGGCTGGTCGGCGGCACCGTGCGAGCCTTCGTCGGCCCGGTCATGGCCGCGATGCTGTGGCACCTGGCCATGGGCATCGAGCTGCGCCACCGCGCCCCCGATGCCGCTTCACGCGGCCTGGCCGCCGTCCTCGTCCGCCAGGCTCGCGAACGCCTCCTGGCTCGCCTCGGCATCGCCGACCAGGACGCCGATGCCGCTCGCCTCATCCGCGAGCGCGCGCTGAGCGAAGCCGTCGCCCTCATCCTGCGCGCCGAGTCGATGGCCGACCAGAAGCGCGGCAAGCGGCGGCAGCGACGCCTGACCGAGCGCCTGCACGAGGCTCTGGAGCGGGCCGGCGTCGACGGGGATCCGCTCCAGGACGAGCTGCTGCTGCGCAAGCTCGCCACCCGCAAGCAGGCCCTCGGCCTCGCCTCCCTCACACTGCCGCCGCGCTGGGAGGTCCCGGCCTCCAACCCCGCCCGGGAATCCAGGCGCAGCCGCCCGCGCGCCACCCGCCCGGCACCACTGCCACGGGCAGAGGACGCTGCCCGCCCACACCCATCAGACACGGGCGACGACGAGGTGCCTCCGGCTGCCCGCCCGCAGCCCGCCCACCCGGGGCCCGGGCTGCCCGCACGGGCAGAAGCTGAGGACAGCCCGGCGCTCACGGCCAACAGCTCGGGCAGCGTGTCGGGCAGGCGCGAGCGGAAACCGGCTGCCCGGAAGAAGCGCGATGACGGCAAAGCCCGTGCCTCCGACGAGGTCATCCTCAAGCACGCTCGCCGCATCTACGAGGAGACCGGCAGCGTCGGACGCGACCGGGTCGAGGACGCCCTGCGCGCGGTCGGCTACACCGTCTCCAGCGACGGCGTCGGACGAGTCGTCCGCGAGTTCAAGGCGCAGCTCAAGGCCACGGCCGGCGATCCACTCCGCTGATCCCCGCAGCACCAGCACTCCCAACCAGACCCCGACCCGAAGGGCCCCATGCACACCCCGCACCACGAAGACCCCACGCCCCACGAGGAATCCCTGCCGACCACCCCTGCCCCGTCGGGAGCAAGTTGGAGGTTCGGACACTCCCCCGTCGGGGGAGCGCCCGAACCCGACCCCGCCCCGGGGGTGGCGGGGCCCGTCCAGCGCCAGGGGGCGCTGGACGGGAAGGCTGCGACCGGGGGCGGACCGCAGCCAGGCAAGGCCAGCCGCAAGGGCAAGGCCAAAAAGGGGAAAGCGCGCCCGCGCGACAAGAGGCAGCGCCCCGCCCACAGCGTCCGCCTCAACGACCACGAACTCGCCATCATCCAGTCCGGTGCCGAGCACGTCGGCATGAGCATGGCCGGGTTCCTGGCCTACTCCGCCCTCGCCGCCGCCCGCGACCAGTCCCGCACCGCGGCAGCCATCGCCACCGAGCGGGACGTGCTGACTGCCCTGTTCGGTGTGCGCCGTCAGCTCGGCTGGGCGGGCAGCAACGTCAACCAGGCGGTCAAGGCACTCAACTCGGGTGTCGCCGCGCCGCACTTCGCAGCCGCCCTCGCCGATCTGCAGCGTGCCGCACAGGCGGTCCAACGGGCAGCCGACAGGGTCGCCAACGGGCAGGAGGATGAGGCGGCTTGATCCCCCGGATCCACCAGCAGGGCAGCAACACCCTCGGGCTCCTGCACTACCTGTACGGCAAGGGCACCCACGAGGAGCACATCGACCCGCACCTGGTCGCTTCCTTCGACGGCATGGCCCCCGACCCCGGCCGCGACCCCTCGGCGACGAAGGAGGACCTCCAGCGCCTCCTCGACCAACCCCTCGCCCTCCTCGACCCGGACCAGCGCCCCGAGAAGCACGTCTGGCACTGCTCGGTGCGCGCCGCGCCCGACGACCCGATCCTGTCCGACGAGCAGTGGGGCGACATCGCCCGCCGCATGGTCGCCGCCACCGGCATCGACCCCGGCGACGGCGCGGGCTGCCGCTGGGCCGCCGTCCGCCACGCGGACGACCACATCCACATCATCGCCACCCTCGTCCGCGAAGACGGCCGCCGCCCCGACCACCACCGCTCCGGCAAACGCGCCCAGGCCGAAGCCCGCCTCATCGAAGCCGATTACGACCTCCATCGTGTTGCCCCCGGCGACGGCACTGCGGCGAAGCGCACCACCAGCGCCGAGCGGCACAAGGCCAATCGCCTGGGCTGGGACCGCGCTGCGCGCGAGGAACTGCGCGAGACCGTGCGCCGCGCGGTCGCCGGCGCCGCCTCCACCGACGAGTTCCTCGACCACCTCAAGGACGCCGGGCTGCTCGTACGCACCAAAGTGCTCCCCTCCGGCGACCTGAAGGGCTACACGGTCGCCTTGCCCGGTGACCGCAACGGGGAAAAGAAGCCGATCTTCTACGCCGGTTCCACGCTCGCCCCCGACCTGTCCCTGCCCCGCATCCAGGCACGCTTCACCACCGACTCCGCCTCACCGAAGACCACCGACAGCCAGCGGCAGGAACGCCCCACCGCGCCCTCGGCACCCGCCGTGGCACGGCGCACCACCGCTCACGCAGCCTGGGCAGCACTGCTCGTCCTCGACCACAGCGGCGACGATGGCGCGGCTGCCGCCCAGATTTCCGCCACCGGCGAGGTTCTCGACGCTCTCGCTAAGACCTCGGCACTGCACACCCGCGACGAACTACGCCGGGCAGCCTGGGCATTCGAGCGGGCCTCCCGCTCCCATGCCCGAGCCGAGTTCCGCCACGCGCAGGCCCTGCGCCGGGCGGCCCGCGACCTGGTCTACAGCGGGCCCGCGTTCGGCCGGGGCGAGGACGGGGCCGGCACCGCCATGGTCCTGGACACGCTGGTCTTCCTCGCCATCGCCGCCGCCCGCTGGCACGCCCAGCGTCAACACGCCCAGCAGGCCGAGGCCGCGCACCGGGCAGCCGCGCACCTGCGGGCCGCCTACCAGGAGGCAGCCGCCGAGCCCCTCGCCGTGCTGCGCGAACGTGGCCGCCGTATCGCCCCGTCCTTGCGCCGCCACCACGCCACCACTGTGCGCGCCGCCCTGCCCGAGCTCGCCGAGACCATCCTGGCCGAGTCCGGCTGGGACGCCTTGGCCGCAACCCTCGCCGACGCCGAGCGCGTCGGCCACAATCCCCGCGCCCTGCTCGCCGAGGCCGCCGCCGGCCGGGAACTGGACACCGCTGATTCCGTCAGCGACGTTCTCGTCTGGCGTCTGCGCCGCACCGCGGATCTCCCGTTGTACGCCCCAACCCAAGAAGCCACCCGGGCCAACCGCCCCAACGATCACATGTCTGCCGCGCAGACAATGCCGGCATCACCGGCATCGCGGGCACGGCGCCGTTGATCACAGCACGACGAACGCGTTGAGGGTGCCTGAATAGCTCCCCGTAAACAGATGACGGGCCCGACCGCACCATGGTCGGCCCTGTCACCACCTGCGCACTCCGCTCCTTGCTGCCGCCTCCAGCCGGGCGTCAACGGCGGGTGCGTCGGGCTTCTCGGATGCGGTTGATGAGAGCAGCGTCCTTCTGGCACACGCACCCAGGGGTGGGAAGCCGGTGGTCGATCATCTGGTCGGGCCGGGGGCCGAAGCGGGTGTCGTATTCGATGCGTCGCGGAGGCCCGCTGAACAGGCCCGTGCTGCGTGCGATCCAGGCGCCGACGACGAGGCAGGCGGCCTGCTGGGCCACGAACGCGGCCGAAGGACGGAACCCGTCATCCGTTCCACCGGACAGCTCAGGCGAGTTGATCAGCCCGCACACCGGCCGTCCGAGGAATTGCCCGACGAGTTCCCGCTGTTGATTGTCCAGGCTTTCCAGGTCTCGTTCGGTCAGCGGCTCCTGCCCGCGGGCGATTCGGGATAGCGGGAGCCCGGTCAGTTCATGCAGTCGCTGCTCCGCGCTCTTCCCGGTGTGGTTGGCCTTGAAGTAGCAGCGCAGGCAGGCGCCGGTGGGCAGTGCCTCGTGCAGGGCGACGGTTGTGCCGACCGGGCCGCCGGTGCTGCCGTCCAGGGTGAGATCGGCCTGCAGCCGCTGCAGGTCGTGCCGGGCCTGGACGCTGTCCAGTCCGCCGAGGACGATCCGGGGCCACGGCAGGGTGCCCGCATCGACGGCCTCGATGGAAGCCTGGATCGTCCCGTGGAACGGGGTCACCTCGATCCGCCGTAGGCGTGCGTCGATCAACCGCACCTTCGGCAGGCCCGCAGCCGCGTCGGCCAGGGTACCGATGCTGTACGAGGTGACGTTGGGTTTCTCGAAGACCTCCCTGTCCACCACCGTCAACTCGCCGGAGACCTGCAGCAGGTCCAGGACCAGGGCGATGCCGGTGCCGATCGCGCCGCCCCCGCCCAGCAGCACCTGCTCCAGCGCAGGCAGCGGGGCGACGACGATCCCGGGTTGCTTACTGGGGAGGACGGGGCAGAAGTCCACCCCCGGGGTCACCTGGAACTTCCCCTCCGGCAGCCCGGCAACGACCTTGAACGCCTCGCCGGCCAGCATCGCCGCCGTGAGGACCGCGCCCAGCCCGGTGCCGGGCGCGTTGAGCCGGGGGAAAGGATGACCGGTGTGCCGCAGACGGACCCCGTGCCCGTCCGGCGCACCGGCCACCGCAGCACCCAGGGGTGGTGCGGTTCCCACGTGCAGATGCAGCGGCGCCTTGCCCTTGGCCTCGCCGATGCGAAGCGGCCGGTCCGGATCGATCCCGGTCGCCGTTTCCACCAGCCTGCGGATGAGTTCGTCGTCAAGCCGCCCCGGTCCGCGGCCGGGGTCCAGACTCAGCCGGACCGGCCACCGGCGAAGGTCCGCCACCAGTACTTCGAGAGTCTCGGCGGCAGCGGGAAGGTGCCCGTCCCCGGTCAGGTGGATCAGGATGCCCTCCATCCGCTCCCGCAGGGTGGCCTCTTCCACGCCGGCGGCCAGGCCGCCCAGGCGTACGCTGCGGCTGTAGTCAGTACTCACGGACACCCTCCTCGTCGAACACCACCGTGCGCACCGGGGGCAGCGCCGAGTCGACAACCGGAGCGGTGCAGGGCACCCAGTCCTGCTCGAAACGCCACCACCCCCACGATTCCGGGTCGGCGGGCGGCGCTGCGTAGGTGGGGACGACAGCGCTGACGAACTTCGGCACCCGCAACGAGTACGCGCGGTCGGTCCGCGACAGGAAAGCCTCCTCGGGGTGCGAGTGGATCATTGCCCGCACCCGGTAGGACCGTTCCTCGGCGAAGGTGAACAGTCGGTCGTACGCGACCGCGCTCACCGTGAACAGACCCGGACCCCGCACGATCCCCGCCGTCCCGGCCACCGCCACAACCAGCACGTACATGTCCGACTGCCCGGTCAGCAGCAGCGCGCCGGTCTCCTGGTCGGCCAGCCCGTGGCGCCGAATCTCCTGGAGCACTGGGTCGACCGCGCCGGCCGGCAGCACCAGCTTCCTCGTGTCGGTGGTCATCCGGCACGCCTCCCGTCAACGCGATCGATGTCGTCCTGCACGTTCTCCACCACGTGCAGGAAGGGATTGCCGGTGCTCCTCCAGGAGTGCGGCCCGCTGCTCCACTCGGGGTGGAGCCTCTGGCCTTCGGCGGTGAACGGCTTGCACACGTCGTTGGAGCCGTAGCGGTAGCCATCCGCTTCCGGCCAGGCACTGGGCGCTCCGACTCCGGAGGCGCCGATCGACTCGACGAAGACAAGGGAGGGCGGCCGGTCCGGGTAGACCGTCCACTCGATCCGGGCGATGAACGCTGCGCGCTCACCGTTGTTCGGTTGCACCTCGGCCCAGTACAAGCCCTCGGGGTCCTCGTCGCGGTGGTGGAGGCGGCCGGCGGTCGAGGAGAGGAACTCCTCGACCGCCGGGACGTCGCCCGCCAGCCGCAGACGGCTCTCGAGATCCACGACTGACTCCCCGGCTCTAGCCGTTGGTGGTTTCGGTGCGCAGCTTCAGGTGCAGGGCCTTGGCGTGCCCGGCCAGCTCGCCCACCGTTGCCTCGGGCGGGACCTCGTGCCCGTCGTGGAAGAGGTAGTAGCGGGTGGTGCCGTCGCTGGTGAAGCCGAAGGCAGTGAGGCTGTCGGACAGAACGCTCGTGGCGGTTACCTGCGGGTCGTAGTGGTTTTGGTACGGGTGCTCGGCGAGGGCGGAGGTCACCGTGATCTTGATCTCGTGGGGCTGGGGCATACCGATCTCCTAAGGCGTTCGGGGGTGGTAAAGGGGCATCGCACTGATTCAGCAAAGCGTCAGTGAGTCCAGTGTGATCACCTCGCGCCGATGCAGTCAAGCTTCATCGCCGTATCGCTGCGCGCTACGCTGCCCGTATGAGCCCCGACCGGAGCCAGCTCCCCCTCCCGGACCCCGAAATGACCGGACCGGACGCTGTCGAGCAGTTCGACATCGCCGAACTCGGACGCCTACTGAAGGAACACCGCGGCCCCCTCTCTCTCCGGCAGGCCGCCGCCGAAGCGGGCGTCAGCTTCAGCACGCTCACCCGGGTCGAAGCCGGCGCTCAGCCTGACCTCGCCACCTTCACTCGCCTCTGCGCCTGGCTCGGCGTCTCCCCGAGCCGCTTCTTCACCCCGACCGCCACCCGCCAGGTGTCGCCCCTCGACCAGGCCATCACCCACCTCCACGCAGACCCTCGGCTCACCGACGACGCGGCGAACAAGATCAGCTCTGTTCTGCGCGACCTTTACGACGCCCTCGCGAAGGAGGCGGTCCCCGCCGTACCCGCCCTCGCCTGCCACCTCCGGGCTGCCCCGGTGCTGCGTCCTGGCGTCCCCCAGCGGCTCGCCGACCTACTCACCGACATGAACACCGAACTCGAACGACTCGTCGAAGCAGGCGAACTGTGACCCTCCCTCGAGGCTTCAAGGCCAACGCCGAACGAGAAGCCCTCCGACTGCGCCGCGAACTCGACCTCAGCGACACCGATGCCCTGAACGTCGACGACCTCGCCGCCCACCTCAAGGTCAAGATCGTCAGCGCCGAGAAGCTCGTGAGCCGTACCCGCCTCGAAGAACTCGAACGAGTCCAGGCGTACGCTTTCTCCGCCGCGACCTTCCAGGTCTCCGGCAGGAACATCGTCGTCACCAACCCGCTCCGAACCCCGGGCCGCAGGGCCAGCGACGTGGCCCACGAGCTCTCCCACCTCGTTCTGAAGCATGACCTCACCGAGATCCGCGAAGTCAATGGCATGCCCTTCAGGACCTGCCGCCCCGACGAGGAAGAACAAGCCACTGCCTTTGGCGGAACACTCATGCTTCCCCGCCCCCTGCTGCTCGGCGCAGTCCGCCGCCAGTGGGGGCCAGCGCAGATCGCCGAGCACTACGGAGTGACCGAAGAGATGGCCCGATACCGGTACAACACCACTGGGGTGGCCAAACAGGTCCGAGGCCGCTGACGGCGCCGGAGGTAGGCGCTGTCAGTCTGCCGCTTGCCGCCGGGACGTGGCGCGGGAGCAGGCAAGTACTTCGGTTCGCGGACTCTGCGCATGGCGGGCCGCCGCCAGCACTGAATGACGCACGCGTACGAGGGTGTGACGGTACGTCGATACGCGATCACCGACCTTCTCGACGACCTTGCGGGAGCATCTGCCGCATCGGCACGTTCGTCAGGTCTGACCGCCTCGGTTAGCCATCACAGCCGAAGCCTCGGCCAGCACCACCCAGGCCGCCTTGGTCCCGCAGTTCGTGACCTGAAACCCCCACTGTCCCTGGGTCAGCTCGTTCACGATGTGCAGGCCCCGTCCGCGCTCAGTGTGCAGCCCGCTCACTGCCTCCGACGCGGTGGCTTCCGGCGAGGACACGGCAGCCAGGTAGAGGTCCGTAGGGAGAAGAGGATTCCCGTCGTGGATCTCGCAGATGTATCTTCCGGCAACAGAGCGAAGGTGTACCTCGTACGGGCCGCGCGCGTGCTCGTGCGCGTTCGCCACGAGCTCCGAGACGGCCAGGACTCCGTCGCTGATGACGTCTCCTGACAGGCCCAGATCCTTGAGGACACGTCGCAGAACTGCGCGGGCTTCGCCGGTCGGGTTGATGGTGTGGTCGGTCCAGCGGTACACGAGGCCGAGAGCGGCGGACGGCGCGCTGATCATCGGGCGGCGGACCTCCTGTGGGTGACGTCGGTGGCCGTCTCCCGGAGCTGCGACGTGGTCGCGGAAGCGCGTCAGGCACGCCGCTGAGAGGCGTACGGCCGCAGGAAGCACCCCGGCTTCGGGCGCGCGACCCCGGGAGGATCGTGGCTCAGGCACCAGCCATGAGACCGGTCGCGAGTCACGCACTCAACGATGGCCGCCGGTGCCCCTGATGCTCATGGGCGTTTATGAGCGCGAGGGCCAGCGAGCGAAGAGGCACTCCAGCGAGACCGCCGACCCGCCGTCGGCCTGCGCTTCCGCCCGTCTGGTCACTGGGAGTATGGGCGGGTGAGTGCTGACGTGTTGGGACGCTGGGTGCCGGATCGCCCCGAAGATGTGGCCACAGTCTTCGCCAAGGCGGACTTCCCCTGGTGGATCGCCGGTGGCTACGCGATCGAACTCGCGGTCGGCCGCGAGCTGCGTGCACACGGCGATCTCGACGTCCTCGTCCTCCGGCGTGACCAGGCCCTCGTACATGAACTGCTGGCCGACTGGGACCTGTACGTGGCGGATCCGCCTGGCCAGGGGGAGTTGCGACCGTGGCGTCCTGGAGAGGTCCTTCGACCGCCGCTCCACGACATCTGGTGCCGCCGCACATCCAAGGCGCCCTGGTCGGTGCAGCTCATGCTGGACGAGGCCGAGGGAACCCAGTGGGTCTCGCGGCGCACCCCGGAGATCCGGCTCCCGATCGACATGCTCGGGCGGACGAGCAAGGCCGGCATCCCATATCTCGCGCCCGAAGTGCAGCTCTTCTACAAGGCCAAGACGACCCGGGACAAGGACGAGACCGACTTCGAAGCGGTACTGCCGCTGCTCGACGCTCCGGCACGCGCCTGGCTGACGGACGCGATCAAGGTGATCGCGCCCGGCCACCCCTGGATTCGCCGGCTCCTGCCGGTCAGCCAAACGTAAGCAGCGGAACGTCGTAGAGGTCGGGGTTCCGGGGCCGGGTCATGGTGGGCGACGTGACTTCCACGATCAGCAGCTCGCTGAGGAACTGGACCTTGGCGCTGAGAAGATGGCTCGTCCTGCCGTCGGCCGACTGGGCCTTCAGACCGGCGGAGACGTGGATGTGCGGGAGTATTCCGCCGGTGGCGGGGTCCTGGGCGAGGGTGCCAGCGCCGAACGCCTCGACGTTGGTTACGTGCGCCTTCGCCCAGACCGGTGCGTCCGGGTCCGCGAGCTTCTCGCAAGCACCCACGATCTCGGCCTCCGCGAAGGCTCCGATGAACGAGGGGATGTAGCCCTGCCGGACGCCGTTGTCCCGGCAGAAGGTGGACAGCGCCTCAAAGAAGTCCTCCCCGTGGTCGAAGGTGACGCCGAAGGTACGGCCGACGGTCAGCTCGTGAGCACGCATGTGGCGGGAGTCTCCTGATGAGGTGGGATCAGCGGGCGGAGGCGGTGGTGAAGGTCTCGCGGACCGTCGCTCCGTCGGCGCCCTGGGCGAGCAGAGCGTGCAGGAGGAGCCGCGCCTGATACGGGCCGAGGTCTCCAGCGCCGATGAGCCCACGGCCGAGGAGGTCCTTCTCGGAGCCGGCGAAGCCGTACGTGTCGGACAGGACGGGGCCGTTGCCGATGCGGGAGGCGAGGACCACGGGGATACGGGACGCGAGCTTGGTGAGCCCTTCGACGAGACGCTCCGGGACGTGGCCGACACCGAAGGCCGCGACCACGAGTCCGTCGCAGTTGCCGTCCCACAGGTCGAGCAGGGTGCCGTCGTCGCCGAGGGTGACGGTGTAGAGCCCGACGCGCGCCCCACGGTCGGGGGTGCCGACCAGCGGTCCGCGGGACGGCAGGCCGCCCACCATCCGCACCCGGTTCTCCGCGATCCGCGCGATCGGGCCGCTTGCTGGTGAGGTGAAGGCGGCGGGGCTGGTGGTGTGGGACTTGCGGACGGTCCGGGCCGAGTGGATCTCGTCGCCGAGTACGACGAGGCAGCCGACTCCGCTGAGTCCAGGGTCGGCGGCGGCCAGGACGGCGGCATGGAGGTTGGCCGGGCCGTCGGCGCCGGGCAGAGTGGGGTTGCGCATCGCGCCGGTGACGACGACCGGCTGTTCGTGGCCGTGGTAGAGGTCGAGGAGGAAGGCGGTCTCCTCGATGGTGTCGGTGCCCTGCGTGATGACGACGCCGTTGACCTCTCCGGTCTCCAGCTCCGCCGCGATCTCGGCCGACAGTGCGGTGAGGTCCTCGAAGGTCAGGGAGGCGCCGGGCAAACGTCGGAAGTCTCGCACCTTGAGACCGATGCCACTCGTGGCCAACGCGGGTACTGCAGCGAGGAGTTCGTGGGCCGAAAGCGCCGGTACGACGCCTCCGGTGGTGGGATCCGTGGTCATGGCGATCGTGCCGCCGAGGGAGAAGACCGCCACGTTCCTGACCGACTCCGTCATTCCCCTGCTCCCCTGTCCGGACGCCGCCAAGCGCTGCCTCACGAGTGGTTCAGGCAGGCTATCGGGTCGGCGCCGTCCGGGTACGCGGAATGATCACCATCTGCTCGGCCACGAACCGGCAGGCGGCCTCCAGCCCTTCGAGGCCGAGCAACCGGCTGCGCGGCCGGGCAAGCCGCTCCGTACCGGCCGCCGACAACTGTGCGCACCGGCGACCGAGCCAGGAGGCGTCGAGGCCGAGGTACTCCGCCGTTGCCGCAAGGCGCTGCCCTGCCTGCTCGGCCGCCGTGGCCGAGTGTTGGCTGACGTGGCCCGTGACATCGGCGAACGTCCGCAGGGCTCCCGGCCGCGCGGTGACCGCGAGGCGAGACGCCCCCTCGGTTCGTACCCATGAGGCGATAACAGCCCGGCGCCCGTGGGAGAGCGCGAAGCCGTCGGTGTAAGCGAAGCCTCCGTCGTCGGTCACCCAGGTACGGATGCCGAAGGACTCCATGAGCGCGATGGCGAGGAAGAGCAGAACGCGCTCGTACGCGGGCGAGGAGGCGACAGCAGTCTCGGGGACGCAGAACCCCCGGCCGCTGGTACCGCCCGGACTCCGGGGTGCCAATCGTTCGAGGTAGCGGTATTTGTGCCGAAAGAACAGCCACGTGGCAGCCTCTTCACCGCGCTGCTCCCTGGTCCAGAAGACGGGCGCGTCGCCCAGGTGGTCACGGTGGCCCAGGATGTACCGGGCGGCGGTCTCCGAGCCGATCAGCATCCGGGAGACTTCCGTCAGGCTCTGGTCGGAGGCAACTGGCGAGCCTGGGGAAACGGTGAGCGACGCCAGCGATGTGTACAGGGCTTGGTCGTCGCCGAGAAGTGCCGCCTCGAAGCCGGACACGGCCCAGAGGATGCCGTAGGTCAGATCGTCCAGTTCGTACGCGGCGGGGATGTCGACCGGAGTGGAGGCGGTAGCGCGTATGCCGCTCGACCGGGCGTCGGCGACGAACTGCCGGACCGCCCCGTCCACCGTGCGGTTCGCGACGACGAGCGCGCGCATCGGCATGGCGCGCCAGGCATCCAGCTCCGGGCGGGAGTCGAGCCTCAGGCTGTCCCCGAGGAAGGAGGCCGCGGGAAGGGTCAACACAGGAAGCGCTGTCGTCGGGACGGACCGGCCGGCAGGTAACAGAAGCTGGCCCGGCCCTTCGGGCAGCGTCGCGTACCCACGGGCTCCGGTACCCGCCGTTCCCGGTCGGCCCGTGGAGTCCGGGATGTGCGGATCGGCCGTGGGCAGGAGCCCGAGCAGCTCCTCCGGGACTCCGAGCGCATCGGTCCACTGGACGAACTGCCGTCGGTCACGGATCTGTTTGAGCCCTCGTTCCAGTCTGCTGACCTCGGCCTGGTCGATGCTGACCATCCGCGCCACGCCGGCCTGGGAGAGGCCCGTGTGCTTCCTGAACAGCTTGACGACGGTGCCGAGTTCCCATGCAGCCACGGCTCGCCGGACCGTCGGATCACGCCAGAAGGCCGGGTCGGCCCGTCGGGCGGCCGGCCCGTCCTGGCACGAGGCGCATCGTGTACCGGCATTGAAGCGGCTGAGAAGGGCACCGCAGCGCGTACACCGCCGCTGTCCGCTGTCGACCATGGTCGGCATTCTCCCTCGCTCTGTGATCACCCGGGCACGTTCCGCTGATGGGGCTCATAAACACTCATAGGCGTGGGCCTTCGTGGCGGCCATCGTGGTGGAGCACCGCCGACCGGAGCCGCGTGCCGCGACTCCCCGGACGTGAGGATCCGACCTGTGACCTCCTTGACCCTGCCACCCCGGCCCCCCGGTTCGCCGCCGCTCGCCCATGCCTGGCAGACGCTGGCGGACGGGCTGCTGACCCAGCGGCTCCATCTTCATCTCGACGAATGGCGGGCTGCTGTCGCCGAGGAGA
The DNA here is from genome assembly GCF_059510455.1 of Streptomyces sp. NTD91. Taxonomy (NCBI): domain Bacteria; kingdom Bacillati; phylum Actinomycetota; class Actinomycetes; order Kitasatosporales; family Streptomycetaceae; genus Streptomyces; species Streptomyces sp. NTD91. The sequence continues at coordinate 53,940 of NZ_JCAJZW010000041.1, forward strand.
AGGCGCTGCCGGACGTGCCGGGCGCCGATGTCTCCGTGCTGGCCCGACGCCCGTCGCCGCTGCCAGCAAGCGGCGAGTCCGCGATGGCGCTGCTGGGGGACGCCGGGCTCGGCTTCTGGTGGGAGCTGCCCCAGCGGCACGGAACGGAGTCGCGGAACCAGCGCGGGGAACTTCACCGCGCCGCCGACACCGCTGCCCAGAATCTCCTCGTCGAGCAGTCCGGGGCGTCCTGGTCCGACGCTGTGATCGCCGTCAGCGGCGCCGCCGCGTGGTGGGTGGGCTTCTTCGCGGTCATCCGCCACCGCGGGGTGCACCACCTCACGCTGGAGCCGCACCCGAGCCCGGTCCATGAGCAGGCCCTGGGCACCGCCGTGAGCGTCGTGGCCCACGGCATGGCCACGCGGGTGCTGGAGACAGCGCTGCGCGACTCCGCCGACGACCCGGCCCTCCGCGCCGCGTACTGCCGGGCCATCGAGGCCGGCATCTGCGCCGAGCCCGAGCTGCCCCGCCTCATCGACGAGTTGGCGGAGCTGCGGCTGGTGGACCTGGTATCCACCGCGGCCCGCTGGCGGGGCCGCTTCACCAAGTACGCCGGCGGCACGGGGGCAGGGCAGGTCGAATGAAACACCGCTATCCGTTCATCGTCATCGAGGGGCTCGACGGCACCGGCAAGACGACGCTACGCAAGGGCCTGTTCCGGCTCTGGGAGGGGCTCTACGGCGTCACCCCGCTGTGCGTGCTCACCACCAACTTCCTCGCGGCCGACCAGGCCGCCGCCATCGTCACCGGCAAGTACCAGCCGAACGCCGGGAACCGTGACGCCTACCTGTCCGCGATCGCGGCGGACAAGCGGGCCACGCTGGATCGCCTCGTGCTCCCTCAGCGACCGGCCCGGCCCGTGATCGCGGATCGCTGGCTGCTCAGCGAGCTGGCCTTCTTCGCCGTGAAGCACCGCATGAGGGCGTCGGAGACGTACGAGACGCTGGCCGCGCACCTCACCGTGGCCCCCGATCTCACGCTCGTCCTGGACCTGGAGACCGACGCCTCGATGAGCCGGGCGCAGGCCCGCCAGGGAGACGCCGTCCGAGCCGACTGGGACGTGCACGACGTCCAGAGCCGGGTTCGGGAGACCTATGAGGCCGTGGTCACGAAGCCCGACCAGTTCCCGCTCCTCGGCGACGTGGTCCGCCTGGATGCCCGCCGCCCCCGGTCCGAGGTGCTGCTCGCCGCCTGGGACGTACTGCGCGATCGACAGCTGGTACCGCCCATCGGCGCCCACGCGGAAGGAGGAGAGACCTGTGACTGACGGCACGAAGGCGAGGCGTCTGCGCGAGGCCCTCGACGACAGCGAGCGGAAGCACCCGCTCCTGGCGATCGGTGCGGTGAACGCGCTCGCCGCGCACGTCGCGGCGGAGGCGGGCTTCGACGCCCTGTGGGTGAGCGGTCTGGAGGTGTCCGCGGCCTCCGGGCTGCCGGACGCCAACGTTCTGGGCCCCCGGGACCTGTCCGACGTGGTCGCCTCGCTCGGCCGTGTCACCGAACTGCCTGTCATCGTGGACATCGACAACGCGGGCGGCTCGGGGCGCACGGCGGAGCGGTTCGCGTACGACCTGATGCGCGCCGGAGCCGCGGCAGTGTGTGTCGAGGACAGCGCGTACCCCAAGTGCAACAGCTTCGCGGCCCACCGTGCCCAGGGCCTCGCCGACCGGGACCTGCTGTGCGAGCAGGTGGGGCGCATACGGAAGACCGCCGGTGACGGCCTCGTGGTCGTGGCCCGCACCGAGGCCCTGATCGCCGGCGAGGACATGACCACGGCGATCGCCCGCGCCGAGGCGTACGCCGACGCCGGAGCGGATGCGATCCTCATCCACTCCAAGGACGCCACCGGTGACCAGGCGCGGGCCATCGGACGCGCGTGGAACCACGGCGTACCGCTGGTCAGCGTGCCCACGGCGTTCCCCGACCTGAGCGCCGCCAAGCTCGGCGAGGCCGGCTTCCGCCTCTGCATCTACGCGAACCAACTCAGCCGTGCCGCCCTCGCGGGTATGCGCACCGCCGCCCTTCAGTTCCGGCGCGGAGGGAGTTTCCGCTCCACCGTCGCGGGGTCCCTCGCGGAGGTCGGCGACCTGATGCGCGTCGGCGAACCGGAGGCGCTGTCGTGCCTCTGACGCCCGAGCTGCCTCGGATCAGTATCTCCGTGAAGGCGGCAATCGTGCACGACGGCGCCATCCTGCTCCTGTCATACGACGACGAGGCCGGGTTCCACTACAACCTCCCGGGCGGCAAGGCCCAGGTCGGCGAGGACCTCCGCCAGGCCGTGAACCGCAAGGTCGCGCAGGAGACCGGCCTGCATGTCGTGGCCCGGCGTCTGCTGTGCGTCGTCGAGTACGTCCCCGAGTCGTGGCAGGGCGAGTTCGGGGACGTACAGAAGGTTCAGTTCAACTTCCTCGCCGAGCAGGTGGACGACGCCGAGCCGCGCATGCCGGAACCGCCGGACCCCATCCAGGTGGGCTTCGAGTGGGTTCCGCTGGAACGTCTGGGCGACGTGTACCTGCTGCCCCGGATCAACCGCCCGCTGTCGGCGGCGTTGAGCGGGAAGCTCGCCGACCCCTTCGTGGACAGGTGGTGACCTTCATGGATCCAACGCTGAAGGATCTGCAGGAGTGGCTACTGCGGGAGCACTCAGGGACGGTCTGTGCCGACCGGCTCCACGTGATCGCCGCCGAGCTCGCCGACATGTCCGCCCGCGGCGTGCCGGGCGCCGTGGTCGAACTCGGCTGCTACAGGGGCGCGATGGCCCTCTGGATCCGTAGCGTGCTCGACTCGCTGGGCGACCGCGAGCGCCAGATCCACGTCTACGACTCCTTCCAGGGCATGCCCGCGCCCGGCGCCGAGGACTCGGACCACCTGGCGGCGGGCGAGCTCCGGTCATCCCCGGACGACGTGCGCGCCACGCACGCGGCCTGGGGCAAGTCGGCGCCGGTCATCCATCCGGGGTGGTTCGACGAGACCCTTCCCAAGGAGCTGCCCGACGAGATCGCGTTCGCCTACCTGGACGGCGACTTCTACGACTCGACCCTCACGGGACTCACGCACTGCGTCACCCGCCTGGTGGCGACGGGGGTGCTGCTCGTCGACGACTACGCGGACACGGCGGTCAATCCACGAGCCTGGGACGGGCTCCCCGGGGTGAAGCGCGCCTGCGACGCGTACTTCGGCGCGCCGTCGCCCGTGACCGTCGTCGTGGGCGAGGGTGATCTGGCCTTCGGCCGGTACGAGAAGCCGGGGTCCCTCGGATGAGCGCAGTCCTCGTGGTGCGCGGAGCGGCGGATGCGGGTGCGATCCGCCGCGCGCTGCCAGCCGTCCCCGTGCACGATTTGCTGGACCTGAACTGGCCTCTGCCAGCCGACGCGGCCGTGGTCGTCCTGCGTTCCGGTGTCCGACTCGGCAAGCGGGAGCTCGACGCACTGCCTCGCCTGCGGCACGTCGTACGGACCGGCTCCGGCATCGACCACATCGACGTGAGCGCCCTCCAGCGTCGTGGGATCACGCTGCACCGCAACGCCGACGCCGGCGCAGCCGCTGTGGGCGAGTGGGTCCTCGCCGCTGCCCTCGCCCTGGCCCGGCGGATTCCCCTGGGTCAGCACGCGCTCATGCTCGGCCGCCACGAGAAGGAGGCGTGCATGGGTGTCTCACTCGGCACCCTGGCCGCGGGCGTCTGGGGCGCGGGCCCGGTGGGGCTGGCCGCCGGCCGGGCCCTCGCCCCACGTGTGGCACGCACGGCCTACGCCGCATGGCCGTCGAATCCCCCCGGTCTGCGGGTGGTGTCGCAAGCGGCGCTCATGGAGCAGTCGCAGGTGCACGTGGTCGCCCTGCCACTGCGTGCCACGACCCGGCAATTCATCAGCGAGGAATTCCTGGCACGCGTCGCTCCGCAGCAGCCCCTGCTGATCTGCGCCGGGCGGCTGGAGACTCTCGATGTCGCCGCCTGTCTGCGGGCGTTGGCGGACGGCGGACTCTCGGGCCTCGCACTCGACCCGGTCGAGCGGGAGCACCTACCGCTCCTCACCGGCTCCACGGTGCCGCTCAACCTCCTGGCCTCGCCCCACATCGGCGCCCAGCGGTCCGACGTGCGCGGAACGCTCGACCGATGGGCCGTCGATCTCCTCAGGGAGATCACCGCCGACGACGAGATCCTCATCGAAGGAGGCCGCCGGTGAACCCATCAGCACAGCTGCGCCGGGAGATCGCTGACGGAGTCGCCCGGGAGCTGCTCGTCTCCGGCCTGGCTCGTGAGGTCTGGCTGGAGGGAGCGCTCGCTTGCGGCTTCGCCCACGCGGCCAGCGACATCGACCTGCGCGCCATCGTGTACGGCGACCCTCCGGTGTGGGAGTCGCGCATCGTGGACGGCGTCCGTGTCGACCTCCAGGCGGCGGCGCCGCAGCAGGCGGAGGAACTCCGACACCTGCTCCGCTCCTTCGACGTCCGCCGCGATGACCTCGGATCGTTCCGCCGAGTACGCGCCTCGATGCACGACCTCATGTGTCTGCGCACCGCTCTCTCGTACGGCTCCGGACGCTGGGACCCGGTGCTCGATGCCGGGGAGCGCCAGGGCTACCGACGCTGGTCGGTCGCCGACCAAGCGGAGGTCGCGGCGAGCCTCGCCGAGGACCTGACCGGCCTCGTCGAAGACGGCCTGGCCGAACCCGCCCGCGTCGTGTGCCGGAAGCTGGAGACCTGCGTCACCGCGCTCGAGTGCGCGGCGGCTGGTCATCCGGTCCTGGGCGACAAGTGGCTGCCGCTGCTTGCCGGCGCTCCGTTCGATCCGCCGATCGAGCCGGCCCACACAGAGACGTGGGAGTGGTTCCGCCCCGTTCAGCGACGCGTGGCCAGAGCGCTCCTGGGCTGCTGGCCCGTCGACGACCCGCTGCAGAAACCTCCCAACCTGGTTGCCCCTGACGCCGGCTGGCTACCCCAGCGGTACGCCGACGGGTGGTTCCTGCGCCGCGGCGACGTCCACATCCCCATCACCGGCGGACAGCTTCTCGGGTGGCTGTCCACGGTCTCCACCGATGGCGCGTAGACCACGCCTCTCCTCCTCAGGAGTCCTCTGATGCCCGTCACCCGCACCGCCCCCATCGACCTGGAGAGTCTCTACGCCCCGCTGTCGAGCACCGGGCCGGACACGGCCGTCTCCGTCATCCTCAAGCTCCGCGGGGAGACCTGCGACATCGACTGCCTGTACTGCTTCGAGAAGCGCAAGGAGTCACCGGGCGGCGCCCGGATCAGCGCGACACAGGTCCACCGCCTCGGTTCGATCTTCTCCGGGCGTCCCCTCAGCGTCGAACTCCACGGCGGCGAGCCCCTGACCGCCGGCCGGGAACGGATCGCGGAGATCCTGGACGCGCTCGCCACACAGCCGAACGTCATCCGCGTGAGCCTCCAGACCAACGGCCTCCAACTCGACGACTCCTGGCTGGACCTGTTCGAGCGGCACTACCCGGAACTGGAGATCGGCATCTCCCTCGACGGGGACGCGCTGGGGAACTCGTGGCGAGTGGGCTACGACGGCCGCCCCACCTACCCGCGAGTGGTCGAAGCCATGAAGCTCCTCGGCCGTCGGGAACGCCGCGTCGGCGTCATCTGCGCCGTCACCCCGTACGTCCTCGGCCGGGCCTCCGAGGTCATGGAGCACCTCGCATCCTTTCCCGCCGTGACGACGGTCAGCCTTGTGCCGTGCTTCGACGCGGCGGTCACCCAGTCGACCTCAGTGGTCGGATCTCGTGCGCCGACCAGTCGGGCACTCCAGCGAAGGGCCATCGGCCCCACCGGCCCGGCCTGGGCCGTCACGCCTCGTCAATACGCCGACTTCGTGTTGGAGGCCGCCCACCACTGGGTCGCCGACGGCGTGTTCCGCCGCGTCAAGCTGGAGCCCGTCGTGTCCGTCATCCGCCGCCTGAAGGGTCTGGGGACCCGTTCCTGTCACTTCTCCGATTTGAAGTGCGACCATGTCCTCACCCTCTATCCCGATGACCGCCTGGGAAGCTGTGACGAGCTGCCCTGGCCGCAGGCCGGCCTCGCCTCCCTCGGCGACGTCCACACCGAGGCGGACGTGGCCAGCGCCCAGGGCGGCTCTGCCTTGCTCCAGCAGGCACGCTCCCTGGTCACGAAGTGCACGACCTGCGACTACCGCGACACCTGCGGCGCAGGCTGCCCGGCGGTCCGGGTCCGCTTCGCCGCCGCAGGCGACGAAGACGCGTACTGCGACCACCGCATGCGCCTGATCGACGGCGTCGCCGCCCTCCTCGCCCAGCCAGACCTTCCGCCCGGTGCCGCATGCTCCCGGTTGCGCTGGCGTCCCGTCCGCCCCAACAACATGCACCACGTCACCGCCTTCCTGGCTCGCTGGGACGACCCCACCGCCCCCCGCTCGCCCGCGCGTCTCCAGGTCAGTGCCAACGGGAACATCAACACGGTCGGCCTCCCTGGCGTGCACGAGGCAGACGATCTCGACCCCCACCATCCCCAGTGGTACGAGGGCATCGAGCCCGGCATCCGCCCGGTCGTCGACGCGCTCACCTCAGGCTGGAACACCGTCACCTATGACAGCTGCCAGGGCCACGCCTACGCCGACCTCCACGGAGCCGAGCCCCGGTTCCTCTCGGTCGGCATCCTGCCGCGCGACCGCGCCGAGTACGCGCGTACAGCGGCGCGCCTGTGCCATGCCGCCAGCCGAGCCGAGTCCTCCCTGCCCGGGGCGTGTTCGCTGGTCCTCGGTCGCAGCGAACTCACGTGCCGCACCACCGGCCGGGTGTATCCGACGCTCGACCTCTATCTCGTGCCCGCTGCCGGCACCACGTCGGCCGAGTACTTCGAGGACCTCGCCCAAGCGGTGCACGTACTCACGGTGGCCCTGGCCGAAGCCGCCTCTGCCCCGCCCTCCACCTCCTGCGCGTGCGGAGGCGGGCAATGATCCACATCGCCGAGACTCTGTCCATCCGTACTGTGGAGGGCTTCCTCAAGCCGGACGAGATCGAGCGACTCAACCTCGTCATGGACGACACACTCGGCTCCCTCGGGCGCGACTGGTACGGCACGGCCCGCCGCACCACCATTCACGAGATCCCCGGTCACTCCCCCGCCGAGGCGCAGGACGTCTACGAGCCGGCCGGCCGGATCGAGATGACCGAGATCCCGTACGAGGCGACCGCCCTCCTCGACCAGGCCCTGAAGCTCCACATGGCCGCGATCACGCGCACGCTGCCGTCGGTCACCGGCCACCGGCCGTGGATCTACCTCGAATACGGGGCCGGCCAATACATCACCGCGCATGCCGACGGTATCGCCCCCGATCCCCTCACCCGTCCCCGCCAGATCGCCGCCGCGACGGTCACGCTCACGGACATCCACGACACCGGCGGCGCGTTCTACGTGGAGACCACGGGCAGCGACGCCGTCTGGACCGCCGACGAGGCGCCGACCGAGGCGGGTTACGCCCAGGGGATGCGTTTCGCACACGACGGGACGGACATGTCCTCCCGCTGGTTCCGCACCATGCCCCGCACCCGATGGAGCATCGCACCCGCTCCCGGCACGCTCGTGGTCTTCGGCAGCCAGCTCGTCCACGGCACCGAACCTGTCCGCGCTGGCCGCGTTCGCAAGTTCCTCACGCTCCTCGTCTCCGAGTAGGAAGCTTCGCCGCCATGACCGGCCCCCGCGGCCCGCCCCGCAGCGCCCTCCCCCCGACTCACGGCCCCGACCCAGAGGAGACAGCGAGCAGTGGCAGAAGACAAGACGTTCGACGAGTTCCTGGAGGCGGTCGCCTCCCTGCGCGACAGCGACCCCGTGCGCACCACCGCGCACACCTCCAACGCGGCCACCGAGACCTGGCTGGCCACCACGGTGCAGCACGACGCCGCTGAGCCCACCACCGAGTCCTGACCCGCCACGGGGCCGGGCCCGTCCCGGTCCGGCCCCGTTCCACCCCCGGAGCCCCAGATGAGCGCTCTCTCCCCGGAAGCCCCGGTCGCCCTCGATGGCATCACCGACCACCAGCGCCTACAGACCAGCCGTATCGCCTCCGTACTCGGCAACCGCCTCGGCTCATCCGCCCTCGACTACGCCGTGGGCCACCACCTACTCGAAGGCGCCGAACACGCGGCGCGCGCCCGGCACGGGGACCGCCTCGCCTGGTACCGCCGTACGACGGTACGAGACCTGACCCACCTGTCGGCCGGCCCACACCTCGTGCTCAGCCCGTGTCCCGCAGACCTGCTCCGCTCAGAGATCTCCGAAACCGCGTATTACCTCATCGGCCCCGACACCAACCCTGCTCCACCCGAGGCCCTTGGCCTCGTTCGTGCCGCGATCGCCTCCGCGACCGAGCACGGCTTCGGGGCCCTGATCACCCAGCACGCCCCCGTCGTCTGCCTGCTCAAACGTCGCCGACTCGACGAGACCCTCCACAGCTGGGCCCTCACCCGCCTCCCGGGCACCGTCTTCACCGACTACACCGCCCACCCCGAGGTCCTGGCCCGTGACCTGATCCACGAGGCCGCCCACAACTGGCTCAACGACGCCCTGGCCGCGTACGACGTGAGCCTCCCCGCCGACGTCACCTTCTTCTCCCCCTGGCGGGGAACTCCTCGTCCCGTCTACGGCTTCCTTCACGCCTGCTGGGCCTTCTCCCTCACCGTGATTTACGTACGGAAAGCACGGCGCAGCGCCACAGGCGCCGTCGCACCCTTCCTCGACGCTCACCTGCGCCAGCAGGCGGTCCAGTTCGCTGCCGCTGCCGAGTGCTTGGATCAGGCCCTCGCGTACGTGCCGGGAAACGAAATCCGTGAACGCATCGGCCGCGCAGTCGGCGAGGTCGTGGGTCCCGCATAGCAACAGCCTGAGTTCGGTGGGGCTGGGGCAACCTCCTGGCGCAGGTCGCCTGACCAGCGGCTAAGCCTGCGCGGCCAGCTTCTTGCTGGCGGCGTCCAGACGGGCCAGCACGCAGTCCCGGCCGAGCAGCTCCATGGACTCGAACAGCGGGAGTCCGATCGTCCGGCCGGTGACCGCGACCCGGATGGGCGCCTGGGCCTTGCCCAGCTTCAGCCCGTGCTTCTCTCCGATGGCGAGCAGGACGGCCTTCAGGTCGTCCGCCTTCCAGTCCGCGACGCCGGCCAGCTCGGCGCGGGCGTCCGACAGGATGTCGTCGGCACCTGCCTTCATCGCCTTGTTCCACGACGCCTCGTCCTCGACCGGCTCGTCGAGGAACAGGAAGTCCACATAGCTGGTGATCTCGGAAAGCAGCGCCAGCCGGGTCTGGGCCAGGGAAGCCGCCGCCTCGAAGACGTCCTTGTCGAACGCCTCCGGCCGCCACGGCGCGTACGGGGCCACGAGCCACGGCGCGCAGGCGGCGGCGAACTGCTCCGGCGACAGGGCGCGGATGTACTCGCCGTTGAAGGCCGTCAGCTTCTTCACGTCGAAGAAGGCCGGCGCAGTGTTGACGTCCTCGATCCGGAAGAGCTGCTCCAGCTCCTCGTACCGCGCGATCTCCCGGTCGTCACCCGGGCCCCAGCCGAGCAGCATGAGGTAGTTCACCATCGCCTCGGGCAGGAAGCCCTCGGCGAGGTAGTCCTCCAGAGCCACCTTGTCCCGGCGCTTGGACAGCTTCTGCCGCTTCTCGTTCACGATCACCGGCAGATGCGCCCACACGGGAGGCTTGGCACCGAGCGCCTCCCACAGCAGCTGCTGTTTCGGGGTGTTCGACAGGTGCTCCTCGCCTCGGATGACCTGCGTGATTCCCTCATCCAGGTCGTCCACGACGTTGGCGATCAGGAACACCGGTGACCCGTCGCCGCGGGCGATCACGAAGTCCTCGATCGCGCTGTTCGGGAACGCCGGCTCCCCGCGGACCAGGTCGACCACGACGGTCTCACCCTCGTCCGGCGTCCGGAACCGCAGCGCCCGCCCCTCCTCGAAGGCCAGCCCCCGGTCCCGGCAGAACCCGTCGTACCCGAGGTGCTCCGACCCCGTGCGCTCCTTCAGCTGCTCCCGGGTGCAGTCGCAGTAGTACGCCCGGCCGGCCGCGAAGAGCTGCTGAGCCGCTTCCCGGTGCCGGTCGGCGTTGTGCGACTGGAAGTACGGCCCCTCGAAGGCCGGGTCCTCGCCATGGATGCCGATCGCCGCGAGCGCGCTGATGATGCCCTCGGTCCACTCCGGCTTGTTCCGGGCCGCGTCGGTGTCCTCGATCCGCAGGACGAACCTGCCGCCGGACTGTCGCGCCACCGCCCAGTTGTAGAGAGCGGACCGTGCACCGCCGACATGGAACATGCCGGTCGGGGACGGGGCGAAACGAACGCGAACCGGGGCAGTAGACATGCGCTCCAGGGTACCGACGCGGGGCCTCCGCGCCCGCCCTGTCCCCACACCGACGTTTTTCGGCCGTCCTCGCTTCTGCTCGCAGGTCTCCCTCCACCGCTCCCGATACCGACGTGTCGCTGCCTCTGAGCCGTTCACCGCGCCGAGCCGCAACGAGGCACCGATGTCCCGGAGCGCCAGGTGAGCAAGATGGATGGCGAGGATGCCATTCTCCGTGACGAACCTCTCAGCGTCGCGGATCTTCGCGTGCACGGCATCAATGAACTCCACCGGATAGAGCGGATGGAGCGGCCTGGCCCGCCACTAGGCCATGGAGTCCCAAGCCTTGTCCCTGCTCGGGGAGACCGTCTACTCCGAGGTCTCCATGCCGTACGACTCAGCAAGATGCGGCGACGATCTCGTCGGAGGTCAGCCCTTCGTGGTCAGCGAGAGGACCAGACCGTCCAACCCACCCGTGCGCTGCGCCTACTTCGGCGTCGTGATTGCGGGCTTGCCAGGTCAGCCTCAAGGCCGCATAAATTGGCTCCAGTTGATCGTCAGGGGGAGCGGTGACGGGACGGGACCTTCGAACGCTGTTCAGTTCAAACGACCGGAGTATCGCCGCCAGTGAGGCGTTCACGAACCGGCAGGCGCAGTGGCAGGCGGTGACGGCCGGCCTCGCAGATCACATACAGCGTATGGCCAGTTCTGACTTCGACGTGGAGGACTTGGAAAGCCCCCGCACCAACATCATCATGTTCCACGGTGTGGGCGGGATCGGCAAGTCAACGCTCTCCCGCAAGATCGAGGCGTCGCTCGCCCACAGTGAGCACCGCCCAGTGCAGTGGGAAGCGTCATCCCACGAGGAACGGATCCTTCCGGTCCGCATCGACCTCGCGCACGCCGCGGGCATGGACTTCGAACGGGTCATCCTCACCATCCGCCTTGCCGTCGCCACGCTCGGTCGGCCGATGCCCGCCTTCGACCTCGCTCTGCGCCGCTACTGGGAGCACAACCACCCAGGTGAACCGATCGAGGACTACCTGCGCAGGGGCGGGCTGCTGAGCCGCTTCAGCGCCGCTGCCGCCCTACCGCAGCAGATGCAGTCCGCCCTCAGCGACGTCGCTCAGGCCCTGCTCCTGCCCGGCACCGTCGGCAGCGCTCTCGGGCACGGGGGCGGGGCACTCATCAAGGCGTTACGCGAGCGGCGCCAGTCCGTACGCGCCCTCGCCGGCTGCTCCCGCCTGGCCGACCTGCTGGAAGCCGAGCCCGACCTGGAAACCCTCAGCTTCTACCCACACCTGCTCGCCTGGGACCTGGCCCAACTCCCAGCCGACAAGAGCGCACTGCCTGTGATCCTCATGGACACCTTCGAGGACACAGGCGACCGCACCCACCGTGACTTCGAGCGCCTGCTCCAGCGCATCGTGTGGCTGATGCCCAACGCGTTCTTCGTCGTCACCGGACGCAACCGCCTCCAGTGGGCAGAGAGCAGCTTGGAAGGGCAACTCGACTGGATCGGTCCGAATGCGTGGCCCGGGCTCGTCTCCGACACGCCCCATACCCGGTCAGGGGTATCCGGCGGCCACATCCTGATCGGCGACTTCTCCCCGGAAGACTGCGAGGACTACCTGTCCCGCAGGCTCAGCCGCAACGGGCAGCCGCTGATCGAGGAACCGGTCCGCCGGATCATCGCCGAGCGCTCCCACGGGCTTCCTCTGTATCTGGACCTGTCGGTCATGCGGTACCTGGAGCTTCGGCGCAGCGGCAGACAGCCGGAGGTCACGGATTTCGACCACGACTTTCCCGCCCTGATCGCCCGTACTCTCAGAGATCTGACCGCCGAGGAACGCCACGTACTCCGCTCGGTCAGCCTGCTGAGCGCGTTCTCCGTGCCCCTGGCCACCCAGGCCGCCGGCATGCAGCACGAGGCGCCTGCCCTGCGGTTGACCGAGCGCCCCTTCATCCGGGAGTCCGCCTCCGGTGTGTGGCCCTTCCATGTCCACGACCTCATCCGCGCCGCCATTCGCAACACGGACGACGCCAGTGACGACCGCTGGTCGGAGCACGACTGGCAGCGCGCGGCCCAACGCGCCTTCCAGGCTCTGGAATCGCAGTGGCGCCAGGACCTGCGACGCGACCGCGCCGTCCTGGTCGGATGCCTCCAACAAGGGCTGCTCCTCGCACGGGACTTCCATCTCGATCTCGGCTGGCTCGGCGATGCGGCATTCCAGTACGTAGGGGACTCGATCTGGGAACCGCTGGTGCTCCCCGCCGCCGACGCCGCGTCGTCGGGGGGCGTGCGAACTGCTGCGGATGCCCTGGTGGAAACGCTCAGTGCCATCGCCCGGCGCCAGCACGAACACCGTGAACGCACAGTCAGTCGGCTCTCCGCCGTCCTCGCATCGGGGTTGCTCCCTGATGAACTGGTCGAACTGGCCACGTATTACCAGGCGAAGGCTCAGCGGGACCTCGGGTTGACCGACGATTCCCGCCGCGGCATGCAGCGTGTCGCGTCCGCCGGCGGTCGGCTCGCTTCCGCCGCTCGACGGGGTCTGGCGCACCTGAGCCGAGTGTCCGGAGATTTCCCAGCGGTGGTGGAGGCCGCCGGGAGGCTGGGCTGGGCTGGGCGGCACCATCGGGTGCTGGGGGACGTCTGGTGGGTGCAGGGAGACATGGAGCGGGCGGCAGCCGCGTATCTGGCGGCCCGGAGTGAGGCCGAGGAACACGGTGTGGTCGGCGAGACTGCTGTTGCCCAGGCCCATCTCGCCTTCGCCGTATCCTTCGTCGACCCGCTTCGGGCCGATGACGAACTCGACCTCGCGGACCGGCTGCTGTCACCCTTGAGTCTGCGCTCCAACGAGATGACCGCTCACATCGCCACACTCGTGCGCGACGCAGGATTCGCCGTAGACCTGCCCGACCGGGCGGCCGTCCAGCTCGCAGAAATCGGCGTCTCCGGCATCTCCTACGCCGCGGCCAAACTGCAACTGGCCCTGTGCTTCCACCACGCGGTCCTTGGTGCCCAGGACAACCTCGCGGCTGACATCGACCGCTTGCGCGGGCTCACGCAAAACGGCTACTACGCCTACTACGTCGAAATCGCGCACTTCATGGGCGACCTCCCACTCCCCCCGAACACCGAACGAGCACGGTGGATCGACGGGGAACAACAGACCCGGGAACGATGGCGCAACATAGTACTGGGACGCCGCGATCATGTCGGCAGGGTCCGTTGAGCCGCAGTACACGATCTCCTGCTGCCAGGAGATCGCCCGGCTCTCCACAAGACACCCGCACCCGGCGCCTCCATCCATAGGCGGGGCGATCTGTGTCCGTGGGGGCTTCCGGGCGGAACACCACCATGCCAGGGGCACTGCCCGACCGACCAAGCGCAAATTCGCCGACGCAACGCGTCATACAAACTCGGCAGGCGCTCCGCCACACCACCCCCTTGGGAGAAATCTGGGAGATGATCTTCCCCTAGAGACCACGCGAGCCCACGCCGCACCAACCCAGACCAAGGCTTTGACCTGCACGTTTACCCACACGCGCAGGTGTCGATCTTGTTCGAACCTCATTCGGGACGAAGAGGTCGTGGGTTCAAATCCCGCCACCCCGACAGTGAAGTACCAGGTCAGGGGCCTGACCCGTTCAGCGGGTCGGGCCCCTGAGTGGTTGTGCAGGGCGGTTTGGGAGCCGTTTGGGAGCCGACATCGGAGTCCGGCTCCCGGGCGGCTTCCATTCCGTTCCCACCGAGACAGCACCCGGCAGATCACGGAGAGACCCATGGAGCATAGGGACGCGTGAGGTGTGCCACAGCGCACATGGCACTGGCACGGATGACATATGGCCATGGTGTACGCCGTTCTTCTGCCCTTCGCCACCATTCCCCGTCCTCAGGTCTCGCGGGCAACGAGGAGCCCATGCCTGCTACCAGGCGAGGTGAGCGCCAGGCCCTGGCCTGGGACGTGCCTGGCAGAATCGGCTGTGTTCCACGGAGGACGTCCCAATCACCGACCGAGTAGAAGGCGGTGATCCGGTTCAGGATCCCCCGAAGCGACGGATCATCGGTTTTTTCAGCCGCACGGAGTGATGATCTCCCAGTCCTTTGCGGGGTCCCCGGTTAGAAGGTACTCGCTCAGATACATGTCTGTGTCCTCGTGAAGGTCGTCCTCCAGGTCCCAGACGGACTCGCACTCGGGGCAGAGGAAGAACCTCTGGCCCGTGTCCTTGCGCTCGTAACAGCGCACCCAGTCCTGGCCGCAGTGCGCGCAGGCGACCTTGTCCATCAGTTCCAGCTCCTCGGGAAGGCCGTGATCACTTCGTTGCCGTGCTCGACTGTGATCGAAATATATTCCTCCCCGGCGTTGTAACCCACCTGCCGGGCCATGGGGATGATGTAGGTGGTTCGAGCGCCCTGCTGGTTGACCGACACTGCCATGGCGCGCCGGCTCCATGCCTCGTCGACAGTTTCCAGCACGCCCTTGTTGCCCGTGTCGAAGACACCGTGAGCGGGCTTCGCGGGGTTCTCCCGGGTGTGCTGCATGACGTGAGTGATGCGGTGACCCTCGGCCGAACCCGGACCGTAGTCCAATCCTTCGGGCGAGCGGTACCAGCCGCCTCCGAGGTCTTCCAGCTCACAGCCGTACAGACCCAGCGGGTCCGACCAGGTGCCGGGATGGCGGACGTACGCCGAAGGGTTGGGGGCCGGCTTCAGGCCCAGGGGGTCCTGGCTGAGGTAGCAGGCTGTCTCGGCGTCGTAGTAGCGGAAGTAGTTGTAGTGCAGGCCGGTCTCGGTGTCGGCGTACTGGCCCGGGAACCGCAGCGGGCAGTCGGCGGCGGAGGGCTCGACCGGGCCGGCGAGGGTGGTGCCCCACAGAGTGGTCCGGCTCTGCCATGTCGTCTCGCCCTCGGCGGTGACCAGCTCGGTGGGCATGCCGACGGCATCCGACACGACCACTTGGAAGACGGCCGCGTGGCCGGGTGACGACTCCTCGGCCAGTCGGGCGAGGAACGAGGCGTCGCGTCCGACGGCTGATCGCCGGTGATCGGTCTGGGCGATCGGCCGGTGGGTGCCGGGCTCGTAGTCCCAGGTGGTCACCTTGCCGTCCGGGCCGGTCTGTTCCGCCAGCCTGGTGTCGTCCCAGGAGAAGTCGACGCGATCGGCCTGCGTTCCGTCTTCCGCCAGGCGGTACTTGCACAGGCGGCGCCCGAACGGGTCGTACGCGTACCTCCACCGTTCGCCGTCCGGCGTGGCGACCTCGACCAGGCGGTCCTCAGCGGTCCAGGCGTACGTCCAGGTCCGCGTCTGCCCGTTGAGCAACTTACGGGTCCTGCGGACCAG
Organism: Streptomyces sp. NTD91; assembly: GCF_059510455.1. Taxonomy (NCBI): domain Bacteria; kingdom Bacillati; phylum Actinomycetota; class Actinomycetes; order Kitasatosporales; family Streptomycetaceae; genus Streptomyces; species Streptomyces sp. NTD91. The sequence goes on from NZ_JCAJZW010000041.1 coordinate 69,637, forward strand.
GCGTCCCTGGGCGTCGTGCTGGTAGGTGTTGCGGTCGGCACGACGGACGAGAGTGCCGTCGAATTCGCGCTCCCCGGCGGAGCCGTGACCGGGTGCCGACGCCTGCACCAGATTGCCGACCTGATCGTAGGCGTATGTCTCGTTCCAGCCATGGGCGCGTACGCCCGTGACGCGGCCCGTCGCGTCCAGATCGAACCGGCGGGTACCCGTGGTGAGCTCGCGGATCTCCGTCAGATAGCCGTCGCTGCGGTAGGCATAGGCGCGGTGCTGAAGCAAGTTCTGCGCATCGGCCGAACCTGCGGTGACGGATTGGAGCGTCAGGCGGCCGACCGCGTCCCACGTCTGGCTCAGCAGGACATCTGTACCGAGACGGCGCTCCGTCTCGTGTCCGGCGGCATCGTGAGTGAAGGCCAGGGTGCCGGCCTCCGAGCGAAGCTCCAGGGGGCGCCCTGCCGCGTCGTACGTCCACAGCGAGACCAGTCCGGACGGAGCCTCGCGGCGGATACAGCGGCCCAACGGATCGTAGGTGTAAGCCGTGACGCGATCGTCGACCGTCTCGCTGAGAGTACGCCCGAGAGCATCCCGGGAGAGGACCACTTCGGCGTCTCGGTTGACCGCCCGAGCGAGCAGTCCGTCTGCTCCGTATTCGAAGGTTGTCGTCTCACCTGTGCTGGTGCGCTGCTCCACGACGCGGCCCGCCGCGTCCCGGACGAAGCTCAGCGTCTCCCCGGCCCCGTTGGTACGTGAGACAAGTCGGCCCGTGCCGTCGTGCGTGTACGTCAGCGTGCGGCCGTTGAAGTCCGTCTCGGCCGTCAAGCGGCCGGCTTCGTCGTAGGTGTACGACCAGGTCCGGCCCTGCGGGTTGGTAACACCTGTCAGGCGCAGTTCCGTGTCGTACGAGAACGCGTAGTGGGCGCCGTCCGGGTCCGTCCGGGTGGCCGGGACGTCGAAGTGGGTCGCCGTGTGGTGGGTGGTGTTGCCCGCTGCATCCGTGTAGCTGAGCAGGTTGCCCTCGGCATCCCACGTCCACGACTCGCGGGTACCGTCGGGCCGTTCCTGCCAGGAGGGCTTACCCTCCGTTGTCCAGCCCAGGCGCGTGGTGTGACCCAGAGGGTCGGTCACCTCAATCACCCGCCCGAACGCGTTCCGGCGGATTGTTGTCGTGTGACTCAGTTCATCAGTGAGGGAGATGGGCAGGCCCGCAGCGTCGTAGGCCACCGTACGGGTGTGACCGAGTGCGTTGGTGATGGCGGTTGGGCGTCCCGCCTCGTCGTTCGTGTACCGCGTCTCGGCGCCGGTCGGATCCACGGTCCTGAGCAGGTTGCCCCGCTCGTCGTACATGTGGTGCCACATCGCGCCACCCGGCTCGACCACCTCGGTCGGCAGGCCGAGCGCGTTGTAGGAAGCCTGGGCGAGCGAGCCGTCGGCGAGGGTGAGGCCGGTGAGATGGCCCGAGCCGTCGTAGGTGTACCGCGTGGTGTGCCCCAGTGGGTCCGTCACGGCGACCGGCTGGGCTCCGTATTCGTCCCACTCGGTGCGCGTCACATGCCCGAGCGCGTCCGTCTCCTCCACCACGAGGCCGTCGGCGTTGTACCGGTGGACGGAGACGTGGCCCTGCGAGTCCGTGTATGTCGTTGTGCGGGCGGTGTCGTCGTAGGTCAGGGTGCCGGAGAGGATGCCGTCGACGCCCTCGGTGCGGACGACCCGGCCGCGCTCGTCGTAGACGTAGCCGAACCAGGTGCCGTTGCGGTCGGTCCAGCGGGTGACCCGGCCCTCGACGTCGTAAGTGAAACGGAGAGGCTCGTCGCTGGAGTTGATGACCTCGGTCAGGTTGCCGGAACCGTCGTAGCCGTAGCGCATCACGACCGTGCCCTCGTCGGGTGCGGTGCCCGGGCGGTAACGCGATGGCGGCTCGTCCAGGAGACGCAGGGCCGTGATGCGGGGGCCCTGGGTGTCGACGGCGACGTAGTAGCCGCCGGAGTGGCGGATGCCGAACGGGACACCGTCGTCGTCGCGTTCGACGTCGATGCGGTTGCCGTTGCGGTCACTCCAGGAGTCGAGGGCCAGGTGGAAGACGCCGAAGGACGGGGAGGGAACGGGTGCGGCGAAGGTCCGGGTCACGCCCGTCGTCGGGTCGGTGACCGTCATCGCGCCGTCCGGCTTGCCGTCCCACTCGAGCGGCCAGCGGGCGCCCTTCACCGGCATCGTCGGCACGCCCGGCTCCGGCACCGGGTACACCAGGCGCATGCCGTCCGCCGCCGCGAAGACGACGCCCTCGCCGTCGATCTGGAGGCACTCGTCGAGGGTGGATATCCAGGTCGGGCCGAAGCAGACGCCGCCCCGGTAGGAAGAGAGGTGGGTGCGGGTGAACTGAAGCGGCAGACTGCCCGGCAGGGTCAGGTCCGTCTGGGTCATCAGCATCGAGCCGGTCGCCACGTCGATCGGCTCGCCCACACACGGGATGCGGTCGGCGTTGCGGGCTGCCGGGCCCAGATCGACAAGGTCGGGGCGGAGCGACGGTGGTCGCAGCAGCGTCGGAGTGTCCGCGAGGCCGCCTTCCATGCTCGCCGTCAGCAGGCCGTCGCCCGCTCCGAGCACGCCGCCGAAGATCATGCCGTCCTTGGCGGCCTGGTTAACCTCGTCCAGGCTGAAGCCGTGCTGCAGACCGGCCACCATCTGCAGCGGCTGGGCCACAGCGGCGTCGATGGTGACCGACTCGACCCCGCCGAACGCAACGCCGGCGAAGGCACCTCCGATGATATCGGCCACCACGGCGGAGACCCCGACGCCTATCGTGGCGCCGAACTCGATGACCGCGTCCGCTGCGGCCGCCGCCGCACCGGAAGCGATGCCCGCGGTGAGCACGGCCAGCGTGATTCCACCCGCGATCACGACCGCGTCGATGGCTATCCGCGTCCACAGCTTGTTGATCGCGTCGTCGATGGCGCCGGCGAACTTGTCCAAGGCGTTGGCCATGTCCCGCGAGGACTTCGCGAGGTCGCTCAGCCAGCCGCCATCCTTGCCCTTGGCATAGCGGTCCCAGAACTTGTGGAACGCCTCGATCGACTCACCCGTGTTGTTGTGGATGATCCCGGACGCGCTGCGGTGCACCGGGGAACGGACGTCATCCACCGAGTCGGCGAAGGCACGCCATGCTTTCGCCGCGTCCCGCAGCTTGTCGGGGTCGGCCTCGGGCCACCACAGGCCCATGTCGAGGAGGATGTGGCGGGCTTTGGACTCAACGCTCACCGGCACCGTCGCTCTGTTTGTGGGTCTTTATTTCCGTGAACATGCCTGCGACGAGTTTGTCGTTGTCCACGTGCCCGTCGGACATGTCGACCATGGCCTCGTGAATGCTCGTCAGGCCGAGCACGAGGATGCCAGGGCTTGCGCAAGTTCCCGCGATCGCCCAACTA
>NZ_JCAJZW010000042.1:0-71869 GCF_059510455.1 Streptomyces sp. NTD91
CCGGCCTGTCCGACCATTCCCGTTCGTCTGCCGCGCGACACCATGCACCCACTCTCGCCGCACCGGCCCCGGACCCGAGTACGCCCAGTACGCGGGCCTCGGGCCAGCACGCCGAGAGCACGCGCCTGACGCCGCGCGGCCGCCCTTCGGGCAACGACGCGAATGGTCGGACAGGCCCTGAGGCCCGCCGGGAGGCCGTCGGGTCACTGGCGGACAGCGGTTCCGGCAGGCGCCTGCTCGGGGGACTGGTCGGGGTGATTCCCGAACGATCAGACGCCGACAGGTGTCGGGGAGGGGTGCGTTCTGTCCTCTTCCGCGGTTGTGGCGGTGCTGGTGCGCTGGATCCGTTCGACGGCCTGGCCCCAGTACGTCCCGGCGACCATGAGCACAGCGCCTAGGGAGGCCCACGCGGTGAGCCGTTCGCCGTCGAGACCGACCCCGATCGCGACGGCCCAGACCGGTTCGGTGCCCAGCAGCAGGCTGGCCCGGCTGGCGGAGGTGCGCTGTACGGCCCAGGTCTGGGCGAGGAAGGCCAACACGCTGCAGAACAGGGCGAGATAGATCAGCTGCGACCAGGTGGTGACGCTGCTGTGGGCCAGGCCGGGCAGGTGATCGAGGGCGGGTGCCAGGAACAGCGCCGAGCCGACGACGGTCTGCACGGTCGTCAGGTGCAGCGGGTCCACAGGGCGGCGGGCGGTGAGCCGTCCGACGAGCGCGACGTGCCCGGCCCGTACGACCGCGGCGGCGAGCACCAGGGCATCACCGAGCCGTAGGGCGTGCAGTCCGGTACCGGAGGTGAGCAGCCCGACGGCGAGCACGCACAGGCCGGCGGCGGCGAAGAACGTCCAGGGCAGTCTGCGGCTTCTCGCGGTCCGGTCCAGCAGCGGCGTCAGCACGATGGTCAGACTGATGATCAACCCGGCGTTCGCGGCGCTGGTGTACGCGACCCCGTAGGTCTCCAGTACCAGAACGGCTGCCTGCGTGACCCCCAGCAGTGACCCCGCGCGGACCTCAGCGCGACTCCAGCCGGGCGCCCGGCGGCGGGAAGCGACCAGCACCCCGCACGCGAGAGCGGAGATCACGTACCGGGCGAACAGCACGGTGGTGACCGGGAGCGCCCCGGTCGCCGTCTTGGCCGCCAGGTAGCTGGAACCCCAGACCAGCGCGATCAGGAAAAGTACGGCATCGGTGCGGCGTTCGACAGGCATGGCCCCACGCTGCACCATCAGGATCTTGAAGACCATCACCAGCTTCTAAAACAAGGCTGTAGCACTCCTACACTGTCCGCATGGACGAGCGGCAGCTTCGCATCCTGCGGGAGCTGGGAGAGCTGGGCAGTGTCAGTGCCGTCGCACAGGCACTGCACGTGACGCCTTCCGCGATCTCCCAGCAGCTGCGCCTGTTGCAGCGCTCCGTTCCCGTCCCGCTCACCGAGCGTGCCGGGCGCCGGGTGGTGCTGACCGAAGCCGGGCAGACCCTGGCACGGGCGGCCATCGAGGTGGAGACGGCTCTGGCCCGGGCACGGCGCACCATCAACGACTTCACCGAGCAGCCCGACGGCGACATGTCGCTGGCGGCGTTCCACAGTGCGGCCTCCGCCTTCTTCCCCTTGCTGCTGCGCAGCCTGAGCGGACCGGGCCACCCACGGCTCGCTCTCGCCGACGAGGATGTCGCCCAGGACCGCTTCCCCGCCCTCACCCGTGACCACGACCTCGTTCTCGCCCACCGCCTCGACCACAGCCCGCCCTGGCCCCGCTCCGTCACCACCAGCACCCTGCTGCGGGAGCCGCTCGATGTCGCCGTGCCGACCGGCCACCCGCTGGCCTCCAAGACGGTGCTCCTGCCGCGCGACGTGGCCGACCAGCCCTGGATCACCGTCCACGACGGCTTCCCGCTCATGTCCACCGTCGAAGCCATCGCCGGTGTCGCCAACCGCCGCCTCCACATCGCCCACCGCATCAACGAATTCGCCGTGGCCGCCGAGGTCGTGGCCGCGGGCGGCGGCCTGGCGCTGATGCCACGATGGACGGCACGCGAGCACCCGGACATCGTCCTGCGACCGCTGGCCGAGGTCCACGCCCGACGCGACATCGACGTCCTCCACCGGCCGGAACACACCGCGCGACGGGCCGTCCGAACCATCCTCGCCGAGTTGCACCGCGCCGCCGCGGAGATCCGGAGCCAGGACAGCCAGGACACCTCTTCCCCGATGCCGGCACCTCGGCGACGGTACGGGCGGGGTCGGGACGGCCGTCGCGCGGGTGACGCGGAGAGCTTCCGAGAAGCGTGGGCTCGGACACGGCGCCGGCGTCAGCCGCGGTGCGGGGCGCCCGTCACCGCCTGGATCTGCCGTGCCGCATTGAAATGGCAGGACGCGCCCGACGGCCGGCCGCAGGATCCGGCCCACAGCAGGTGGGGTTCCCCCGAAGACATCGCGGCGCTCCACGGCCCGGGACGGTCCGCGTAGTACTGCTGCCGTCCGGAAAGGACCTCGGCCCGCGGCCCTTTCCGCGGTTTCCGGCGGCATCGGTCAGGTCGCCCTCCCGAGCCGTCTTCCGGTGCGGCCCGGCTCACACGGGCTCGGGTTGCGGTTCCGGCCTCAGTGCGGGCGCGGTGTCCGGCTCCCACACTCTGGTCGTGCGTATGTAGCCGTGGATCACCGAGGCCATCGTCAGCAGGAGAAGTGGCCCGAACGCCCACGGGTGTCCGGCCATCTCCATGGGCAGATAGCGATAGGTCACGAGGAGTACGGCGAAAACCAGTGCGCCGTGAGCGACCAGCAGGATTCCCGACCGGTCCCAGCCGCGTTCGAGCGAGCGCAGGGCCGCCTCGATGGTGAGCGCGAAGACCACGCCGGCGACGAGATCCGCGCCGTAGTGGTAACCGAATCCCAGCGTCGCGGCGAGCGTGGCGATCAGCCAGAACGTGCCCGCGAAACGCAGGATCCGCGGGCCCTTGCGGGAATGAACGAATATCGCCGTGGCCCACGCCGTGTGCAGGCTGGGCATGCAGTTGCGCGGGGTGATCTCGTCGAACGCCATCGGGTGCGGGGTGTGGACCGGCGGCGGAGTGTGGGGCCACAGGTCGGCCAGCGCCCAGTGCCCGCCGTCGGAGCCGTAGGCGAAGACCGGTCCGACCACCGGGAAGACCATGTAGACGGCCGGCCCCAGGAGACCGATGACCAGAAAGGTGCGCACCAGATGGTGGCGCGGGAAGCGGCGCTCGACTGCCACACGGCGCAGCTGGTACATCGCTACGACCGCCGCGGCCACGGCGAGCTGAATGTAGACGTAGTCGAGCACATGGGCGCCGATCGGGCCGGTGGCCGCGACGATCCGGCCGGCCGTCCAGGACGGGTTGCCGAGGGCGTGATCGACGGTTGCCACGTACTGGTCCAGCACCGTCGGGCGCGTCTTCGACGTGATGAGGAGCCAGGTGTCGCCGGCCTTGCGGCCGGTCACCAGCAGCAGGCCCAGCCCGACGCCCTTGAGCAGCAGGGCGCGTTCCACACCCGTGCGGCGCGTGACAGCGATGACCGCACAGCCCAGCATCACCCACAACGCGCCGTTGCCGAAGGGATGGCCGTCGGTGACGGTGAAGCCCACCGCCCGTCGCACCAGAAAGAAGACGACATCGACACCGATCGCGGCTCCGGCCGCGACGAATCGTTCCCGCCAGGTGAGCACCACCATCATCAACGCCATACTGGCGTACAACAGGAATCCCGACTTCGGAGGCAGTATCACCTCTTTCGCCTGGTTGGTGACCGGCCCCGGGAAGCCGTAGTGACGCGCGGCGATCTCCAGCGTGACGAGGAATCCGAGGGTCACCACGACTGCCGCGGCCCGCAGCATCACCCGTGGTCGACGCCACGCGGCGACCTGATTTCTGCCGTTCGTTCGCGACATCACGCGCGATGCTCTAGGTATCAATTGTCCGGCCGATGCGGTTAGGTGTTGTCCAAACAGGTCACCCCTTCACGCCGGTTCGCATGGATTTCCATGTGCCGGGCGAGCGATGAGGGCGCTGGTCATGAGTTCGATCATGTTACCGGAGCGGAACGGGTGGATTTCGCTGGCTGCGGTTTCCGGGCCGCCGGCGACCGAGGAGGCCGAACGGGGCCCGCAGGGAGACCGCGTGCACCGTCGGGAGTTCCGCGGGACGGGAGCGCTCGTCGAGCCCTGGAGTCCTTCGTACGGCATGAAGAGAACGCCCCTCGGGTGATGAGAACCCTCACACTCGTGCCGGCGTTCGCCCTCAGCGCTGTACCGGTCGCGTCGATCGGCTTCGGAGGGCCTGGATGGCCGGGACGCACCGGCGACCTGCCGCTCTGGCAGGCTTACGCACTTCGTTGTGTCCTGGCCGTCGTCCGCGCGGGCTTCTCGGAAGACGATGACCGACGGATGCCACAGCAGTTCAACCTGCACGTCTTCGAGCAGATCCGCGCGCCCATGCACGGAGTGCAACCGAAGGCGCTCCTCCTCATCGCGGGGCCGGTCCTCGCGTGGGCCCTCATGTTGGGCACGTACGCAGTGACACTGCTCGGGGCCGCCGGCGCTTCTCCTTGACGGTGGACACCGGGGCAGCTGAAGCCCGGGCGCGGGGCCGCTCCGCCGGATCCGCGACGGCGTCGGTCCGTTCAGGCGCGGAGGCGTCGGGTGGCGAGTGCCGCCGAGCCGGCCACGGCCGGCACCGCGCCGAGGGTGAGAGCGAGCCAACGCTGCTCGATCAGGTTCCACGCGTTCCAGCGGAGCACACCGGCCGCCTGCGCGTCGTCCGGGTTCGCGGGGTCGTAGACCACCGTGGTGCGGATGTGGCCCTCGGCGTCCCTCGGGCCGCTCGGTACGTAGAGGGAGTGGGCCAGGCGCGGCTCGATGGCGAACCGGGACAGCCCCTCGGCGTCGTGGAAGCTGAGCCACACCGCGCTCGCGGAGCACCCGGCGCCGCGACCGGACGAGCACGCGTGCTGGACGTAGGCGTCGCCGAGGACCCGGCGTCCATGTGCACGCAGCGCGGAAATCCGGTGATCTCCCTGAACCACGTCGACGATGTTCGCGGCCAGGATGCCCACCCCGAGCAGCGCCACCACCAGGGCGACGACGGGGCGAGTCCAAGTTCTCGTACGCGTGCTCAGCTCCACGTGGTCACGCTATCCGGCGGCAGCCGCAGGAGCCGCACCCGGCCTCCGCGGCTCCGCGGCGCGCGTCGGAACCGCCCGTGCACCGGAACCGCCCGTGTACGTCCGGGGCCGCTCCGGAAGGAGCGGCCCGGCCCAGGCGTCACCGGATGGCCCTCTCCTCCCAGGAGAACACTCCGCATGCGCGGACTCCTCGCCTGCCTGGGCGGCGGGCGCGCACAGGCTCCGCCCATGAGGAGCGAGGCGATCGACGCGCATGCCCAGGCACCGACCTGGAGCCTCCCCTCGAAGCGAGTGGCACATCGAGCAGCCGACAATCATTATTATCTTGACAGTTTTTTTTGTCGGTAGCAGGCTGTGGCTGAGCGAAACCGTCCCGATGTGACAGGAGCCACCATGCGTACTTTGATCAGCACCGCCTTCGTCTCGCTCGACGGAGTCGTCGAGGCCCCGGGCGGCGAGTCCGGCTACCGCAACGCGGGCTGGACGTTCAAGGACGTCGACTTCCTTCCCGAGGCCTACGAGATCAAGGGCCGGGAGCGGAAGGAAGCCGCCGCGATGCTGCTGGGACGGGTCAGCTACCAGGCGTTCAGTCCCGTATGGCCCGACCTGGAGGAATTCGCCGACTACAAGTCGATGCCCAAGTACGTCGTCTCCACCACCCTCACCGACGACGACCTGGTGCCGAACTGGGGCGAGACCACCCTCCTGCGCTCCCTCGAGGACGTGGCCGCGCTCAAGCGGACCGAGGGCGGCCCGATCATCGTCCACGGCAGCGCCTCCCTGAACCACGGCCTCTCCGACGCCGGTCTCGTGGACCGCTACCGCCTCCTCGTCTTCCCCCTCCTACTCGGCGCGGGCAAGCGCCTGTTCAGCGGCACCGACAAGGACGCCCAGAAGCTGAGGCTGACCGAACACGAGGTCTACGCCAACGGGCTGCAGAAGCAGGTTTTCGACGTGCTCCACTGACCGGGTCGTGGCCCCGCCCGCAGGGCGTACGCGCCGACGAGGTGGCCGCGAAAACCGGGTGCGCCCGGTCACGGCGCCTTGGGAACATGCCGGAATGGTCCACCCCCTGGAATCCCTGGTCGTCCGCCACACCCACCGCCTCCCCGCGCCCGTGGGCCCCGTCGGGCAAGGCGCCGTCGCTGCACGGCAGTTCGACGCCGCGTTGATGTCCATGGGATTCAAGCTCTCGGCCGAGCTGCTCGAGCATCTGTCGCGGCTGTCCGCGCCGGCGGTGACCGACACCGCCGTGGCGACGCTGGGCACCGTGCGGGAGCTGGTCGGCGACCATGTCCGGCACAACGTGTACTTCATCGACTTCCCGGCCAACGTGCCCGACACCTTCGACTTCTGGATGACCTGCATCGCCGGGGCCCTCGCCGACGACCGGACACGCGCGGGCACGCTGGAGCAGCTCAGCACCGGGCTGGTCGACCTGCTCACGCTCCCCTCGTACGGCACCTACCGGCACACCTACGCCGAGATGCTGGCCCGGCACGACGAGCTGATCGCCGCCGCCGGGGACCGCCTGACGGTCCTGCACCTCGTCGACAGCGTGGAGGTCGAACTCACCGAGCTGTACCTGGCGTTGGCGGGCAGCAGCACGCCGCTGGGCGAGGACGCCCTGCGGGATCTGCACGACCTCGCCGGTCACTGCGTGACCGGGCCGCAGCCCGACCGGATCCCGGTACGGGAGACGCGAGCCGTGCTCAACCGGGCCCGGCTCACGGCCGGTTCGGACCTGCTGCTGGACACCGTCACCGACGTGCTCCGGCTGGCCTGCGCACTCTCGGTCGGTGACGTCACCCTCCAGGAACCGACTCGGCTGCGGACCCTGTCCCGCCCGGTGCGCCGCACGCTGCTCGCGGGCCTGGACGCGGTCGTGGCCGCGGAGCCGGCCAAGCTCGCCGACGTGCACGCGCACCGCGAGATGTGGAAGCGGCTCGGCGAGCGGCTGCATCCCCACGAGTACCCGCAGTGGCCGCACGCCGCCGACGTGTTCGCCGTCGCCCGCGGCGAGAAGACGGCGCGCGCCCTGGACAGCCGCGTGGAGGAACTGCTCGGTGCGGGGGACACGACCGGCGCGGCCGAACTGCTCACGTCCGCCCCGGGCAAGCTGTTCCGTGCCCTGGACCGGCTGCTGCGCACCGCCCGCACCCAGGACGAGCGCGACGCCGTCGTGGCCGCCGCCGAGCATGCCGCGCCCGAGGTCGCCGGCCGGGTGCTGCTGTCGGTGCGCGAGCACCTGCACAACCGCGGTCGGGAGACCGGCGCGCGGCGGGTGTTCGTCAATCGCCTGGGCCGGGCCTGGGTCACCGACGACACCCGTCCGCCGGTGCCCGCGCCCGAGCGCGAGCGGCTGGTCGCCGTGCTCGACGCGGAGCTGCGCCGCCGACTTCCGGTGGTGGACCACATGGTGCTCGACCCGGACGTCCTGGACGTGGCACTGCCCCTGAGCGGCAAGGCCACCGCCGCCGGGCTCGGTGTGCTGCCGCGCGGCTCGGTGTCCCCCGTCGACGGTGAACTGCTGCGCTTCTTCGTCCACTGGAAGCAGACCGAGCGCAGCACCGACTTCGACCTGTCGGCACTGCTGCTCGACGCCGAGTACGCGACGGTCTCCTGGCTGTCGTACACCAACCTGCGGGACGTCGAGGGCGAGCACTCCGGCGACATCACCGACGCGCCCGAAGGGGCTTCGGAATTCATCGACCTGCGGCTGGGCGCGGTGCGGGGCGACTGCGTCGTGCCGCAGGTCGACATCTTCTCGGGGGAGGGCTTCGAGGAGGTCGAAGAGTCGTTCTTCGGGTTCATGCTGCGCGAGTCCGCGCAGCAGGGCCGGCCGTTCGAGCCGCGCACCGTGCGCATGAAGTCCGAGCTGCGCGGTCCGGGCCGGGTCGCGCTGCCGCTGGCGTTTCTGCGGGGGCCGGACGGCCGGTGGCGTGCCAGGTGGCTGCACCTGTATCTGAAGGGGATGCCGACGTCCAACCGGGTCGAGAGCAACCGGGTGACGGTCGCGACGCTGCTGCGCGCCGTCGTCGAGCGCGAACAGCTCACCGTCCGCCACCTGGTCGACCTGATGGCCGACGGGGGGACCACCGTCGCCGTGTGGGACGGGAAGACGCTCCCGGCAGGTCCGGTCACCTACCTCGGTCTGGACCGCCCCGAGGGGCTGCACCCGAAGTCCCGGGTCATCACGCCGGAAAATCTGCGCGACCTGATCCCCGCCTGACTGCTAACGTCGGTCGCGGCGAGGCCATGAAGGGGCTTCCTTCTCACCACTCCTTGAATCCAGCCTCTTCGCTCTCCTCGCCGCATGCTTGTGGCCTCCAGCGGTCCCGCACCAGCCGGGGCTGCCGGAGGTCGACAGCGCTCTCCCACGCCGGACCTCGGTGCGCCATCGCTGCCCGTGCCGCAGGGGCCGCCCCGCCCACAGGGCACACGGTGAGCGGAATCCCTCCGTCGGCGAGTCCGGCATAAGTAGGGTGAGCACATGAAGGCACTTTTGTTGTCTGGTGGGTCAGGTACCCGTTTGCGCCCCATAACCCATACCTCGGCGAAACAACTGGTACCGGTCGCGAACAAACCGGTGCTGTTCTACGGTCTCGAGGCGATCGCCGAGGCGGGCATCGCCGAGGTCGGGGTCATCGTGGGGGACACCGCCGAGGAGATCCGCGAGGCGGTCGGCGACGGCTCCCGGTTCGGCCTCGACGTCACCTACATTCCCCAGGAGGCACCGCTGGGGCTGGCCCACGCGGTGCTGATCGCCCGCGAGTACCTGAGTGAGGACGACTTCGTGATGTACCTCGGCGACAACTTCGTCGTCGGTGGCATCACGGAGCTGGTGGAGTCCTTCCGCGCCGAGCGGCCCGATGCACAGATCCTGCTCACGAAGGTGCCGAATCCCACCGAGTTCGGAGTGGCCGAGCTGGACGCGGCCGGTCAGGTGATCGCCCTGGAGGAGAAGCCCCGGCACCCCAAGAGCGAACTCGCGCTGGTCGGCGTGTACCTCTTCTCCCCCGCGGTGCACGAGGCCGTACGCGCCATCGAGCCGTCGGCACGCGGCGAGCTGGAGATCACCGACGCGATCCAGTGGCTGATCGACGCCGGACGCGATGTGCGCTCCACGACGATCTCCGGGTACTGGAAGGACACGGGCAACGTCACCGACATGCTCGAGGTCAACCGCTCGGTGCTGGAGACCCTGGAGCGCCGGATCGACGGGACGGTCGACGACGACAGCGAGATCATCGGCCGGGTGCGGATCGAGGCCGGGGCGAAGGTCACCGGCAGCCGGATCGTGGGTCCGGTGGTCGTCGGCGCGAACACCGTGGTCACCGACTCGTACGTCGGTCCCTTCACCTCGATAGCCGGTGGCTGCCGGATCGAGGACAGCGAGATCGAGTACTCGATCGTGCTGCGCGACTCCTCGGTGAGCGGCGTCCGGCGGGTGGAGGCCTCCCTCATCGGCCGTAACGTCGAGGTCACTCCCGCGCCCCGCAAACCCGCCGCCCACCGTCTCGTCCTCGGCGACCACAGCAAGGTGCAGATCGCGTCATGACGACCGCGTCCACCCGAATTCTGGTCACCGGCGGTGCCGGCTTCATCGGCTCGCACTACGTCCGCACGCTCCTCGGCCCCTGGGGCCCGGGCGATGTGGCGGTGACGGTGCTGGACAAGCTCACCTACGCGGGCAACCCGGCCAACCTCGAAGAGGCGCGCGACCATCCGGGGTTCGCCTTCGTCCAGGGTGACATCTGCGACGCCACCCTGGTCGACGAGCTGCTCGCCGAGCACGACCAGGTGGTCCACTTCGCCGCCGAGTCGCATGTGGACCGCTCGATCCTGGGCGCCGCCGAGTTCGTCCGCACCAACGTCCTGGGCACCCAGACCCTGCTGGACGCGGCTCTCCGGCACGGCACCGGCCCGTTCGTGCACATCTCCACCGACGAGGTGTACGGCTCCCTCGACTGCGGATCCTGGCCCGAGACGGACCCCCTGCGGCCCAACTCCCCGTACGCCGCCTCCAAGGCGTCGAGCGACCTGATCGCCCTCGCCCACCACCGGACCCACGGCCTCGACGTACGGGTGACCCGCTGCTCCAACAACTACGGGCACCACCACTTCCCCGAGAAGGTCGTCCCGCTGTTCATCACCCACCTGCTGGACGGCAGGAAGGTCCCGCTGTACGGCGACGGCGGAAACGTCCGCGACTGGCTGCACATCGACGACCACGTCCAGGGCATCGAACTGGTGCGTACCAAGGGCCGCGCCGGTGAGGTCTACAACATCGGCGGCGGCACCGAGCTGTCCAACAAGGAGCTGACCGCCCTGCTGCTTCGGGCGTGCGGGGCCGACTGGGACACCAGCGTCGAGTACGTCGCCGACCGCAAGGGCCACGACCGCCGTTACTCCGTGGACTGCACGAAGATCCGCGAGGAGCTGGGTTACGCACCCCGCAGGGACTTCGCCACCGGCCTTGCGGAGACGGTGCGTTGGTACCGGGAGCACCGCGCCTGGTGGGAGCCGCTGAAGGCACGCGCGGCGCTGTAGCGCAGCCCCCTTTCCGACGACGAACAGGGAACGGAATGCTCGGACAGGACGTCGTGGAGCGGCTCGGCAGGCACGGTGACACGGCCGTCGGCCTGGATCGCGGCGGTCTCGGCACCCTGGACGCGGCAGTCGTGCACGGCGCCCTCGCGGCGCACCGGCCGCGGATCGTGGTCGACTGCGCCGCGTGGAGGGCCGTGGACGGCGCCGAGGCGCGTGAGGCGCAGGCGCTGCCGGTCAACGGCGACGGGCCCCGCCACCTCGACGAGGCGTGTGCGCGCACGGACGTCGGGCTGATCCAGGTCTCGACGGACCACGTGCTCGCGGGTGACGGCACCCGTCCGTACCCCGAGGACGCCCCGGCCGCGCCGCGCGGTGCGCACGGACGGACCGAGCCGGTGGTGGCACAGGCGGTGCCGGCGACGCTGCCCGACGCCGGGTACGTCGTAGGCACGGCGTGGCTGTGCGGGGCGGGCGGCGGCAACTTCGCCGACGCGATGATCAGGCCGACGTCCGCCCGTGACGCCGTCGACGTGGTCGACGACCAGCGCGGGCGGCCCATCCGGACGGCGGACCTCGCGGACCGGCTGGTACGGGCCGCCCCAGGGGGTTCCGTTCGGATCGGCCGGGATTTGCGACGCCCGGCACGGCACCTCGCCGCGGTCTCGGTCCCCCCGAGGACGCCCGGTACGCGGGTGATCCTCCGCCGTGCGACGCACCGCATCGGACGCCGCGGCCCGGCCGACCTGATCCGAACGAAACCCCCTGGCCGGAACCGCGCCCGCCGGGGTCTGCCACGGCACCGGCGGCGGCAGGACGATCTGACTCGGCCTGGGCCGGGAGATCTGCTCGGCGCGGACCGGGGACGCGTCCGGCCGACCACCGGCTCCGCCTCGGCCCGGCCCGCTCCCCACCCCCCGTACAGCGTGCTGGGGCACGGCCGCCGGCGCCGGGCGGGGATCGCGCCGATCCGTCCCTGGCGCGAGGCACTGCGGACGGCGTTTCCGGCTCTGCTCGACGAGAAGAAGGGTTCAGCGCGGTGAACTTCAGGATCCAGCCGACCGCTCAGGTCGACGAGACGGCCACGATCGGTGCCGGCACGACGGTCTGGGACCTGGCCCAGATACGGGAGGACGCCCGGCTGGGCAGCGGATGCATCGTGGGCCGGGGAGCGTACGTCGGCCCGGGCGTGCGGATCGGCGACAACGTCAAGCTTCAGAACTACGCACTGGTGTACGAACCCGCCGTACTCGGTGACGGGGCCTTCGTCGGCCCGGCGGCGGTGCTCACCAACGACCACTTCCCCCGCTCGGTGGACCCGGAGGGAAGACTGAAGCGTGGGGGCGACTGGGAACCCGTCGCGGTGGTCGTGGGCGAGGGGGCGTCGCTGGGCGCCCGTTCGGTGTGCGTGGCTCCCGTACGGATCGGGCACTGGGCACTGGTCGCGGCGGGTGCGGTGGTGACCCGGGACGTGCCGGACTTCGGGCTCGTGGCGGGCGTCCCGGCGCGCCGGATCGGCTGGGTGGGCCGGGCCGGCGTACGGCTGGTCGAGCGGGAGGGAGAGCCGGGCCGTTGGGAGTGTCCGGAGACGGGGGCCCGGTACGACGAGAAGGACGGCGAGCTCGTCGAGCGCCCCTGAGCGCACAGCGCATGAGTACGACTTTCCGATTCTCCCAAAACACCGCGCCTCGAACACGTGCAGGCATAACATGTGTGCGAACTGTGCAGACCAGGCACAGTGAGCGCACAAAACCAGTGCCCAGGGGGGGTTTCCGGGTGAAGACACCTGTGTCCGAAGCGAGGAGTGACGACCGCTCGGACGGCTGACGGCTGACGTTCGACGTTCTCCCTCCGCCGCGTCGCCTTCCGCGACGCGGCGATCACAAGCCTGCGCAAAAAGAGGACCCACAGGGGGGTCGGTGTGTCCAGAAGATGACCATCACACGTCTGGCGGCGCTCGGTCGTGAGGAACCGCCGTTGCTCGCGCTCGCCCAACGCCTGCTCTCCGTCGCCGAGTCGGGGCTTCCGTCGATGCTGCTCCCCGGCTCGGAGACCTTCGCGTTCACCATGGCCGGGCGGCGGGCACCGGACGGGTCCTGGGTCCTGGAGCGGCGTGGCACCAGCACCCGGTACGCGGCCATCACCGTACTGGGGGCCCGGTTCCTGCCCGAGGACCGCCAGCGGGCGGTGCTCGGGGGCCGCACCGCCGAGGAGTTCACGGGTCTGCTGGTCGAGTCCCTGCCCGCGGTGACCAACCTCGGTGACGCGGCGCTGATCTCATGGGCCGCCGCCGAGACCGGGCACCCCAAACTGTCCGACGCCCTCGCCCGGGTCGATGCCCTGGACGAAGCGGGACGGCCCCAGTACACCGTCGAGGCCGCCTGGGTGCTGTCCGCGCTCGCGGCGGCTCGCGACACGGTCGACGTGGAGAGCCGCCTCACCGCGGCCCGTGACCGTCTGCTGCGGTGCCGGATCGGGGACAGCCCGCTGTTCCCGCACGCCACGGCCCCCGGACTGGTGCCCTGGTACCGGGCGCACGTGAGTTGCTTCGCCGACCAGACGTACCCGTTGCAGGCGCTGGCCCGCGCACACGCCGGCGCTGACGCGGGCGGCGATCCGCAGGCGCTGGCCGCGGCCGAGGCGTGTGCGGCGCGGATCTGCGCGGTGCAGGGCGAGGGCGGTCAGTGGTGGTGGCACTACGACGCGCGCACCGGCGGCGTGATCGAGGGCTACCCGGTCTACAGCGTCCACCAGCACGCGATGGCGCCGACCGCGCTGTTCGACCTCGCCGACGCCGGCGGCACCGACTTCGGCGCGGCGGTCCGCAAGGGCCTGCGCTGGATGACGGACGTGCCCGAACTCGCCGAACGCCCCGAGCACCACGAGCCGTTGATCCTCGACACGCTCGGCGTCACCTGGCGCAAGGTCCACCGGGGCGATCCCAGGAAGGCGGTGCGCGCCGCACGGGGGCTGGGCACCCGGGTCGCTCCCGGCCTGCGGCTGAAGACCCTCGACCGGATGTACCGGCCCCTGTCCGTGGACCACGAATGCCGGCCGTACGAGTTCGGCTGGATGCTCCACGCCTGGCAGGGGGGCCGCATATGAGGCGGCGTCAGACACTGTTCGGCATCCAGCTGGACCCGCTGACCATGGACGAGACGGTACAGCGGTGTCTGCAAGCGGTGCGGGAGGACCGGCAGTTGGAGATCGGGGTGGTCAACGCCGCGAAGCTGGTGAACATGCGGCGGGATCCCCGGCTCGCCCGTGCCGTGTCCGGCTGTGATCTCGTCCTCGCCGACGGGCAGGCCGTGGTCTGGGCCGGCCGGATACTGCGCGCCCCACTGCCGGAACGGGTGGCCGGTATCGATCTGTTCCTACGGCTGCTCGCCGAGGCGGAGTCGGCGGGCATGCCGGTGTACTTCCTCGGCGCCAGGCAGGAGGTGCTGGAGGAGATGCTGCGCCGGGTGGCCGAGCGCTTCCCCCGGCTGAGGGTGGCCGGCAGCCGGAACGGCTACTTCGAGGACTCCGAGCAGGAGGAGGTCGCGGACGCGGTCGCCCGCAGCGGGGCCCGGATGCTGTTCCTCGGCATGACCTCGCCGAAGAAGGAGATCTTCACCGCCGGCTACGGCGCGCGCACCGGGGCCCGCGTCGTCCACGGGGTCGGCGGCTCCTTCGACATCCTGGCCGGCGTCACCAGGCGCGCCCCCCGGTCCTGGCAGCGCTGGGGTCTGGAGTGGCTGTACCGCGCGCTGCAGGAGCCGCGCCGCCTGGGCCGGCGCTATCTCACCACCAACGCCGCCTTCGTCCTCATGACGGCGCGTGAGTTCATCCGGCTCACTCCGTCGCCCGCTCCAGCGAACAGGAGTCACTGATGCGCGTCGTCGTGGTCGGACAGGGATACGTCGGCCTGCCGCTGGCCATCCGCGCGGCCGAGGTCGGACACGAGGTGATCGGCTACGACGTCGACGCGCGGCGGGTCAAGAGCCTTGCCGCCGGTGAGTCGTTCGTCGAGGACGTGTCCTCCGAGCGGATCCGCGCGGCGCTGGACGCCGGCACCTACCGCGCGACCGACGCGGCCCGCGACTGCGGCGGTTTCGACGTCGCCGTCGTGACCGTGCCGACCCCGCTGCACGAGGGCACTCCCGACCTGCGGTACATCAAGGAATCGGCGGTCGCCCTGGCCCGCTATCTGCGGCCCGGCGCCACCGTCGTACTGGAGTCGACCACCTATCCCGGCACCACCCAGGAGCTGTTCGCGCCGATCCTCGAGGACGGCTCGGGGCTCACCGCCGGCACCGACTTCCACCTCGGCTACAGCCCCGAGCGGATCGACCCCGGAAACACCGTCTGGGGTTTCGAGAAGACCCCGAAGGTCGTCTCCGGCGTCGACGCGGCCTCGCTCAGCGCCGTTCAGGACTTCTACGCCGGACTCGTCGACACCACCGTGCCGGTGCGCTCGCCCAAGGAGGCGGAACTCGCCAAGCTGCTGGAGAACACCTTCCGCCATGTGAACATCGCGCTGGTCAACGAGATCGCGATGTTCGCCCACCACCTGGGCATCGACGTCTGGCAGGCCGTCGACGCCGCCTCCACCAAGCCCTTCGGCTTCATGAAGTTCACACCCGGCCCGGGAGTCGGCGGCCACTGCCTGCCGATCGACCCGTCGTACCTGTCCTGGCGGGTGCAGCGCGAACTGGGCCAGAGCTTCCGGTTCGTGGAGCTGGCCAACGACATCAACAACCACATGCCCGAGTACGTGGCCCGTCGCATCGGCGAGCTGTTCAACGCGCGACGCCGTTCCGTGAACGGCTCGCACGTCCTGCTGCTCGGCCTGGCGTACAAGAAGAACACCGGCGACGCCCGCGAGTCGCCCGCCCTGCGCATCTCCCAGTTGCTGCTCGACATGGGGGCGCAGGTCAAGGCGGCCGACCCGCATGTCGTGGAGAGCCTGCCGGTGGACACCCGGCTGGTGCGGGTCGACCCGACGCCCCAGGAGCTGGCGGCCGCCGACGTCGTGGTGCTGCTCACCGACCACGACAGCTTCGACTACGAACTCATCGCCGAGCACGCCCCGTTCGTCCTCGACTGCCGTCGGCGGCTGGCGTCCGGACCCACCATCGAGGTGCTCTGAAACCATGCCACGGATCATCTGTGTCGCAGGCGCGCGCCCCAACTACATGAAGATCAAACCGGTGATGGACGCCCTGGAGCGCCGGGGTGCCGAGGTGCTGCTCGTCCACACGGGCCAGCACTACGACCCGGCCATGAACGACATGTTCTTCGCCGACCTCGGCATCCGTCCCCCGGACCGCTTCCTCGGCGTCGGCTCCGGCACCCACGCCGAGCAGACCGGCCGGGTGATGACCGCGTTCGAGCCCCTGCTCGCCGAGGTGTCCCCGGACATCGTCGTCGTGGTCGGCGACATCAACTCCACCCTGGCCTGCGCCCTGGTCACGGCCAAGGCCGGGCCGTTGCTCGCCCATGTCGAGGCGGGCCTGCGCAGCCGCGACTGGAGCATGCCCGAGGAGGTCAACCGCGTGGCCACCGACCGCGTCAGCGACCATCTGCTGGCCCCTTCCCCCGACGCCGTGGAGAACCTGCGCGCCGAAGGTCACCGGGAGGACCAGATCCACCTCGTCGGCAACGTCATGATCGACACGCTGCTGGCCAACCTGGACCGGGCCAGGGCCTCCGGCATCCTCGACCGCTACGGCCTGACCAGGGGGGAGTACGGCCTGGTGACCCTGCACCGGCCCGCCAACGTGGACGATCCGGAGGTCCTCGCCGGGCTGCTGAAGGCCCTCGGCGAGATCGCCGGCCGCTGCCCGCTGTTGCTGCCGGTGCACCCGCGCGCGTCCCGGCGGCTGGCCGACATCGGCGTCCCCGCAGGTGTACGGCTCGTCCCGCCCGCCGGATACCTCGACTTCATCGCCCTGCAGGACTCCGCTCGTCTGGTGCTGACCGACTCGGGCGGCGTACAGGAGGAGACCACCGCGCTCGGCGTGCCGTGCGTGACCCTCCGGGACAACACCGAGCGGCCCGTCACCGTGGAGCAGGGCACCAACGTGCTGGCCGGCCGGGATCCCGCACGCGTCGTGGCCACGGTGAACCGGGTGCTGGACGATCCGCCCGCGCCGCGCCGGCCGGGCCTGTGGGACGGTCGGGCGAGCGACCGTATCGCCGGGGTGCTGCTGGAGGGAGGCACGGCGAGCACGCGTCCCAGGCCCACCGCCCAAACGCTCCCCATATGATCCGCTTGCAACATATGCTCGTCGAACGTCAGGTCGCTTGGGGGGGCCACCATGGATCTCGCTGAGATCTTCCGTGTCATGCGCAGGCGCTGGTACGTCCTGCTGCCCGCACTGCTGCTGGCCGCGGGACTGGTCGTCGGCGTGACGGTGACGGTTCCGGTCGCCTACCGGTCGCAGAGCACGGTGGTACTGCTGAACTCCCAGAAGGCCACCGTCGCCTACGACGGCAACCCCTTCCTCAGCACCCAGACCTCGCTCACCGGCATGGCCGACAGCCTGGCCCGCAACCTCAACTCCGACGACTCGATCCGGGACCTGAAGTCCCGTGGTGCCACGGGCACGTTCACGGCCAAGCTCGCCGACAACGCTCAGGGGCCGCTGCTCTGGCTCACCGTCACCGGCACCGACAAGGCGGCGGTCCTGGCCTCGGACAGGATTCTGACCGCCTATGCCAAGGAGCGGCTGGACCAGTTCCAGAAACAGCAGTCGGTCGCCCCGAAGGCCATGATCCGCATGACGACCGTCGTGCCCCCGCAGAACCCGGTGGCGCAGACCAAGACCCGGATCGAGTACCTCGTCATGGCCGGGTGCCTGGGTCTGGTGCTGAGCCTGGTCGCCGTGTTCTACGTGGAGGCGCGCCGACGGCCGCACAGGCCCGTTGCGGAGCAGGAGACGTCCGTCCCCGTCCCCTCGGCCGGGCAGTCGGCGGTGGACGAGACGCTCGCCATCCGGCGGCAGCCGAGCTGGTCCCGGTCCGCCGAGGACGGGCCGGCCGCCGCAGAGCCCCCTGCGCCCCGGCACGCCATGGCCGTGGCGTCCGCCGCCGAGCCGCTCGACGAGGAGTCGACTCATGGACACCGCCCGCGCACCGGAGAGCGAGACCGGTGAGACGAGCGGTGCCCCCGCTCCTCCCGCTCCCGCACCCGCCGCTCCCGACTCCCTCGGCAGGAAGGTCCGATCGGCGGCCCGGTGGAGCCTGATCAACACCGTCGTCCTGCGCCTGGGCAACTTCGCGACGGGCATCGTACTGGCCCGCTTCGCGCTGGGCCCCGCGGCCTGGGGCGTGTACGGCGTCGCCCAGACCGTGCTGCTGGTCCTGCTGTCCGCGAACGAGCTGGGCGTGGGCCTGGCCATCGTGCGCTGGGAGGGGGACGCGCGGCGGTTCGCGCCGACCGTCCTGACCCTCAGCACTCTCTCCAGCGGTCTGCTGTACGCGGCCCTGTTCGCGGCGGCGCCGGCGGTGGCCGGCCTGCTCGGCTCGCCGGACGCCTCGGGTGTGCTGCGGGTGATGTGCCTGTGCGTGGTGATCGACGGAGTGGCGCAGGTGCCCGGGGGCTTCCTCACCCGTGAGTTCGCCCAGGGCAGACGCGTGATCATCGACGGACTCAACTTCGCGCTCGGCACGGCGGTGACGCTGCTGCTGGCCTTCGAGGGCCGGGGCGCGATGAGCTTCGCCGTCGGAGCCGTGGTGGGCAACGTCGTCACGCTGATCGGCTGCTGTCTCGCGGCACCGGGCACCCTGCGATACGGCTGGGACTCCCGACAGGCCCGGGAACTGCTGAGGTTCGGGCTTCCGCTCGCGGGGGCGAGTCTGCTGGCCCTGGCGGTGGTCAACGTCGACACCATGGTGGTGGGCGCCACGCTGGGCAATGTGTCCCTGGGGTTCTATGTGCTCGCCTTCAACATCTCCGGCTGGCCGGTGCGGATCGTCTCCGAGGCGGCCCGCCGCGTCTCCTTCGCCGGGTTCTCCCGCCTGGCCGGCTCACCGCAGGCGCTCGCCCGGGGTTTCAGCCGTGCCCTGGGCGTGCTGATCACCGGCACCGTCCCGCTGTGCGTGCTGCCGGCCGCCCTGGCGGAGCCGGTCATCCGGCTGATCTACGGCAGCCAGTGGGCCCCCGCCGCCGCCGCGCTGCCCTGGCTGATGGCCCTCGGCCTGATCCGCATCGGCAGCGAACTCGCCTATGACTGCCTGGTCGCGGTCGGACAGCGTCGCGCGCTCTTCCTGGTGCAGGGTCTGTGGCTGGTGGCCCTGGTCCCGGCGCTGCTGGTCGCCGCCCGCCTGAACGGCATCGTCGGCGTCTCGCAGGGCCATGTGCTGGTCGCCGGCGGCCTGGTGGTGCCCGTGTTCCTGATCGCCCTCGGCCGGGGCGGCATCGGCCTCGGCCGGATCGCCAGGGCCTGCGCGTGGCCCTTCCTCGGCGGGGCCGTGATGACCGCGATCATCCTGGGTCTGGAGCGCCCGTTCGGCGACGGCCGGCTCGCGCTCCTCGCCCTCGGCACGCTCGCCCTGGCCGGCTACACGGTGTGCGTCCTGCCCAGCCGGGACTTCCTGCGCGGGACCGCCCGCGCCGACCGGCCCCACCGCGGCCGGCACCGGTCGTCCGCACCGGTCGCATCCCACGACAGGACATGAGGTGAGCCTGATGCCACGACGTACCAGCCGCAGCCCGATCGCGGGGCTGCTGCTCGCCGTCTTACTCGCGGTTCTCGGCGTGGCCTGCTCGGGAACGCACCCGAGCGCCCGTCCCTCGCCCGTGGACGGCAAGGCGTCGGCACGCCCGGCCGCATCGCCGTCCGCGCCGGGACAGCCCTCCGCGACGTCCGGCACGGACGGCGCCTCCCCAGGCGCCGCGGCCGGGACCGCATGCGCGTCTGCGGGCGCCTGCGGCTTCCCCGACGCCCGTACGACCGGTCCCCGCGTGCCTCTCAAGCCCCACAAGACCGGCTACCTGGCCGTCCGTACCGACGGGCTCGTCATCCGGGGCTGGGACATCACCGGCTCCCTCGACATCTACGCCAACGACGTCACCGTCATCGACTCGAGGATCACGTCGGACAACTGGTGGGGTGTCAACCTGCGCCCCGGCTACCACGGCCTGCGGGTGCTGCACTCCACCATCACCGCCGTGCCCGGCAAGGGGCCCGACAACGGCGGCGTGGACTACGCGGTGTCCAACATGGGAGGCAGTTCCATCGAGGTCGGCTGGTGCGACGTCTCGGTGTTCGGCGACGCCCTGTCCATGGGGCAGGGTCATCTGCACGACAACTACGTCCACGACATCGTCCCGTTCGTCAACCAGGGCGGTGAGTGGCAGCACACGAACGCCGTGATCAGCGGCGGCGGCAACACCGGGCAGCTGATCATCCGCCACAACACCCTGCTGAACCCGACCGGCCTCAAGCAGGGGGCCTCGGGAAGCATCGGGCTGTTCGCGGACACCGGGGTGGTCCGCAACGTCACCGTCGACCACAACTGGATCGCCGGCGGCGCCTACGCGCTCTACGGCGGCGACAAGGGCGCCACCGGGATCAAGGTCACCGGCAACATCTTCTCGGCGCAGTACCACCCCGCCTCCGGCGGCTACGGCGTGGTCGGCCACTGGAACGCGGGCGGCGCCGGAAACGTGTGGCGGAACAACCGGATGTCCGACGGCCGGCTCGTCGCCCCGGAGCCGGCCTCGTGAGCCGGGCCCTGACGCGCCGGGTCGCACGGGCGCCCTGGACGCTGCTCAAGGCGGCGTTCGGCTGGCTGGTGCTCTTCGAGGCCAGGAACAAGGTCCTGCTCGCGCCCTCCGCGGTGCGGCTGCGCCGCGTCGAGGACGCCGAGGCCCGACGGCTGGCCGCCGGCCTGCCGTCACCGCCCTCGGCGCTGGTCGCCACGGTGATCGCCACCCACCGGCGCCCCGAGGCGCTGCGCGCCGCGGTGCGCTCGGCGCTGGACCAGACGGTGCGCGACCAGGTCGTCATCGTGGTCGACGACGGCGCCGGGCTGCCCGAACTCCCGGACGATCCACGGCTGTTCGCCGTGTCCCTGGCGCGCAACACCGCTGTGGCGGGCGTCGTGCGCAACGTGGGGATCCGCCTC
Source organism: Streptomyces sp. NTD91 (assembly GCF_059510455.1). NCBI lineage: Bacteria > Bacillati > Actinomycetota > Actinomycetes > Kitasatosporales > Streptomycetaceae > Streptomyces > Streptomyces sp. NTD91. The sequence goes on from NZ_JCAJZW010000042.1 coordinate 20,807, forward strand.
ACCCGCTCGCGGTACGTGGCGTTCCTGGACGACGACAACCTCTGGGAGCCCGACCATCTGGAACGGGCACTGGCGGTCCTGGAGTCCCCCGGCGGTCCCGACGGCGTCTACACGGCGCTGCGCCGCGTCCTGCCCGACGGAAGCGAGAAGGACGTCCTGTCGGTGCCCTTCGACCGGCGCCGGGCCGGGCGCGAGGCCTTCCTGGACACCAACGCCTTCGTCGCCCGTCGCACCCGCTCCCTGCGCTTCAGCCGCCTGCGCCGGACACCCGAGGTGCTGCCCCGGGAGGACTGGGAGCTGATCCGACGCTACGGCCGCGGCCACCGGGTGCTGCACGTGCCGCACCCCACCGTCCGGTACCTGGTGAACCCGGCCAGTTTCTACACGGACTGGTGACAGCCCGTGCACTCCACATCTCTTCCGCTCCGACGTCAGGTGGTCGATCCCATGCCCCGCTCCCGCGCTCTCAGGAACAGATTCGTCGACGCACCCGGCTCACTGGGCGAACGACTCCGCATCGCCCGCTGGGAGCGGTTCCGACGCTGCTTCCCCGGCGTCGAGAGCATGCGCGTCGTGGACCTCGGCGGGACGGCCGACATGTGGCTGCGGGCACCGGTGCGCGCCAAGCACGTCCACCTGATCAACCTGGAGGAGCACCCCGGCGAGCTGCCCGACTGGATCACCGTGGAGGTCGCCGACGTCACCGATCCGGCGGTCGCCGCCGAACTGGGCGGTACCGGCGGCTACGACCTGGTGTTCTCCAACTCGACCATCGAGCACGTGGGCGGCCCCAGCCAGCGCCAAAGGTTCGTCGCGGCCGTCGAGCAACTGGCGCCGCTGCACTGGATCCAGACGCCGTACCGCTACTTCCCCGTCGAACCGCACTTCGTGGCACCCGGCTTCCAGTTCCTGCCCCTGGCCGCGAGGGCACGCCTGGTGCGGCACTGGCCGCTCGTCCACAGCCGCCCCGACAGCCCGGAGTCGGCGATGAACGCCGTGATCAACATCGAACTGCTCACCCGCGCCGAGATGCGCTACCTGTTCCCACGATCGGCGCTGCTCAGCGAGCGGGTGCTCGGCGCGACGAAGTCGCTCATCGCCGTGCGAAGGGGTCCGGGATGCTGAACAACCTGGTCAACAGGCATGACGCGGACCGACTGCTGCGCAAGGTGCGGAAGCTGGAAGTCGACCGTGTCCTGGCCAAGCTGCGGGTGCGCGGCGGGGCGCGCGTGGTCCAGCACTGGTCCCAGGTCGACCCCTCACTCACCGAGTGGTGGGCGATACCGGCGGTGATCAGGCGGTGGAACCTGCTGATGACCGGGGACGCGGACACGTCGTTCCCCGAGTACGTCGCCGCCGAGCACTTCGCGCCGCGTACCGGTCTGCGCGGCCTTTCGCTGGGGTGCGGCACCGGCGGGAACGAGCTGCTGTGGGCGAAGACCGGCGCGTTCTCCCTTCTTGAGGGCGTGGACGTGGCACAGCAGCGGATCGACTTCGCCACCCGCGCCGCCGCCGAGAACGGTCTCGCGGACGTCCTGCGCTTCCGGGTCACCGACGTCAACCGGATGACCGCCGACGGCGAGCGCTTCGACGTGCTGCTGGGCCTCCAGTCGCTGCACCACTTCGACCACCTCGGCGAGACCCTGCCGCGCCTGGCCGGACTGATCGAGCCGGACGGGCTGTTCGTGGTCGACGAGTTCGTCGGCCCCACCCGTTTCCAGTGGACCGACGCCCAACTGGACGCCGCGAACGCCCTGCTGGCCCAGCTCCCCGAAGAACGACGCCGGCTGCCCGACGGCCGGATCAAGCGCCGCGTCGTACGGCCCAGCAGGCTGTCGATGGTCCTGGACGACCCCTCGGAGGCGGTCGACGCGGCCTGCCTGCTGCCGGGTCTGCGACGCCATTTCGAGGTCGTCGAGGAACGGCCGTACGGCGGCACGGTGCTGCACATCGCGTTCTCCGGGATCGCGCACCACTTCCGTGACCAGGAACCGGAGACGCTGACGCTGCTGGAACGATGCTTCGCGGTGGAGGACGCCGCGTTGGCGGAGGTGGGGCACGACTTCGTTGCGATGGTGTGCCGACGCCGGAGCGCGAGCTGAAGACAAGCCCCGCCGCCTCTTGGGGGGCTTCACGGGCCCGGCGTCGCGTGCAGAGCGCCTGGCCTGAGGAGAGCGGTCGCTGCCGCCCGGCTCGCCGGCCGGCCCAGCGCTGCACGGGAGGCCTCCCTCAGCAGCACGGCTGCACGGAAGGCGGCTGTGGCCAGGGGGCCGTGGCGGCGACGGTAGAGGCGGACGCGGTTGAGGGTGAGCAGGGTCCACAGGCGGGGTGACACCTGGGAGTCCCCGCCCAGGTGAACGGCCTCGGCGCTCGGCTCCAGTTGTGTGGCATGGCCCAGGTCCCGCGCCCGCAGGCAGTACTCCGTCTCCTCGGAATAGAGGAAGAAGGACTCGTCCCACGGTCCGCACGCGGCCAGGCACTGGGCCGAGATGGCCATGAGCGCGCCGGTCGCCCAGTCCGCGCGGGTGGGACGCCGATACGCGGCGGGATCGGTGACCAGCTCGCTCAGGCGTGGGAAACGGCCGGCCCGGGTGTTGCCGATGACGGCCTCGCCGAGGGCACGCAGGACGCTCGACTCGCGCCGCAGGGAGTAGTGGGGCGTGTCCCGGCCTTCCTCGTAGAGAAGGGGTACGGCGATCCCCACACCGTCCCCCAGCCGGTCGACGAGACGTTTGGCGCAGCCCTGCCGCATGCGGATGTCCGGGTTGCAGACGAGAGCGGCGCCGTACTCACCGGCCGCGCGAAGCGCCGCGTTGACACCGGCCGCGTACCCGGCGTTGCGGCCGGTCTGGACGACCGTCGCTTCGGGGGCCAGTCTCCGGAGCACCTCGACGGTGTGATCGCGGGAGGCGTTGTCGGCGACGACGAGCCGCCAGTCGAGGCCGGCCATGCCGTCGGGCAGCGCGGCGAGGAACCCGGGGAGCACCAAGGCGCTGTTCCAGGTGACGACGAGGACGGCGACGGGGCTCATCGGGACTCCGCGAGGTGGGGGAGCTGGGCTTCGGATGCCTTGTGTAGTGCGGGTTCTGCGGCGGCGGCCGCCTCTCGGCGGATGAAGCCGAGGTAGCTGCCGCCCGCGCCGAGCGTCAGGAAGAACATGCCGGCGTACATGGGAAAGCTGAGAGCGTCGAAGGTGGCGCTGATGACCAGGGCGACCAGGGCCGATGCGAGAAAGGCCTGCCCGAGTTCCCGGTCGGACTCGGTGCGGGCCAGCCGGCGGACGGCGCCGCCGGTGTGGATCCCGGTGACGAACAGGACGAGCAGCGCGACCAGCCCCACGACGCCCGTCTCGGCCAGGGTCAGCATGTACTGGTTGTCCGTGAAGAAGTACAGGTCGGGCGTGAAGGTGCCGAAACCCCGTCCGAACCAGGGGCGTTCGCTGAGGTAGGGGACGATGGCGCTGTACTTCACGGTGCGCGCCTGCGTACTGCTGTCGGAGTTGGACAGGAAGCTGGCGAAGAGGTTGGTGATGGTTCCGATCAGACCCGGAATGATCACCTTGAAGCCGGCCACCGAGCCCAGGATCAGCCCGATCGCGGCCCAGCGGCGCTGCGGCCTCCAGCGGGGCACCATCACGAGGATCACGACGAAGACGCCGATGATGGACGTCCGGGACACCGTCAGCGGCAGCGCACCCGCCATGATCGCCACCGGGGCCCAGCGGCGCAGCGCGCCGGCGTGCCGCCGTACCGGGTCGAACGCCTGGTGGACGGCGAAGGGGACCAGGATGGCCAGCATTCCCCCGAACTCCAGCGGATGAGCGGTCGTGGAGCGCGGCCGGGTGAACGAGCCGCGGTCCATCGCGCTGATCCCGGCGGTGCTCGAGTGCAGTCCGGGGATGTGGATGGAGTCGGCGATGTTGGTCGCGGCGAAGAAGTCGTAGTAGCCGATCAGGGCGACCACCGTGCCCAGGACGACGAGCCGGCGCATCAGCGTCTCCAGCCGGCTGCGCTCCTGGATGCCGGCCGAGGCCAGCACCACCAGCGCCACCCACACTGCGAGCCCGATGAGTCCGCGGTCGGCTCCGAGGACCTCCTCGTGCGAGCTGTCGCGTGTGGCGTCCGCGAGGTACGACAGCAGCACCGCGGCGGCGAGCACGCACATCGCCACGCGCGGCAGCCTGGTGCCCGGCGCCGGGAGAATGCGGCCGCCGAGCCAGGTGGCGAGATACCAGAGGAGTCCCAGCAGGGCGAAGACGTTGGCCGGGGTGCCGACGCCGCCCAGTGCGGGCAGGGTGAGGTTCGAGGGCACGAAGAAGGCCAGCGCCAGATAGCCGGTGAGGATCGTCGTGGCGTCCAGCCTCCGCACCAGCAGGCCCGTGGGCCGTTCGGGCGACCGGGCACGGTACCGCCGGGCCACGTACGGGGGCCGGGGGCGTCCCCGGCGGCGGACCACCGCGACGCCCTCGGCCAGGATGGACAGCAGGAACGCGCTGACGACGCCGACGATGACGACCGCGGCGATGTCCTGGTACCGGCTCTTCGACTGTGACACCGGTGTCTGCGGCAGCACGACCGGCGCGGTCTGCACCAGGTACACCGCGGGCACCTTGGCGGCGGCCTGCAGGGCCTTCATCTGCTCCCCGGCGTAGCTGGTGAGGGTGGTGCTCTCCCGGAGCACCTTCGCCCGGTCGGTTCCGGTGACGCTCAGGGTCAGCAGCGGACTGTCGGCGTCCGGCGCGAAACCGACCGTGTACCGGTCCGTGACACCCCGGGAGTGCAGTTCCTTCGCCGAGTCGCCGGACTGGAGCGTCCTGATGAGCACGTCGGCGGTGACGACCAGTGAACCGCCGGCGTTGGACAGGGGGTTGCCGAAGGTCGGCGCGAGGTCGGCGACGGCCCGCGAGTCGAGCAGGGTGACGGAGCTCCGCGACTCGTACGACACCGGGATGGTCCGGTAGAAGTACCCGCCGGCGAGCAGGCTGAGCAGGGTGAGGGGCACCATGAAGTACCAGCGCCTGCGCATGATCGCCCAGATGTCGGCAAGGCTCATGAGAACTCCCCCCGGCCCGGTGCCACGAGAGGGGACGTCCGGGCCGGTGTCCGGCCCAGGCTGCGTGATCCGGTGGCGGCGGACCTGCGCGCCTGCGAGGATCGGTGGCGACGGAAGGACTCCCTGTGTCGCCTCGTGATGTCGCCGAAGCGCTGCTCCGCCGCTGGTACGTGCTGGTGCTGGCACTCCTCGTGACGGCCGCCGGAGCCTACCGGGTGGTGCACCCCGCCCCGCGGTACCTCGCCTCGGCGGTGGTCGTCCTGAAACCGCCGGTGACGGGGAACCAACCGAACCAGCTGACGAACCTTCAACCGCCGCTCGCCCTCCTCTCGTACGGGGTCATCCAGCAACTGGAGTCGCCATCCGGGCACCAGGAGCTGGACGCCGCCGGTGTGCACGGGCCGTACCAGTTGGTCCCGCGCAACAGCGGAACCAGCGCGACACCGCGCTATCTGATCCCCTCGGTGCAGGTGCAGGCGCAGCGCAGTGACGCCGTGGAGGCCGACACGGCGGTCCAGCGGGTCATCGAGGTCTACTCCCGGCATGTGGCGGATCTTCAGAAGGCCCAGGGGATCGCGCCCGCTGCGCGGATCAGCGCATTCGTCCTGGTGGCGCCGAGCGCCGCCCCGGTGCAGGGGACCAAGACCCGTGCGCTGGCCGGTACGGCACTGCTGGGCGCGACCGGCGGGATCCTGGGCGCGCTCTGGTGCGACCGGTACGCGCTGCGGCGCAGGGACGGGAAGCCGGGCTCCCCTCAGGCGCGCCGCCACGGCGACGGGGTTGCCCTCGCGGGCTGAGTTCCTCGTGTGCATCAGATACCACGGCGCTTCCACGACTCCCACCACAGCCACTCCCGCCCGCGGTCGGTCACGGCCGACCACACCAGCGGCTGCAGATACGGCATCGCCCTGGGGCCGATCCGCCGTCTGAGCCGCAGCGCGCGGTACTCGGGCAGTGCCCGGTACGCGGGCAGACACTGCTCCGCGAAGGCCACGCAGTCGTCGACCGGGACGACGTCCGTCCGCCCGCGGTCGTAGGCCCGGTAGGCCCGGCGCAGCGCGTGGCGGGCGAGCCGGGTGTGGACCTGCTCGGCGAGCCGGTCGGCCCGGGGCAGCCGGTCGGCACATTTGGCGAGCACCGAGTCGAAGGCCACCAGGCGCTGGCGCAGGTCGTCCAGTTGACCACCGAAGTCCGTGGTGGACATGTTCTTGCCGTGGACGCGGTAGAAGGCCTGGTCGGCCCCGCGGATGTAGCCGACGTCGGCGTGTGCGGCGAGCCGCATCCACATCTCGATGTCGCCGGCGTGGGGCAGTTTCGGGTCGTACCCGCCGACCGTGCGCTGGAGGCTGGTGCGGACGACGACCTCCGGTGAGGTGATGCAGCCGGTGCCCTCGCGGAAGCGGCGTTCCAGCCACCACTGTCCGGGGTAGACGACCGAACCGGTGCTGCGGGTGCGGGCCTTGGGCAGCGGGCCGCTGTGCCCGAAGCGCAGGGGGCGCCCGTAGGCGAACCCTGCCTCGGGATGGGCGTCGAGGAGCGTGGCGGCCCGGACCAGCGCGCCCGGAACCAGCCGGTCGTCGGCCGAGAGGAGGGCGACGTAGTCGCCGTCGGCCCACTCCAGCAGCCCCTCGTTGTAGGTGGCGATGTGGCCCTTGTTGGTCTCGTGGACCCGGACCTCGATCCTCGGGTCGGCGGCGGCCAGTTTGTGCGCGGTCTCCGCCGAGTCGTCGGGCGAGGCGTCGTCGACGATGAGCACCCGGACGTCGACGCCGTCCTGCTCGTCCAGGACGCTGCTGACGCAGTCGGCGAGGAAATGGCCGTACTTGTAGCAGGGGATCACAACACTGACGGTGCTCATCGGTGGCGAAGCCAATCCCCGGTGCCGGCCTTCGCGTTCGGCGAAGGCCGCCACCGGTGCGCTCTGGTCGGTCAGTTCTTCTTCTTGCGGACGGTCTTGCCGGTCAGCGTCCAGCTGTGGGACTTCAGCAGGTGCCGGTGCCTGTCCCGGGCCGCGACCGTGATCGTGAACCGGGTGCCGTCCGGCAGCGGGGCGGACAGGTGGACGGACACCTCGTGGGTGGCCCGGTCGTAGGAGACGACGGCCGTGACGTGGAGTCCCTTCGCGGCCTTCGAGCCGTTCAGGACGGTCACGGTCGCCCTGACGGACGACACCGCCGCCTTGTCCGGCAGGGCCATGACGAGGGCGCTCGCCGCGTCGGCGGTGTGCGTCACCGAGGACGCGGTCACCTCCGAGGCGGTGGCCGTCGACAGGGACGCGCTCGGGTTGTCGGCGGTGAAGACGGGGCCCACCCAGTAGTTGGCGGAGCCGTAGGAACCGGTGGGGAAGGACGAGTCGGTGCCGTACTTGTAGAGCCCGTCGTGGTGGGTGGTGGTGTCGGCCGTGGCGGTGAGCGGATAGGACTGGTGGGCCGCCGCGAAGTAGCCGCCGTCGACCGCGTAGTTGCCGTTCGGCGCGTGGTAGGAGACCACGTACGGGGTGCCGACGGTGACGGCCACCGGCGTGGCGAAGGTCAGCGTCTGCCAGCCGGAGGCCGTCTCGTTGGTGAAGGTGCCGCTGGCGAGCAGCGTGCCGTCGTCGGTCCACAGGCTTCCGGTGTGGGTGCCCGTGTTGCCGGTGCCCTTGTAGAAGGTGACGCCGGTGACCCAGCCGTCCGCCGAGGACGTGAACCGGGTGCCCAGCTCCACGGAGTTGGGGTCGTCGGTCATGTCGGTGGTCGCGGGTACCGTGCCGGAGTTCCACAGGGTGCAGGGGCAGGTCACCGCGGGCGGGGTGGAGCTGGTGGTGAAGGTCCACGTCACCGGGTCCGCCATGGCGTTGCCCCACAGGTCGGTGGCCTGGACGGAGGCGGTGTACGTGCTGTTCAGGTCCAGCTCCGTCGACGGCGTGAAGGTCGCCTTGTTCGACACCGGAAGCGTCGTGCTGCCCGGAACGGTGCTGCCGTCCGGGCCCTTCAGGGTGAACGTCAGGGTGTCGGCGTCGACGGCCGAGCTGAAGGTGGCCGACACCGGTGACGTGATCGACACGCCGGTCGCCCCGGACGTCGGTGAGGTCGAGGTGACGGTGGGCGGGGCCGTACTGGCCGTCGAGGTGTCGAGTACCACGTCGACCCAGTAGTTGCTGCCGGAGGACTGCGAGGAAGGGAAGGCGCTGGTGGAACCGTAGTGGTACACGCCGTTGCCGCCGTCGGTGCCGGACCTCAGGGCCGTGAGCGGGGCCAGGCCGGCGTCGCTGTCGGCGAAGTAGCCGCCGTCGTAGGAGTATCCGCCGTTGGGCGCGAAGTACGAGGCGACATAGGTGGTGTTGGCCTTCACGGGCACCGGCGAGGCGAAGTTCAGCTGCTGCCAGCCGGAGGAGGTCTCGTTGGTGAAGGTGCCCGTCGCCAGGCGGGTGCCGGAGGCGGTCCACAGGCTGCCGATGTGGGTGCCGGTGTTGGCGGGCGACTTGTAGAAGCGGACACCGGTGATCGAACCGGCGACCGTGGTACGGAACTTGACACCGAGTTCGACCGAGCCGCCGTCGCCCGCGTTGACGGTGCCGGGTACCGCGGAGGCCGGCCAGACGGTGCACGGGCAGGCCTGGGGGCCGACGGTCAACGGGACGGTGGTGACGGCACCGATGTTGACACTGTCGTCGACCGCGCGGACCTTGATCGATGCCGGGCCCGGCGTGGTCGGGGTCCAGCTGTAGCTCCAGGAGGTCAGGCCGGTGGCGGCCTTCCAGGTCGTTCCGCCGTCCGTGGACACCTCGACGCGGGCCACCACGCCGCCGCCGGAGTCGGTGGCGGTGCCCTTGACGGTGACCGGCTTCAGTGCCGGGACGGTCACCCCGGAGGCCGGGGCGGTCACGGTGACGGCCGGTCCTGCGGTGTCGGTGGAGGCGGTGGCGGCGACGAGGTTGCTCTGTCGGGTCACCGGCTGGATGCCCATGTCGGCGAGGATGTTCATCGTCGCCTGCTGCATCCGGGAGTCCTCGGTGACCACCGTGCCGGCGGGGTCGCTCGTGGGCACGTTGGTCAGGCCCCACGACCACTGCACGGTCCCCGACCCGAAGACCAGGGCCCCGGAGTCCTGGTCGCGGAACTCGACGAGGTTGTGGGTCGCCGTGCCGTTGCCGTAGACGTTGCCCCAGTCCATGCGGAGCTTGCCGTCGTTGATGTCCACGGTGGTGGACGACACGTCGATCGCCCCGGCGGGCCGGGTGCTGTTGTCGATGTCGCTGTCCCACTCGTAGCCGAGGGTGCCCGTCGGGAACGTGGCGGTCTGGCCCGCGGTGAGGCCGGCGATGGAGGTGTTGCGCCAGATCCGGTTCCTGCCGTACGAGCCGGGAACGGTGATGGCGTCGCTGCGGTAGCCGTTCACCTGGAACATCGAGCCGGTGAGGATGTTCGGCGGTTGGTAGGTCTGGCCGTACTGGGTGCTGGCCGGGTCCATCCAGGTACCGGTCCAGACGCCGCTGGGGTCGGCGATGCCGTTGTTCTGGGCCATCTTGGTCATCTTGTAGCAGACCAGGGTCCGGTCCGCCGTGTTCGTACCGTCGATGCTCGGGGCCAGCCGTGTCTTCCAGAACACCTCGTTGCCGCTGAAGAAGGCCTCCCGCACGCCGGCCTTCCGGGCCGCGAGGACGTTGGAGTACTGGCTCTGCGTCCAGTACTCGTCATGGCCGGAGGACATGTACACCTTGTGTCTCTCCAACAGGGCGGCGCCGTTCGTCGCGGACACGTCCACGCCGGACAGGTAGCTGACGTCGTAGCCGTTGCGTTCCAGCCAGGACAGCATCATGTACTCGGAGCCGTAGATGCCGTTGTCGCCACCGATGTCCAGGGGCCGGTTGTAGCTGACCTCGTAGGCGCGGCCGTCCGGTGCGGGGCCGCCGCCTCCGTACAGGTCCTGGCCGCCGTAGTCGTTGTAGGCCTGCCAGGTCTGGTCGCTGGTCTGCACGACCAGGTCGGAGGTGCTGGAGTCGTTGCGGACGACGAACGGGTACGGCATCACTCCGTCGTTGTCGTTCTGCGTCAGGTTGGCGATGTAGAGGCCGGACACGGCGTCGCTGGGCACCGTCCAGGTCGCGGTCACGGGCCAGTTGCCGCAGTCGACCAGCCCCGTGCTGCTCTTGACGCTGCAACTCGTGGCTTTGGTGGTGTAGTTGGCCGGGTAGGTGACCGCCGCCTGTGCAGCGGTCGAGATCTCGCGCGCGCCGTCACCGCCGTACCAGCCCAGCCGGTAGATCTCGATGTGGTACGCGACCGGCGACTGGACCTTGAACTGGACGGTGTCCCCGGCCTGGACGCTCTCCTTAGTCGAGAAGCCCTTGATGTCCCCGTAGGCGTTGGGAGCGAACCAGTCGGACATGGGGCTGCCCGGCTTGGAGTTCTCGCAGACGACGGGGTTCGAGCCCGCTCCGCACGGGTCGGAGGCCGCGTGGGCGGTCACGGCCTGCGGGAGCACCGCCCATACGAGTGCTGCCACGACGGCGAGGCGCAGGCCCCGGATCCGTCTGCTCCATCTGTTCATGTGTACCTCTCAGCGGTGCTGTGCAGGACCGGCCCGTGAGGCGCCGGATGAAGCGTGGAGAGCGGGGCCGGTCAGCCGGTGAGCGCGTCGGTGAGCGAGTCCACGACGTGCTGCTGCTGGTCGGGGGTGATCTGCGGGTACAGCGGCAGGGACAGGATCCGTCCGGCCGCCTTCTCGGCGTTCGGGAAGTCCCCCGGGCCGTACCCGAGACGGCGGTACGCGGGCGTGAGGTGGACCGGCGCGGGGTAGTGCACCCCCGCGCCGATGCCCTCCGCGTTGAGCTTGCCGACGACGTCGTCGCGGTCCGCACCGACGACCTGGACGACGTACAGGTGCCACACGTGGCGGTTGCCCGGCGCGGTCGACGGGAGAGTGACCCGGCTGGCCGCCGACAGCTCCGCGAGCAGTGCGTCGTAGCGGGCCGCCGCCGCGCGCCGGGCCCCGTTGCCGGCCGCGAGCCGTGCGAGCTTCGCCCGCAGGACGACGGCCTGCAGCCCGTCCAGACGGCTGTTGAAGCCGGGCACGTCGTGGCGGTACTTGGTGACGCCGCCGTGGTTGGCGATCGCGCGCACCAGGCCGGCCCGTTCCTCGTCGTCGGTCAGCACCGCGCCCGCGTCGCCATAGGCGCCCAGGTTCTTGCCCGGGTAGAAGCTGGTGGCCGCGATCCCTCCGCTGCCCGGTGTCCGGCCGTGGCGGGTGGCGCCCTGGCACTGGGCAGCGTCCTCCACGATCCTCACGTGACTGGGGAGTTGCGCGGTCAGTGCCGTGACGTCGGCCATCTGCCCGTAGAGATGGACGGGTACGACGGCTCGGGTGGCCGGACCGACCGCGTCCAGGGCGGCCTGCGGGTCGAGGAGACAGGTGTCGGGCAGGCAGTCCGCGAGAACCGGGCGGGCGCCGATCCTGGCCACCGCGCCGGCGGTGGCGATGAAGGTGTTGGCCGGCAGGACGACCTCGTCGCCGGGGCCCACCCCGCTCGCGCGCAGCGCGAGTTCGACGGCGTCGGTGCCGTTGGCGACGCCCACGCAGTGCGCGACGCCGCCGAAGTCCGCGTACTCGCGCTCGAACCGGCGGACCTCGTCGCCGCCGACGAACGCGGTGCCCGCCAGCACGCGTTCGAATCCGGCGCGTACCTCGTCGGCGACCTCCTCGTGGGCCGCCTTGAGGTCCACAAGCGGAATCTGGTTCATGTCAGCGGTCCCCCCACTGGTCGCGGCGCGAGTCCTGTACGGCTCGCGCATTCGTCGAGCGCGGGCGCGTCCGCCGCGCGCAGCCGCCGGGCCGGGCTCCCCACCCACACCTCGCCCGGCGGCACGTCATCGAGCACGCTGCTGCCCATCCCGATCAGCGACCAGGCGCCAACCGTCGTACCCTCCCGGATCAGGGCGCCGGAGCCGACGTAGGCGCCCTCCTCCAGGCGCACTCCCCCGCCCAGGCGGATGCCGGAGGCGAGCGTGGCGTAGTCCTCGACCACGTCGTCATGGGTGAGGACGACGTGCGGCATGACGGCGACATGGGCGCCCACCCGTACGGCGGCGGTCAGGGCGCAGTGCGCGAGCAGCACGGAGCCGGGCCCGATCTCGGAGCTCGCCGCCGGCACCGCCGCCGTCGGGTGGATCACGGTGGCATAGCGGTCCTCGGGCAGTCCGAGCCGACGGACCAGCCGGGCGCGCGCCGCGTAGTCCCGGGGGTTGCCCACGCAGACCACCACGTGGACGTCGGACAGTTCGTGGACCAGTTCGCTGCCGCCGAGGACGGGCACTCCGTCCACCTCGGTGCCGTGCAGGGCGGGATCGTCGTCGAGGTGTCCGAGCAGCTCGTACCCGCCCGCTTCGTCCACGGCCGCCGCGGTCTCCCGGGCGAACCCGCCCGCGCCGACGATCAGCAGCCCGCTCATCTTCCGGCCTGTTCGCGCAGTACGGCCACGACGCGGTCCTGCTGAACCTCGGTCATGGTGTGGAACAGCGGCAGGATCAGCGAGTCGCCGGTGAGCCGCTCGGTGACCGGGAGCGGAGCACAGGGACGGCCGGCGTAGGCGGGTTCGAGGTGCGCGGCCATGATGCCGCGCCGGGCGGAGACACCGGCCGCGGCGAGCGCGCCGAGCAGGTCGTCCCGGTTGACGGGGAAGTCCTCGTCCAGCAGCACCCAGTAGGACTGGAAGTTGCTCTGCCCGTGCGCGGGGTCCCGTACGGGGCTGAGGCCGGGGATGTCGTCCAGCAGCGTGGCGTAGCGGGCCGCGAGCTCGCGGCGGCGGGCGATCATCGTGTCGAGCTTGCCGAGCTGGACCAGACCGATCGCGGCCTGCACGTCCGTCATCCGGTAGTTGAAGCCGACCTCCAGGTATCTCTCCAGGACCGGCTTGTCGCTCGCGTGACGGTCCGCCGCCGAGGCGTTCATGCCGTGTTCGCGCAGCCGGCGCAGGCGGGCCGCCCACTCGGCGTCGTCGGTGGTGATCATGCCGCCCTCGCCCGTGGTGACGAGCTTGCGCGGGTGGAAGGACCAGGCGGCGAGCAGCGCGCCGTGGCCGACGGGCTTGCCGCCGACGGTCGAGCCGATGGCACAGGCCGCGTCCTCGACCAGGGGCAGGTCCCAGTCGGCGCAGGCGGCGCGCAGGGCGTGCACGTCGGCCGGTACGCCGCCCTGATGGACGGCGAGGACGGCCCTGGTGCGCGGGGTGCGGACGGTGTCCACGGTGGCGGTGGTCAGGTTGCCGGTGGCGAGGTCGACGTCCGCGAAGACGGGCTCGGCCCCGACGTACCGGACGGCATTGGCGGTGGCGACGAAGGACAGGGAGGGCACCACGACCTCGTCGCCTGGCCCGAGTCCCAGCGCGACCAGGGACAGGTGCAGGGCGGTGGTGCAGGAGCTGAGGGCGACGGCGTGCCCGGCGCCCACCCGCTCGGCGAAGGCCCGCTCGAAGGCTGCGACGCGGGGGCCCTGGGCCACCCACCCGGACAGCACGGCGTCGGAGGCGGCCTCGGCCTCCTCCTCGCCGAGCCAGGGGATCATCACCGGAACGCGGTCGGTGCTCACTTGGCCGCCTCCCGCTCCGCACGCCACCACTTCACCAGGTCCTCGAGCCCCGTACGCAGGTCGATCCGCGCCGTGAATCCGAGCCGTTCGGCGGCCTGGGTGGTGTCGGCGAGGCGCCGGGTCACCCCGTTCACCGCGCGGGCGGGCCCGTGCACCGGCTCCAGGCCCGTCGCGCCCATCGCCTCCAGCAGGCCCTCGGCGAGCTGCTTCAGCGACGTCTCGGTGCCGCTGGCGATGTTGAACACCTCGTCGGTGAGGTCCGACTCGGCCGCCAGCACATTGGCGCGGGCGATGTCCCGGACGTCGACGAAGTCCATGGTCTGCGTGCCGTCGCCGAGGATCAGCGGCGGCTCGCCCGCCTCGATGCGCTCCATCCAGCGGATGAGCACCTCGGTGTACAGCCCGTGGATGTCCATCCGGGGGCCGTAGACGTTGAAGTAGCGCAGCGCCACGTAGTCCAGGCCGTACATGGCGTGGAAGCTGCGCAGCATGCCCTCGTTGAAGGCCTTGGCCGCGCCGTAGAAGGTGTCGTTGTTGTAGGGGTGGTGCCGCTCGATCGTCGGGAAGGTCTCGGCCGTGCCGTAGACGGATGCCGAGGACGAGGCGATCACCTTGGCCACCCCGGCGTCGGCCGCCGCCTCCACGACGTTGAAGGTGCCGTCGACCAGGACCTCGTTGGCGAGCCGGGGTTCCTCCGCGCACTGGGTGATGCGGATCGCGGCGAGGTGGAACACCAGGTCGGCGCCCTCGGTGACCTTCCGCACGGTGGCGGCGTCCCGGACGTCGCCCTCGACGACCTCCACGACGCCGCTGGGCAGAGCCTGGGCGAGATTGGCCCGCCGACCGCGCACGAAGTTGTCGAGTACGACGATCTCGCGGGCGCCGCCCTCGGCCAGGAGGTCGACGAGGTTGGAGCCGATGGTGCCCGCTCCCCCGGTGACCAGGATCTTCTTACCTCGTACGCTGCTCAACTGACGTGCCCTCTCAGTGATGTGGGGTCGCTCAACGTCCGGCGCGCAGGCCCACGACCGCGCCCTTGAACTCGAGGCTGCGGGAGGCCGCTTCGAGGATGTCCAGTACGCGCAGGCCCGCCCGGCCGTCGGTGAGCGGCGCCCGGCCCGCCCTGACCGCGTCGCCGAACTCGTCGACCATGCTGCGCAGCGCTTCCTTCTCGCCGATCGCGGGCGCGATCATGTCGCCGGTGCGGTACGAGACGAGCATCTCCCGGCGCTCGTCGGCGCCGATCTCCTGCGGTGCCGCCATGTCGACGCCCCGGTCGTAGACGGCCACCCGCTGAAGGGGGTTGAGGTCGTCCCAGAGCAGGGTGCGTTTGGAGCCGCCCACCATGGTGGTGCGCACCTTGGTCGGGGAGAGCCAGTTGATGTGCACGTGGGCGATGGCGCCCGTGTTGAGCTGCAGCGTCAGATAGGCGACGCAGGCCTGTCCCGCGCCGATCGGGTCGGCCCCGTGGGCGGCGACGGCGACCGGCTCGACGCCCGCGGGGAGGATGAAGTCCAGGATCGACAGATCGTGCGGGGCGAGGTCCCACAGCACGTCGATGTCCTTCTGGACGAGACCGAGGTTGATGCGGACCGAGTCGACGAAGTGGATCTCGCCGAGTTCGCCGGAGCGGACCATCTCCCGGATACGGCCCGCCGCGGGCGTGTAGCAGTAGGTGTGGTCGCACATCAGGGTGAGCCCGCGTTCCTCCGCCTCGGCGACCAGGCGCATCCCGTCGGCGTAGGTCGCGGCGAGCGGCTTCTCCACGAGGACGTGCTTGCCGGCGCGCAGCGCGGCGAGGGCGATGTCGAGGTGGGTTCCGGCGGGCGTGGCCACGGCCACGGCGGTCACGGAGGGGTCGGCGAGGACGGCCGCGTAGTCGGCGGTGGCCTGGACCGTGGAGTAGCCGCCGAGGACCCGCCGGGCCCGGTCCACGTCGAGGTCGCACAGCCAGCGCAGCCGGAACCGCTCGCTGGCCTGGAAGTTGCGGACGAGGTTGGGACCCCAGTAGCCGGCCCCGACGACCGCGATCCCCAACGGCTCCGTGCGCTGCGTCACTTGCTTCCTCTTTCCTCGGTCCATCAGTACGCCCCCGTTCCTCGCACCACGGCGGACCCGGTGCGCAGCAGGATCGACAGGTCGAGGCCCATCGACCAGTTGTCCACGTACCCGAGATCGAGCCGGACCGCCTCGTCCCAGGGCAGGTCGGAGCGGCCGCTCACCTGCCACAGTCCGGTCAGGCCGGGCTTCACGAGCAGTCGGCGCCTGACGTCCGGCGGGTAGGCCTCCACCTCTTCGGGCAGCGGCGGTCGCGGACCGACGAGGGACATGTGGCCCCTGACGACGTTGAGGAGTTGCGGCAGTTCGTCGAGCGAGCTGCGGCGCAGGAACGAGCCGACCCGGGTGATCCGAGGATCCTTGCGCACCTTGAACAGCAGGCCGTCGCTGTTCTGGTTGAGATGCGCGAGGTCCGCCTTCAAGGCCTCCGAATCCGGCCGCATGGTGCGGAACTTCAGCATGGTGAAGTGATCGCCGTACCGGCCCACCCGCTGTTGTCTGAACAGTGCCGGTCCGGAACTGTCCAGCCGGACGATCAGGGCGATCAGCAGCATGGGCGGTGCGAGGAACAGCAGGAGTGCAGCGGCGAGCGCCCGGTCCAGCAGTTCCTTGGGCATCCGGGACAGCGGTGAGAGCTTCGGGGCCTGTATCCGCACCAGCGGCACCCCGTTGGTGGGCCGTACCGCGAGGCGGGAGGCGGACACGTCGGCGAGCACGGGAGCGAGCAGGAAGTCGACGCCCTGCGCGGCCGCCGTCCAGGACATCCGGCGCAGGACGGCGGCGTCGAACTCGGGCGCCGGCAACACCACCACGGTGCTGATGCCCAGGGCCCGGATGACGTCGTTCATGTCGTCGACGCCGCCCACCAGGGGCAGACCCAGTCTGCGGACCTCGGCCGCGTTCTGCGGATCGCTCAGGAACACTCCGGCGACGTGTAAGTCGGGGGCTCCGGCAGCGCGCCGCAGTACGGCGACCAACTCCACGATGCTGTGCGCCGGTCCGACCAGGAGGGTCGCGCTGCGGCCCCGGCCCCGGGCCCACCGCCGGTGCAGCCGGCGGCGGAGCGTGTAGCGCACGGGCAGGGCGATGGCGACGGCCGGAAACGCTGCCATGATCATGTCATGAAGGAGTCCGGAATCGTGCGTGAACAGCCAGTGCACGCACGCGGCCGGCGCCGGCAGCGCGACGGCGCCACGCAGGACGCGCACGTATTCCTCGGTTCCGAGACCGAGGGCACTGCGATCGTAGGAACGGTGGGCCAGCATGGCCAGGATCCACATCGGTGGCAGCACCAGGGCCACCGTCCAGCGGCCGTACACCCCGTGGATCACCAGGGCGGCGGCAACGGCCGTGAGGCCGTCCGCCATCAGCAGGATCGACCGGTACGTGCGTTCCCAGCGTCTTCGGCGAGCTTCTGGGCGTCTGTGTTCCACCACCAGTTGCTCATGCGTGACCTCAATGGTCATGGACCCCCCACCACATGCTCGGCCACACCCCTGACCGAGAAACCGGGCATGCGGCCATGTGGCCGCAGCCAGGGCTGAATCAGCGCCGATGTGTCTCCTCAGCACAGCGGCACCGTGAAACAAGGGTCTTCAGCGGTTCCCCAACCGCCTCATGTCCCCAGCTTGCTCGTCACTGCCCGTGTCGCATCCGGTTCACGGCGACGTCCGTTGACGTGCCGACAAGAGCGAGTCCCCCTCCCAAACCGGTCCGGCGGACCTCAATCTAGACCACTGGACGCAGTCACGGGAACAGTTGGACGAAACACGCAGCGCAACGGCGACTTCGAGGCCATACTGCCCGGGTGACGAGCATCGTGATCCCGGCCCACAACGAGGCACCCGTCATCGGCCGGCTCCTCGATTCGCTGTTGGACGGTCCCTGCGAGGACGAGACCGACATCGTCGTCGTGTGCAACGGCTGTACCGACGACACCGCGCGGATCGCGGCGGCCCGCGGCCCTCGCGTCCGGGTGATCGAGATCCCGGTCCCTTCCAAGCACGCCGCCCTGCGGGCGGGCGACGGCCACGCGCGCGGCTTCCCCCGTCTCTATGTGGACGCCGACGTCGTGATCACGGGCGCCGACGTACGGGCGCTGACCGAGCCCCTGCACGACGACGCCTCGGGCGTCCTCGCCACCGCTCCCGAACGGCACGTTCCGCTGGCCGGCTGCGTCTGGCGGGTACGGGCCTACTACCAGGTGTGGCAGCGGCTGCCCGCCGTACGCGAGGGGCTGTTCGGACGGGGCGTCATCGCGGTGTCCAGGGCCGGGCACGCCCGGATCGCCGCGCTGCCGCCGCTGATGGCGGACGATCTGGCCGCGTCCCTGGCGTTCACCCCGCGGGAGCGGCTCGTGGTCGGCTCGGCCCGGGTCGTGATCCAACCGCCGCGGACCTGGCCCGACTTGATCAAACGTCGGGTCCGGGCAGCGGTGTCCACCGCCCAGGTCGAACAGCATCAAAGCCCCAAAGAGGCTTCCGCCCGCACCCGCAGGGCGGATCTCACCGCCGTGCTCCGCGCCGAGCCGAGGCTCCTGCCCGGCATGGTGGTCTTCGTCGCCGCCGCGGTCGTCGGCCGGAGCAGGGCCCGAAAGGCCCTCCGGGCCCGGGACTTCGCCACCTGGCTGCGGGACGAGAGCAGCCGGGCGAACTGACCGCACCGCATCTGGAGCCCTGCCTTGTATCTCACCGACCGTTCCGCGCCGCCCGAGGCGGACTCCGCCCGGCGCCGAAGACGCGGCAGGACGCCGAGAGTCGCTCCGGTCGTGCTCGTACTGGGCACGGTAAGCCTGATCACGGACGTCTCCTCGGAGATGGTCACCGCCGTCCTGCCGCTCTATCTCGTCACCACCCTCGGTTTCAGCCCGCTCGGATTCGGCACCCTCGACGGCGTCTACAACGGCGTCAGTGCGCTGGTCCAGCTCACCGGCGGCCATCTCGCCGACCGGGTACGCAACCACAAGCTGCTGGCCGGGCTGGGCTACGGCCTGTCCGCTCTGTGCAAGCCGCTGCTGCTGATCGCCGCAAGCATCGGCACCCTCGGCACGGTCCTCGCTCTGGAGCGGACCGGGAAGGGGCTGCGGACCGCTCCGCGCGACGCGATGATCTCCCTGTCCACGGCGGCGGACAGCCAGGGCCGGGCCTTCGGCGTGCACCGGGCGATGGACACCACCGGCGCGATGCTCGGCCCGCTGTCCGCCTTCCTCATCCTTCGCGCGGCGACGGACGGTTACGACGCCGTGTTCGGTGTGAGCGCGTGCGTCGCCGCGCTCGGCGTGCTGGTACTCGTGCTGTTCGTGCCGGGCAGGCGGGACGGCACGGGGACGGGCGAGGCCGGTGCGGATGCCGACACCGGTGCCGAAGACCACGCTGTGAGCGGCGGGGCCGGCGTGCACGGCCACGTCGGTGTGCGGTCCGAAGCGTTGGTGAGCGGCGGTGGCAAGCCGCCCGTCCGCGTGCGCGAGGCGCTGGAGTTGCTGCGGCTGCCCCGTCTGCGGGCGCTCGCAGGCTGCGCCGCACTGCTCGGCCTGACCACCGTCAGCGACGCCTTCGTCTACCTGCTGCTCCAGCGTCGGACGGGGGTCGGCGAGCAGTGGTTCACGCTGCTGCCGCTGGGCACGGCGGTCGTGTTCCTGCTGCTGGCGGTGCCGGTCGGCGCGCTGGCGGACCGGGTCGGGCGGCGCACCGTGTTCCTCGCCGGGCACGCCGGGCTGCTCACCGCCTACGGCCTGCTGCTGTGGGCACCGCCCACACCGGTCGTCGCGCCGGTCGTCCTCGCGCTGCACGGCACGTTCTACGCGGCCACCGACGGTGTGCTTCCCGCCACTCTCGCCGGCGTCGTCCCCGAGCAGCTGCGCGCCACCGGCCTCGCCGTCGTCGGCACCAGCCAGGCGCTGGCGCGATTCTGCTGCTCGCTGGCCTTCGGCGCCGCATGGACGGTCTGGGGAGACGGCCCGGCGCTGGCCGGAGCGGCGATCGGACTGCTGTGCTGCGCCGCCGTGGCGGGCATGGTGCTGCGGCCGATCGGCAGGACCTCATGACCACTACAGCGACAAGGATCCGGATGACATCGCCGCGCCGCCGCCTGCTCATACTCCTTACGGCGGTACTGCTCCTCACGGGAGTCGGAACCGCCGTGGTGCTGCACGCCGTCGTCCGCGCGGACCGGGTCGCCCGGCCGGGGCCGGGCGACCCGGCCGTCGGCACAGGCAAGTTGACGCTCCGTCAGACAGGGCGGCTGGCATTCGTCAACGCGGCCGCCGGCCCGCACCGGGGTGCGGTCGCCTCGGTTCCGTCCGCCGATCCCGGTGGCGGACGAACCGCCTCGAACCTGAAGTGCGCGCGCTTCTACGCGGCGGCCGGCACGGGGATCTGCCTCCGGTCCGACCCCGGCGTCCTCGGACAGCGCAACCGCGCCCTGCTCCTCGACGCCGACCTGCGGACCCGGCGCAGCTTTCCGCTGGCGGGCACCCCCAGCCGGGCCCGGGTCTCGCCGAGCGGCCGCTTCGCCGCCTGGACGGTCTTCGTCTCCGGCGAGTCGTACTCGTCCGCATTCTTCTCCACGCGGACCTCGATCCTGGACACCCGCACCATGCGGCTGACACCCAGCCTGGAGACGTACTCCATCGTCAAGGACGGCACGCCCTACCACGCCTCGGACGTCAATTTCTGGGGCGTCACCTTCGCCTCCGACGACGACACTTTCTACGCCACCCTCAACACCGCCAACGTCACCTATCTGGTCCGGGGCTCCCTGTCCCGGCGTACGGTCACCGCACTGGTCCAGAACGTGGAGTGTCCCTCGCTCTCCCCCGACGGCACCCGCGTCGCCTTCAAGAAGCGGGTGCTGTCCCGCACCGCTCTCTGGCACGAGTACGTCCTCGACCTGCGGACCCTGCGTGAGACGGCGCTGACCGAACGCCACAGCGTGGACGACCAGGCCACCTGGCTCGACGACCACACCGTCGCCTATGCGCTGCCCACCGACGGCAAGGTCGGCAGCAGCGACCTGTGGAGCGTGCGGGCGGACGGTACGGGAACCGCCCGTCTGCTGATCGCGGGCGCCTCCTCCCCGGCGCCGCTGTAGGAGGAACGCCACGCAGAGCACCGGCCTCACGACAGCCGGTGGGCTATGACCTGGGCCACACTCCTGGGGGGCTTCCGTCACGTCCGGTGGAGGCGTAGGTTCCGTTTACCCCGTGAGAGCGTCGCTCCGACGCCGGTCCGCCAGTCCCGGGTCCGTGGACCAGCGGGGGCCAACTTGCACACATGCGGGCACCGTCGGCCGGGCCCTCGTCCGCCGGTGGCCCTGCCCCCCCGTCGGGCGGCTGAGGGGCCCGCCACAGACGTCGGCGGTGTCGATCAGGCCGATACCGGTGTCCAGCGTGGCATACGTCGTCTTGAAGCTCTCGGCCTCGTCCGTCACGTCCTCGACGTGCATGGTGCCCAGCGCGAGGCGGCCGCCTTCGGACCACTGTGTCGCACGGCGGGCACGCGTACCCGTGCCGCGCATGACCGGCGGGTCAGGAGGTGGCCGTCGTCCGCGCCGACGGGCCGACCGGCGGCGACGGCGTGGTGCACTGCCCCGGAGCAAAGGGCACCCCGAGGGCGTGGACGATCACGACGCACGCGGCGCCGCTGAGAGTGCCCTCGGCGGACGGCGCTGCCGGCGCCGCCGTCGTCTCCTCGTCGGTGGCGCTCCGGTGCCCCGGCGCTACGCCGAAGAACCGCACAGCGGTGCCGGCAAAGGCTTCAAGATCACCGGCTTCGGCAAGATGCTCCGCGCGCCGAGCGGGGCGGCAGGTCCCTCGAACGCGAAGCGGGCCATACCGAACAGTGAGGAGGTGGCACCGGCGATCTCGGGGTGATGCCCGCGGGGGAGCGAGAGTGGAGGGCGGCCACTCCCACCAGCGCGTAGAGACCCGCCGACGCAGCGGCAAAGGTCCCCCACGTCACCAGCGGCACGGCCAAGCGCCGGCGTCCCGCGCTCACATCCGCTCCCCCGGTGTCCGCGACACGGCGACCCGGCCGCGCGTGACACGGAACGGACAAGAAAGGAGACCGCCCCTGGTCGGTCGACCTCGCCCGACCGGTTCCGCTCCTGCCGACCCAGGACAAGGCTTGACGAGGCCGCACTCACGTTTCATCTCGGTCCATCAGGCAATCCGAACCGAAAAAGGGGCAGCTCGCAGTGGTCGGCCAGGTGGCTGAAAATGGAGGTGTCGGCCGCCGACGGGGTACCCGGTCACCGCCCGGGCGCGCCGTTCTCGGCGGGCCCGATCGGCGGACAGGGCACGGACGAGGAGGGTGAGTCCCGATGGCGCGTCCAGTCGGTATAGACCTGGGAACGACGAACTCCGTGGTCTCGGTCCTCGAGGGCGGTGAGCCCACCGTGGTCACCAACGCGGAAGGCGCCCGGACGACGCCTTCGGTGGTGGCGTTCGCGAAGAACGGCGAGGTCCTGGTCGGCGAGGTCGCCAAACGGCAGGCCGTGACCAACGTGGAGCGCACCGCGCGCTCGGTCAAGCGGTACATGGGCGATCACACCTGGCGGTTCCCCGATCACGGTGACATCGACGGCAAGCGGTACACCGCGCAGGAGATCTCCGCGCGCGTGCTGCAGAAGCTGAAGCGGGACGCGGAGGCGCACCTGGGCGAGGACGTCACCGACGCCGTGATCACGGTGCCCGCGTACTTCGACGACGCCCAGCGGCAGGCGACCAAGGAGGCCGGTGAGATCGCCGGCCTGAACGTGCTGCGGATCATCAACGAGCCGACGGCCGCGGCACTGGCGTACGGTCTCGACAAGGAGAACGACCAGACCGTCCTCGTCTTCGACCTGGGCGGCGGCACCTTCGACGTGTCGCTGCTGGAGATCGGCGAGGGTGTCATCGAGGTCAAGGCCACCAACGGCGACACGCACCTCGGCGGTGACGACTGGGACCAGCGCATCGTCGACCACCTGGTCAAAACCTTCAAGAACAACTACGGCATCGATCTCGCCCAGGACAAGATGGCCGTACAGCGGCTTCGGGAGGCGGCGGAGCGGGCCAAGGTCGAGCTGTCGAGCTCGACGGAGACGAACATCAACCTCCCCTACATCACGGCCTCCGCCGAGGGCCCGCTGCACCTGGACGAGAAGCTGACGCGTGCCCAGTTCCAGCAGCTCACGGCGGATCTGCTGGAGCGCTGCAAGGGCCCGTTCCACAACGCGATCAAGGACGCCGGAATCAAGGTGCCGGACATCGACCACGTCATCCTGGTGGGCGGTTCGACGCGCATGCCCGCGGTGACGGATCTGGTGCGGGAGCTGACCGGCAAGGATCCGCACAAGGGCGTCAACCCGGACGAGGTCGTGGCCGTGGGCGCCAGCCTGCAGGCCGGCGTCCTCAAGGGCGAGGTCAAGGACGTCCTGCTGCTCGACGTCACCCCGCTGTCCCTCGGCATCGAGACCAAGGGCGGCATCATGACCAAGCTGATCGAGCGCAACACCACGATCCCGACCCGCCGTTCGGAGATCTTCACCACCGCCGAGGACAACCAGCCCTCGGTGACCGTGCAGGTCTATCAGGGCGAGCGGGAGATCGCGGCGTACAACAAGAAGCTCGGCATGTTCGAGCTGAGCGGCATCGCGCCGGCGCCGCGCGGGGTGCCGCAGGTCGAGGTGGCCTTCGACATCGACGCCAACGGGATCATGCACGTCTCCGCCAAGGACCTCGGCACCGGCAAGGAACAGAAGATGACCGTCACCGGCGGCTCCGCGCTGCCCCGCGACGACATCGACCGCATGGTCCGCGAGGCCGAGCAGCACGCCGAGGAGGACCGCCGGCGCCGGGAGGCCGCCGAGACCCGCAACCAGGCCGAACAGCTGGTCTACTCCACCGAGAAGCTCATCAGGGACAACCCCGACAAGATCCCGGCGGACGCGAGGAACGAGACGGAGAGCGCCCTCGCCGAGCTGAAGGAGAAGCTGAAGGGAGCGGACACCACGGCGATCCGGCAGGCCATGGAGCGTGCGGCGGAGGCGGCGCAGAAGATCGGCACGGCGATGTACGAGCGGTCCGGCACGGAGAGCCAGGCGGCCTCCGGCGCGGCCGCGTCGTCCGAATCGGGCGCCTCCTCCGACGAGGACGTGGTGGACGCCGAGATCGTCGACGACGACAGGAAGGACAGGCCGGAGGCGGGCTGACGATGGACAAGGGCCGGCTGCAGAATCCGGACCTCGCACCACTGCAGCGTCTGCTCCAGGAACGCACCGCCGACCTGCAGCGGGTGAAGGCCGAGTACGACAACTACCGCAAGCGGGTGCGCCGGGACCGCATGGCCGTGCGCGAGATCGCCGTGGTCAACGTCCTGCGTGCCCTGCTGCCCGTCCTGGACGCCGTGGACCGCACCTGCGCGCACGAGCCGATGACACCGGGCCTGCAGGACATCGCGGACAGCCTGGCCACGCAGTTGGGGTCCCTGGGAGTCGAGGTGTTCGGGGAGGTGGGTGACCCGTTCGACCCGGCCTGGCACGAGGCGGTCACGCATCACCCCTGCACCGGCACCGACCGGCTGATCTGCACGAAGATCCTGCGCCCCGGCTACCGCCTCGGCCTCCAACTGCTCCGTCCGGCCCGTGTGGAGGTCACCGGTCCGCCGCCGCCCGCGAGGAATCCGCTCGGGCACGAGCGGAAGGAGTCCCCGCCCGGTACGGTACGAGAGCTGTGGGGCTGAGTGCCGCCCGGCTGCCCCTCCCTCACGCAGGCTCAGCCCCGTACGGCGAACGCCTCCGCGATGACGTCGCGCCCGGCACCCGCGGCCAGCAGGAGCCGGAGCAGGACCCGGGCCTTGAACGGGTCGAGGAAACCGCCGTCGATCAGCCCGCGGCGGCGCAGATCCGTCTCCGAGCCGGGCGCGTGGTAGGTGCGCCGCAACACCGAACCGCTCCCGGTGCGCGAGGTCAGCACGACCGGCATGCGCTCGGCCAGGGCGCCGAGCCGGGGCGCGAGCGCACCGGGTACGTGCCCGACGCCGAAACCGGCGACGACCAGGCCCCGGTGCGTGCTCTCAAGCCCCCGGAGCTGCGCTCCGTCGTCGTCCAGGGTGACCACGTGCAGCGCGACACGGGCGGCCTCGAGCCGCTCCCGGTCCCACTCCGCCGTCAGCGGCTCGTGCTGCGGCGCCACCAGCAGCATCCGTACCCGGCCCTCCACGACGTGACCGAGCGGGCCGGCGCTCGGCGAGCCGAAGGTCGCGGGGCTCGTGCTGTGCGTCTTGCGCACCCATCGCGCCGCGTGCACCTCGTCGTTGAGGACGACCAGCGCTCCCGCGCCGCGCGCCTCGCGCGCCGCCGCGACGCGTACGGCGGCGAGCACGTTCGCAGCCCCGTCCGCACCTGCCATGGCCGGCTGCCGCATCGCGCCGGTCAGCACGAACGGCGCCGGGTGCGGCCACACCAGGTCGGCCAGGAAGGCGGTCTCCTCCAGCGTGTCGGTGCCCTGGGTGACGACGACGCCGTCCGCGCCCTCCGCCACGGCCCGCGACGCGAGCTCGACGACGTCGAGGAGCTGCGCGAACGTGAGGCTTCCACTCGGTACGGCGTGCACGTCGCGCACGTCCAGAGCGACACCCGACTCCGCCAGGCCGGGTACGGCCGAGGCGATCTCGGCGCCGCTCAGCCGCGCTCCCCGCGCGCCGCCCGGCACCGAGATGGTCCCGCCGAGTGCCAACAGCACGACGGCCAACGCCCGCCCCCTCACCCCGCTGTGCGCCCGGCGGAGGTCCCCCCGGCGCCCTCAACCTACAAGGACGGCCCGCGACCTGTCGCCGCCTTTCCGTGAGCCCGGGCTGCCGTTGCCGTGCACCGGATGTGCCCGGGGCCGGTGCGACGAGGGTGAGGGCGGCGGTCAGGGCGGCGAGCTGTGCGGCCACCAGACGGTTGTAGGCACCCCCTCGCACCCGCACGATCACCGATGGTGCCGAGCCAGGCAGGCCGTGCGCTCGGCGTCCATCGGATTTCCCCGTTCCGCGTCAGCGTCGCTGGGCGGCGATCACCGCCTTGTACCAGTGGTAGCTGTCCTTCGGCGTGCGCCGCTGGGTGTCGTAGTCGACGCGGACGATCCCGAAGCGCTTGCCGTAGCCGTACGCCCACTCGAAGTTGTCCAGCAGGGACCACACGTAGTAGCCGCGGACGTCCACGCCGACGTCCAGCGCGGCCCGCAGTGCCGCGAGATGGTCGCGCAGGTAGGCCACCCGGTCGGCGTCGTGGACCGATCCGTCGGGGCTCACCTCGTCGTTCTCCGCCGAGCCGTTCTCGGTGATGTGCACGGGCGGCAGGGCGTCGCCGTAGCGCTCCTCGAGCCGCACGAGCAGATCGGTGAAGGTGGCGGGGGCGACCGGCCAGTCCATGGCTGTGTGTCGTACGCCGGGGAGCCGCACCTCCTCGTAGCGGTTGTCCGTGGCCACGCGCCGCGCGGGGTCGGACTCGCGGTGGGGCGCGTCGGCGACGACGATCGGGCGGTAGTAGTTGATGCCGAGGAAGTCCAGCGGCTGGGCGATCAGCTGGAGGTCGCCGTCCTGCCGGAAGTCCTGGCCGGTGATCAGTTCGCCCCAGGTCTCCTCCTCGGTTTCCGGGTAGCGGCCCGCCAGAATCGGTTCGGTCCACACCAGGTTGTGCCGGGTGTCCGCGCGGACGACGGCCGCCAGGTCGGCCGGCGAGTCGGTGGCCGGCAGGTTGTGGTCGAGATTGAGCGTGACGCCCACCTCGCGTGCTCCGGCCTCCCGCAGGGCCCGTACGGCCAGGCCGTGGCCGATCAGGAGATGGTGGGCGGCGGCCAGGGCTCCCCGGCCCTCCCGGGCGCCCGGGGCGTGCCGGCCGACGGAATAGCCGAGGAAGGCGCTGCACCAGGGTTCGTTGAGGGTGATCCAGCGCGGCACGCGGTCGGCGAGGTGCTCGGCGACGACGGCCGTGTACTCGGCGAACCGCTCCGCCGTCTCCCGCACCCGCCAGCCGCCGCGGTCCTCGAGGGCCTGCGGCAGATCCCAGTGGTACAGGGTGGCGGCGGGTTCGATGCCGGCCGCGAGCAGGCCGTCCACCAGACGCGAGTAGAAGTCGAGCCCCTTGGGGTTGACGGGGCCGGTGCCCTCCGGCAGCACGCGCGGCCAGGCGATCGAGAACCGGTACGAGCCCACGCCCAGCTCGCGCAGCAGCGTCACGTCCTGCGGATAGCGGTGGTAGTGGTCGCAGGCGACGTCACCGGTGTCACCGTCGGCCACGAGACCGGGGGTGTGGCTGTAGGTGTCCCAGATCGACGGCCCGCGGCCGTCCTCGCGGGCCGCGCCCTCGATCTGGTAGGAGGCGGTCGCGGCGCCGAACACGAAGCCGGGCGGGAACCGGGGGAAGTCACTCATGCACCGAGGTCCAATCCGAGGCGTGGAACGGGTCACTTGACGGAACCGCCGGTGATGCCGGCGGCGATGTACTTCTGGGCGAGGACGAGCAGGATCGCGGCCGGCACGGCGGACAGCACGGACGCGGCCATCACCGAGCCCCAGTCACCGACGTGCGCGCCGATGTACTGGTAGATGCCCAGCGTGACCGGCTTGACGTGGTCGGTGGTGTTCAGGGTGAGGGCGAACATGAAGTCGCTCCACGCGAACAGGAAGGCGAACAGGCCCGAGGTGATCAGGGAGTTGCGGCTCATCGGCAGCACCACCCGCAGGAACACCCGCACCGGTCCGGCACCGTCGAGCTGCGCCGCCTCGATCACCTCGGCGGGGATCGAGACCATGAAGGACCGCATGAGCACGATGGAGAAAGGGATGCCGAGCGAGGCGTCCGCCAGCATCAGACCGGCGTAGGAGTTGACCAGGCCCAGCGCGACGTAGGAGTTGTAGAGCGCGTTGGCGATGACGATGCCCGGCACCATCTGCGTGATCAGTGTCCCGAACACGAGCGTCCGTGCGCCCCGCAGCCCGAACCGGGCCAGCCCGTACGCCGCCGGGGCGGCGATCGCCAGGCAGACGACGACCGCGCCGAGCGCGACGACCAGCGAGGTCAGCAGATGACCGCCCTGGTCGCCGAGGGCCTTGGAGAAGCCGGACAGGTCCAGGCTGCCCGGCACCGGGTCGACCCGGAGCAGCCCGGCACCGGGCTGGAGGGCGGTGTTGAGCATCCAGTAGAGCGGGAACAGCATCACGCACAGGACGAGCACGCCGGCGAGGGTGGAGCCCCAGCGGCGCCGGGATGTCGTGGGTGTGGGAGAGGCCACGGACGTCACTTCCCCTCGGCGCGGTTGGCCCGCAGGTAGAACACCGCGAAGACCGCGGAGACAAGGATGAGTACGTTGCCGACGACCGCGCCGGCGCCGAAGTCCAGCTGTACGAAGGACTCCTGGTAGGTGAGCGTGCCCAGGGTCTGGGTGGCGTCGGCGGGGCCGCCGTCGGTGAGGGCGAGGACCAGGTCGAGGATCTTCACGGTCGACATGAAGCCGAGCACCAGGACGACCGTGATCACGGGCCTGAGCATGGGCAGGGTGACGGAGCGGAAGGTCCGCCAGGCGGAGGCGCCGTCGAGGGAGGCCGCCTCGTACAGCTCCTCGGGGATCTCCTGCAGGCCGCCGTAGAGGATGACCGTGTTGAAGGGGATGCCGATCCAGATGTTGACCAGGACCGCCGACAGCAGGGCCATGCCCGGGCTGGTCAGCCACGGGGTGTGGCCGCCGAGGCCCAGGGTGCCGAGGAACGAGTTCAGCACGCCGCTGTCCTGGTCGAGGATGCGCCGCCAGACGACGCCGGACACCACCATGGGCACCAGCCAGGGCAGCAGGATCAGCGAGCGCAGGACGCCGCCCAGGGGGAACCTCCGGTTGAAGAACACGGCGAGCGCGAGGCCGATGCAGAACTGCCCGAGCAGGGAGCCGGCGGTGAACAGCAGGGTGTGCCGCAGCGCCTTGCCGAACAGGGCGTCCTGGAAGACCTTCGACCAGTTGTCGACGCCGTTGAACGGGGCCTCTTTGGTGAAGAAGGTCTTCGGCGTGTAGTGCTGGAAGCTCATCACGACGTTGCGGACGAGCGGGTAGCCGAAGAACAGCAGCATGAAGACGACGGCGGGGGCGACGAACCCCCACTGCGCGAGGCGGCTGCGCAGCCGGACCCGGCCCCGATCCGGGGTGCCGGTCGGCGGCCGGGCCGTGGAGGGTGCCGGGACGGTGACGGTGGACGTGGTCATGTGCGCTTACCTCAGTTCCCGCTCGTGGCCCGCTGCTGGGCACGCGTCAGGGCGGCCTTGCTCGACTCGCCGGTCAGGGCCGACTGGAAGGCGCTCTGCAGGGCGAGCGACACGCTCGACCAGCCGGCGCCGAGTTCGGCCGTACGGGAGCGAGCCGCGGCCACCTGGTCGGCGAGCGCGTCCAGTTCGGGCACACGCTTGCGCCACACCGCTGCGGCCTTCTCGTCGGCGGGGACCATCCAGCTGTTGAGCGCGTAGGTCAGCTGCTCCTTCTCGCTCGACAGGCAGCCGACGATCCGCCCGGCCATCCGCTCCCGCGTCCGGTCCCCGGTGTTCGGCACCGTGAGCACGGCACCGCCCAGGGGGCCCACGGACTTGTCCCCGGCCTTCGGCACCGGGATCCGGGCGATGCCCCAGTGCAGGGACTTCTTGGTGTCGAGCGTCTCGACCTGCCAGGGACCGTTGATCATCATGGCGGCGTTGCCCGCCATGAACTGGTCGTTGACGTCCGCCTGCGTCCAGCTGACCGTCGACTTCGACAGCGAGCCGTCCTTCAGCAGGCTCTTCCAGAAGTCCAGGGCCTCGACGACGCGCGGTCCGTCGAGCCGCCTCTCGTCGCCGCCGTTGGACCACATGAACGGTGTGAACTGGAAGACACCGTCCTCCGCGCCGCCCGCGCTCAGCGCCAGACCGTACTGCCTGCCATGGGTCAACTGCCGTGCAGTACTGCGTAGTTCGTTCCAGGTGGCCGGAACCTTCAGGCCCGCCTTGGCAAGGATGTCCTTGTTGTAGAACAACGCGAGCGTGTTCACGGAGCGGGCGGCGCCGTAGTACGTCCCCTTGTACGAGCCGAAGGCGACGATGCCCTGGGGGATGTCGCGGGTGCTCAGCCCCAGGGTCCCGAGGTCGATGAGCCCGCCGGCGTCGGCGAACGTCGGCATCTCGGAGGCGTCGAACTGCACGATGTCCGGCAGCGACTTCGACGACGCCATGCGCAGTGCCTTCGTCATCACCTGCGCGGCGGGGACGCTCTGCTGCTCGATGGTGATGCCGAGCCGTGAGCCGCAGCGGGCCATCGCCTCGGCGTCCCAGCGGTGGTAGGTCTCGTCGGTCGAGGAGTTCAGCACGGTGAACACGTGGCTGTCGCGCTGCTGACCGCATCCGGTCAGGCCCGCCCCGGCGACCAGGACGGAGACGGCGGCGAGTGGTGCAAGTGCCCGGCGGGGGCGTCCGCGGGTCCGGCACCCGACGGTGCGGAGTCCGAGGATGAACCTCTCTTCGGGAGTTTTGTTGAAGCGCTTCAACATTGTGCGGCCCTTGCTGTCGACACGATCGGCACCCTCGGCCCGAGGATTTGTTTGTCGAGATGACTAATACGTCAATCCTCGATGCCGCGCTAGCCCCATCCGCATGTCCGTTTCTGCACGCCCCGCGGGCCCACCTCGTACCTAATTCAAAATCTGCACTGTTCAGAGCATATCTACGCGCAGTGATGAGCAAGGTGGCACTCCGTGTCCCGGGTACGATCGGGTCGCCGGGCGACAACCTCTTCCAGTCATCGCCGACCACCCCCGCTCCCTCGAGGAAGACCATGAAGTTCACCAACGGGTTCTGGCGCATCCGCGACGGCGTCCACATGGCGTATGCCACCGAGACGCGTGACCTGCGCGTAGAATCGAAGCGCTTCACCGCCTACGTCGCGGTGCAGAAAGTGACGCGCAGAGGGGACACGCTCAACGCGCCGCTGATCACCGTCGACTGCTTCTCGCCCGCCGAGGGGGTCATCGGTGTCCGCGTCGCCCATCACACCGGCAAGAGGCGCCCAGGACCGGACTTCGTGCTCGCGGCCGAATCCGAAGGGGCGGGCGAGGTCCGCCGGCAGGGCACCGTCACCGAGCTGGTCAGCGGCCCGCTCACCCTGCGCCTGGACCGTGCCGCTCCGTGGTCCCTGACCTTCCACGGTGCGGACGGACGCGAGCTGACCCGCGCGGACCGCAAGGGCACCGCCTTCGCCACCACGGACGACGGCGCACATCACGTCCTCGCCCAGCTAGGGCTCGGCGTCGGCGAGCAGATCTACGGGCTGGGCGAACGCTTCACGCCGTTCGTCAAGAACGGCCAGGTCGTCGACGTCTGGCAGGCGGACGGCGGCACCAGCAGCGAACAGGCCTACAAGAACGTGCCGTTCTACCTGTCGTCGCGCGGCTACGGTGTCTTCGTCAACCATCCCGGCAAGGTCTCCTTCGAGGTCGGCTCCGAGTCGGTCGGGCAGGTGCAGTTCAGCGTCGAGGACCAGACACTGGAGTACTACGTCGTCGCCGGGCCCACCCCGAAGGAGGTCCTCACCCGCTACACCGCTCTCACCGGCCGTCCGGCGCTCCCGCCGGCGTGGTCCTTCGGGCTGTGGCTGACCACGTCCTTCACCACGGACTACGACGAGGCGACGGTGATGTCGTTCGTGGACGGCATGGCCGAGCGCGGCATCCCGCTGTCCGTCTTCCACTTCGACTGCTTCTGGATGCGCGAGTACCAGTGGTGCGACTTCGAGTGGGACCCCGAGGTCTTCCCCGACCCCGAGGGGATGCTCGCCCGGTTGAAGGCCAAGGGGCTGCGCGTCAGCGCCTGGATCAACCCCTACATCGCGCAGAAATCCCCGCTGTTCGAGGAGGCCGCGGCGCTCGGTCACCTGGTGTGCCGGCCGAGCGGCGACGTGTGGCAGTGGGACCTGTGGCAGGCGGGCATGGGGCTGGTCGACTTCACCAGCCCCGACGCCCGCGCCTGGTTCCAGTCGAAGCTGCGGCCGCTGCTGGACCAGGGCGTGGACTGTTTCAAGACCGACTTCGGCGAGCGCATCCCGACCGACGTCGTCTGGCACGACGGCTCCGACCCGCAGCGGATGCACAACTACTACACCCACCTGTACAACCAGACCGTCTTCGAACTCCTCGAAAAGGAGCGCGGACAGGGCGAGGCCGTTCTCTTCGCCCGCTCCGCGACCGCGGGCGGCCAGCAGTACCCCGTGCACTGGGGCGGTGACTGCTGGTCGTCCTTCGAGGCCATGGCGGAGTCGCTCAGGGGCGGCCTGTCCCTGTCCCTGAGCGGCTTCGGCTTCTGGAGCCATGACATCGGCGGGTTCGAGGGCACACCCGAGGCGGCGGTCTTCAAGCGCTGGCTGGCCTTCGGCCTGCTGTCCTCCCACAGCCGGCTGCACGGTTCGTCGTCCTACCGGGTGCCGTGGGAGTTCGGCGAGGAAGCCGTCGCCGTGGCCCGGCGGTTCACCCGGCTCAAGCACCGTCTCATGCCGTACCTGTACGGCGTCGCCGTCGAGGCCCGCCACACCGGCATCCCGCTGATGCGGCCCATGCTCCTGGAGTTTCCGCATGACCCGGCCTGCCGCACGCTCGACCGCCAGTACATGCTCGGCCGCGACCTGCTGGTGGCTCCGGTGTTCAGCGAGGACGGCGAGGTGGAGGTCTACCTCCCCGAGGGCACCTGGACGCATCTCCTCTCCGGCGAGCAGGTCTCCGGCCCGGCGTGGCGGACCGAACGGCATGACTACGACAGCCTTCCGCTGTACGTCCGCGAGGGTGCCGTGCTGCCGCTGGCCGCGGACGACAGCCGGCCCGACGGCGACTGGCTGGACCGTCCCACGCTGCTCGTCCACCCGTCGGCCTCGGCCGGCCACACCGACCGTGTCACCGTGCCCGACCCGACGGGCGCGCCGGCCGCCGTGTTCCACGTCCACCGGGAGGGCAGCTTCCTGCACGTCACCGCGGACGGTACCGACCGGCCCTTCACCGTGCGCGTCGTGGGTGGGGCGAGCGCCGAGGGCACGAGCGAGGTCACCGTGCCGCTGGGATGACGGAACGGCCACGGCGGGGGCCGCGATGAGGGCAGCCGCCACGGACTGCCCGACCGGCAGGTGATGTCGCCTCTGTCCGAACTCGCCGTTCCACCTCGACGGCCTCGGGCGCGCGGTGAGCAGGGAGAGTCGCGGGGTCGCGGCGTGAGGCGCAGGGCCTGCCGGCCGGCCTCGGCGGCCTCCTCGTCGCGGCCGGGCGCGCGGGAGCGGGTCGCGGGTCGCGTGGAACAGGTGGTAGCCGTCCGGACGGTCCCCCGGGAGCGTCGACCCGGGCCGGGGTGGCGGCCGGACCGTCGTTGGGGCTGAGCACGACGGCCCGGTCGCGGCGCACCGCAGGTGAGGCTCCGACGGCGGGCAACAGATCGTACAGAGGCAGGAGTCGTGGCCGGTCGGTCTCCCTCCAGCCGGGTGCCTCGCAGTGCACGGCGGCGACAACGGCCTCGATCCGGGACGGGCCCGCCTGCCCTACCCGCCCGGCCGCCTGCTCCTGCAGAGCGGTGGCGCCGCGGATGCGCCGGCTGTCCCACCGGGTGCGGTGCTGCTCGACCGGCGGTGTCCTCGCCCGTCCCCGCCGTCTCCGCACCTTCCGGGCGACACCTGCCCGCCGCTGCCCGTCATCGGGGGATGCCTGCTCGTGAGGGCAGTCGGCGGACGGCCGCCTCGGGTGCGCGTTCGCGCAGCGCGCCGTAGGCGATGAAGTACGCGGGCAGCCGGCGCAGCCACCGTGACCCGGCGACCAGGCGCGCCAGGCGCTGGGCCCTGTCCGCACGGCCCAGCGCCGGCCGGCCCTGCAGGACGGGGGCGACGAAGCGGGCGTGCGCCACCCGCTGGAGGGTCTGCGTGGCGACCGTGGCGGGACGGCGGCGGCGCTGCAGACGGCGCAGGTCGCGTGGCCGGACCCGCCCCCGGTGCAGCGGTTCGACGAGGTAGCGGGCGGCGGCCACGGCGTCCTGGACCGCCAGGTTGATGCCGATCCCGAAGACCGGGGACATGGCGTGCGCGGCATCACCGATGCACAGCAGTCCGGGGCGGTACCAGCGGCGCAGGCGGTCCAGGCGTACGTCGAGGAGCTTGACCTCGTCCCACGAGCGCACGGTGTGCACACGGTCGGCGACAAAGGGCACCGCCGCCGCGAAGTCGGCCAGGAAGCGGTGGAGGCCGGCAGCACGCCGTCGGCTGTCGGTGCCCTTGGGGATGAGCCCGGCGCACTGCCAGTAGTCGCCGCGGTCGATCATCGCGGTCAGGAAGCCGTCGCCGACGCCGCCGTAGAGGCCCTGCGGGTCGCTGTCGCGGCGGGGCAGCCGGAACCACCAGGCGTCCATCGGACAGCCGAAGCGGCGCAGGCCGAGTTCCGGGCGGGATCGGGCCAGCGATCCGCGGCCGTCGCAGGCGACGGTCAGCAGGGCGCGCAGCTCGCCCGTGTGGCCGTCGGCGGTGCGGTAGCGCACGCCCGTCACGCGCCCGGACTCGACGAGGAGGCCGGTCGCCTCCGTGTTCATCCGCAGGTCGAAGGACGGCTCACGCCGGGCCTCGTCGGCGAGCAGGTCCAGCAGGTCCCACTGGGGCACCATCGCCACATAGTCGTAGGGGCCGCGCAGGACGGTGAGGTCGCCGACCGTGACGGTCGAGCCGTCGGCTCCGACGGGCAACTGGACGGTGCGCACCCGGCGCTGGGGCAGCCGGGCGAAGCGCTCGCCCAGGCCGAGATCGTCCAGCAGCGCCAGGGTGGAGGGGTGGACGGTGTCGCCGCGGAAGTCGCGCAGGAAGTCGCCGTGCTTCTCCAGCACGGTCACGGGGACACCGGTCCGGGCCAGCAGCAGGGCGAGCACCATGCCCGCGGGGCCGCCGCCCACGACGCAGCAGGTGGTCTTCTCCATGGCAGTTCCGCCCTTCGGGAGACCAGCAATTCATCGTTCGATGAATACTCTACCCCTGCGGAGTGCGGACGGACCGGCCATGGCGATCAGGGCAGGACCGCCGCGGCTCTCTTCCCCGCGGTTTCCGAGATGCCGCTGTGGCCGAGTTCGCAACCGAGTCCGAAGTAGTGCCGGAAGTTGTAGATCAGCGGGCTCCAGGCCGCCGGCTCGACGTGCTGGGTTCCGGGGACGACCAGGCGGGGCTCGGCGTGCACCTTCAGCACCCGGGCCTCGACGATCAGGAAGTCCCCGGCGGCGTCGGTCCCCACCCGCGCGGCCCGCGCCTCCAGCTGGATCGGGCATTCGGCCACCCGTGGCGGGCGGACGGTGTGCGAGGCCTGCGCGTGGAATCCGGCCGCGGCGAACTTGTCCGGCTCGTAACGGGCCCGGCGGGGTCCGCGCCCGGACGCCTCGGGCCGGCCGGTCAGCTCGCCCAGGCGCTCGACGGCCGCCCAGTGCCCGGGCTCGGGCAGACTGATGACCAGCTCCGGCCGTGCCGTCAGATTCGCGCCGGTCTGCCCCTGGCCGCCGAGCCCCAGCACCACCACCTGCCCGAGGGCCCAGGCCGAGGAGATCGGCGCCAGGTTGAAGGTGCCGTCGGCGTTCTCGGTGGTCAGCAGGACGACGGGGGTGCCGAAATAGAGGATGCTCGGAGTGATGGTGAGGTGGCCGGCGTTGCCGCCGGCCCGGCTCGCTGCGGTGTTCATGCGGTGACCGTAGGGCGCCGACCGTTCGGCGGGTGCCTGACGGTCCGCACTCGATCATGGAGTGCCCGACGGCTGTCCCCTCGCCGGGACCGAGCGCTCCGGCTGCCCCCTCTCCCGGGATCGCGCCGCTCACTCCTCGCGGTGCTGGCTCCGGATCCGGGCGGCCACCTCGTTCTGTTCGGTCTCCCACCAGGGCCGTACCCGTTCGGGAGCGGGCGCCCGGCCGTGCTGCGAGGCGGGCGGCGCGGCGGCGGCGAGTTCCGCGTCGAGGCGGCGGTCGAGGGCGGCGGTCTGCGCCCGCTCCGCGCGCGCCCACTGGTACAGCAGCGCGAGCAGGAAGGGCAGGGCGACCAGTTCGGCGATGCTCAGCATGGCGCCGCCGCCGATCTGCTGGTCGTGCTGGACGTCCGGGGACCAGGCCGGCGCGTGGTGCAGGTACCAGTCGCCCGCGATCAGCGTGCCGTGCGTCATCACCACCACCCCGGGCACCGCGTCGACGACGCCGTCCACGAACACCAGCGCCGCCCGCACCGGGTGGGTGCACCAGGCGGGCAGCGTCTTCTCGTGGGTCAGCACCGGCACGACGAACAGGGAGCCGGCCACGAGCAGGTGCAGATACATCAGCTCGTGCAGCCAGCCCACCCGCAGGGCGGTCTCGAAGTACGGCGTGAAGTACACCGTCAGCTCGGTGCCGAGCACCAGGGCCGTACTGACCAGGGGGAACGTCAGCACGCGGACCAGGCGTCCGGTCATGGCCCGGCGCACGCGCGCGCCGGCGCCCTCCGGCAGCGCCTCGACGGCGAGCCGCAGCGGGTCGCCGAGGGCCAGGCCCAGGGGTGCGACGAGGTCGAGGAGGATGTTCTGCACGGCGGCAGGCCAGAACAGCACGTGGTCGTAGACGGCCAGGGCGGACATCGTGGCCACCACCAGCGCGCCGAGTCCGAGCAGCGCGAACGCGATCACCCGGACCGGCGGCCAGGGCATGCCCCGCCGGCGCAGTCGCGCGACGCCCCAGCCGTAGAGCGCGCCGAGGGCGACGACCAGCAGCAGCGCGGGGACGTCCAGCTGCCACGTGGACAGCAGACGCCCCACGGTCAGCTCAGGGAGCCCGCCGGCCGACAGTCCGGTCATCGCGTGACCACCCATGCAGATCGTCCTCCTTCGACTCGAGACGGAAGAACCCGCTCGGATCCGTGCGGGGACGACGCTAGTCCCCGGCGCCCCGACGGCGGGCATCGGGGTGGCGCACGGCGGGGTGGAATCAGGGGGGCCGAGGGGGACGGGTGGACGTACGGCCGTGCCCACGCATCCGGTCCGGACATGGCCCGGGGCGCGCCGCCACGGCCCGTACGGATGGGCGCGGGCTCGCCCGAAGACGGCTCGCTGCGGGATGCCGGCCGCCGCGGAAGGTCCGGTGCGGGCGCCGGGGCCGGGCCCCTCCGGTGCGTGCGGCGGCTCCGGACAAGGGACAGCCCCGGCCGGCGAGGACGCCGCCCGGGGCTGACTCCCTGCTGTCGGTGCGGTGCATCACCGCACGGGAGTTCAGTGGTGCCGGCCGCGCACGTGGTCGCCCTGGTGGAGGTGACCGGCTCCCTCGTGGCGGTAGCCGGTGTCGTGCCGGTCGATCCGGCGGTGGCTGCGGCCCCAGGAGACGGTGTCGACGAGGCGGCCACGGTCGTTGCGCAGGACCGCGGTGTCGGCGTTCACGTCCCACACGCGCGCGTGGCGGTCCTGGTACAGGTCGGTCCTGGTGTCCCGGCCGACGCCGGTGTGCACGCGGACCGTGGCCCGGCCCCGGAGCAGCACGTGGTGGAAGGTGTAGGTGTGGCCGTCCCGGTCGGACAGCGTCCAGCCGTCCAGGTTCAGCGCCCGGCGGGAGTCGTTCGTGATGTCCACCCACTGGCTGTTCAGCGCGCGGTTGGAACGGTCGTCGCGGATGAGCCAGGCGTGCTGCACACCGCTGATGAACACTCCTTCGCGATGCATACGGCCCGGCAGGTGACCGGCAGCGGCGGCCGGGAGGGCCGTGGCGCCCACCATGGCGGCGGCCACGGCGGCGGCTGCGGTCATACGGCGGACGGAAGAAGAAACGGACACTAGGTCCCCCTTCGCGAGATGCGCGAGTCAGCGGCCGGTCGGCCGCACAGCCACACCCTGCAAGCTACGTCCGGTTTTGTGAGGAAAACGCGCATGCCATTACGGATCCTGCAACATTCCATAACTCTCGCATGCAATGTTCATTTAACTCATGAAGGCGCTGATTTGACGCCGTATCGGCAGAGTTTTCCTTGGAAACGCGAGCCTGAGGCAACCAATCGCCAGCTCCCGCCACCCACCGGCCTCTCGTGCGCCCACTCGAAAGTGGGTAACAAGGGCTACGCCGACCGGAGCAGCCGCACGAGGGCGCGGGGATCAGCGCGCGGGGAGCGCCGGGTCTGTGCGGCGCGCACCGCGTCGTCGTGCCGGCCGGCAGGAGCGCGGAGCAGAGGCGGCGGGCGACGTGTCGGGCGAGTTCGGACCGGTGCAGACCGTCCACGGACAGCAGCAGGACAGGCCGCGCGGCCGGTTCGGGGGTGCCTGGCGGCGGGTGCCGCCGCGCCCGCCGTGACGGCTCCAGGACGTCGTTCCACCGGTGGCAGAGCGTCGTCGGGCTTTTTGCGGAGCAGACGGCGTCAAGGATGCTTCGCGTAGTTGTAGACCGTCGCCCGGGACACTCCCAGCAGGTCCGCGATGGTCTTGGCGGCGTCGCGGGAGTCGAAGTAGCCGTCGCGCTGCAACTGCCGAACGAGCGCCTTCTTGTCCTTCCGGCTCAACGACCGGGGTGTCGCGGCGAGCTTCGCGGCGTGGGCCTCCACCGCCTGGCGCAGTTCGCGCGCGGTGCGGTCCCGCAGGGTCTCCAGGGGCTGCTCGCGGGGCCCGGTGTCCGTGGCCACCAGGTTGGCCAAGGTGCGGGTGACCGGTGACAGCACGGACACGTCGAGGTTCAGGCAGAGGGCGGCGATGTACTCCCCCGCGGCGTTCCTGATGCCGATGGACGTGCTCTTCGCCGGGCGGCCGTCCGGGAAGCGGTTGGGGTAGTTCTGGAGGACGCTCGGGTAACCGGGGTCCTCGATGCGGGCCAGGCCCAGTTCCGTGGTGGAGTCACCGACCTGTCGGCCGGAGAGGTTGTTCTCGATGACCCGGATCGCGTGGTCCGGGTTCCGCAGGTCGTGCAACACCACCTCGCACAACCCCGGGAACATGCGCCCCAGCGCCACGGCGATCTTCTCGGCCTCGCGGATGAGGTGCTCGTCGTCCACTGGGGCCCTCCGAGAAGTACCTTGGATCAGTTGTCCACCTTTGGATGGAAAGTCTAGATGAGTCGCCGTGATTGTCCAGCGACCCCGTGGGAGGTGCGTGGACAGCGCCGTGGGCTTCGCGGTCGTCGTGCAGACGACGGCCGGGCCGACCGGCGGCCTGCCCCCTGCTCCGGGACAGGCCGGCGGTCGACCGGCGATGCCGCGCTACAGCGCGCGTTCCAGGCGGTCCGCCATCAGCTTCACGAAGCGGGCGGGGTCCTTCGGCCGGCCGCCCTCGGCGAGCACCGCCAGGCCGTGCAGGAGTTCCGCCGTCCCGGTGAGCTCCGTGCGGTCCTCCTGCTCCTTGTACGCCTGGTTGAGGCCCTTCACCAACTGGTGGTCCGGGTTGAGCTCCAGGATCCGCCGGGCGCGGGGCACCTCCTGGCCCATCGCCCGGTACATGTCCTCCAGCGCCGGTGTCAGGTCGCTCGCGTCGGAGACGACGCAGGCCGGGGAGACGGTGAGGCGGGAGGACAGACGCACCTCCTTGATGTCCTCCTCCAGTTGCTCCTTCATCCAGCCGAGCAGCCCGGCGTACTCCTCCGTCTGCTTCTCCCGCGCCTCGTCGGCCGTGGTGTCGTCGTCCTGGGTGTCGAGGTCGATCTGCCCCTTGGCGACGGACCGCAGTTTCTTGCCCTCGTACTCGCCGACCGCGTCGGTCCACACCTCGTCGACGGCATCGGTGAGCAGCAGCACCTCGATGCCCCGGTCACGGAACGCCTCCATGTGCGGGGAGTTCTCGATGCTCTGCCGGGACTCGCCGGTGAGGTAGTAGACGTCGTCCTGACCGTCCTTCATCCGCTCCACGTAACCCCCCAGCGTGGTCGGCTCGGTGTCGTGGTGCGTGCTCGCGAAGGAGGCGAGGGCGAGGATGGCGTCCCGGTTCTCCGGGTCGGTGACCAGGCCCTCCTTCAGGACGGTGCCGAACTCCCGCCAGAACGTGGCGTACCGCTCCGGGTCCCTGGTCATCATCTCCTTGACCGTGGACAGGACCTTCTTCGTCAGCCGTCGCCGCATCATCTCGATGTGGCGGTCCTGCTGGAGGATCTCGCGGGACACGTTGAGCGAGAGGTCGGCCGCGTCGACGACGCCCTTGACGAAGCGGAGGTACGGCGGCAGCAGCGCCTCGCAGTCGTCCATGATGAACACCCGCTTGACGTACAGCTGCACACCGCGCTTGAAGTCCCGCGTGAACAGGTCGTAGGGGGCGTGTGCGGGGACGAACAGCAGGGCCTGGAACTCGAAGGTGCCCTCCGCCTGCAGCCGGATCGTCTCCAGCGGATCACGCCAGTCATGCGCGATGTGCTTGTACAGCTCGTGGTACTCGTCGTCGGACACCTCGTCGCGCGACCGCGCCCACAGCGCCTTCATCGAGTTGAGCGTCTCGGGCTCGGGCGCCTCGTCCCCGTCCCCGGAGGCTTCGGGCACCATCCGGACGGGCCAGGTGATGAAGTCCGAGTACCGCTTGACGATCTCTCTGATCTTCCAGGGGGAGGTGTAGTCGTGGAGCTGGTTCTCGGGGTCGGCGGGCTTGAGGTGGAGGGTGACCGAGGTGCCCTGCGGCGCGTCGTCGACCGGCTCCAGCGTGTACGTGTCCTCGCCGCGCGAGGTCCAGCGGGTGCCCCTGCTCTCGCCGGCCCGCCGGGTCACGAGGGTGACCTCGTCCGCCACCATGAATCCGGAGTAGAACCCGACGCCGAACTGGCCGATGAGCCCCTCCTCCCCGGCGGCGTCCTTGGCCTCCCTCAGCTCCTTCAGGAACTGTGCGGTGCCGGAGTTGGCGATCGTGCCGATGAGCTGCCCGACCTCGTCGTACGACATCCCGATGCCGTTGTCCCGCACGGTGAGGGTGCGGGCGTCCTTGTCGATGTCGATCTCGATGTGCAGGTCGGACACATCGGCGTCCAGCGTGTCGTCCCGCAGCTTCTCCAGACGCAGCTTGTCCAGCGCGTCGGAGGCGTTGGAGACGAGCTCCCGCAGGAAGACGTCCTTGTTCGAGTAGACCGAGTGGATCATCAGCTGCAGCAGCTGACGGGCCTCTACCTGAAACTCCAGCGTTTCGGCCGGCATGTTCGCGAATACCTCACAAGTACTGTCGCCTGTACTGACGGCAGACACTTTGGCGTGCTCCCCTGCCCAAAGTCCAGGGACGACGGCCTGGGTCGTCCGGCCCTTGCCGAGGCTTCCTGCTTCGCCTCGCCGCGCGGACACGTGTAGCCGTCTTGGACCGGCACACCCTCGGGGACGACACCGTCGGCCTTGCCGAGTCCCCCACTGTGCTCTCGGAGCCCACCACGCTGTTCACGGCGCAATGTACGACGGCGATGCGGCCGGCGACGACACGGAGGGCCGGGGAAGGCGCGGGGTGAGGGGAGGATGCGGCGGACGGCGGGGCGACCGAGGGCGTCGCGCCCTCGGAGACTCGGGCTGTGGTGATCACTGCCACGACCGCCGTGAGGCCGACGGCAAGCGGCCGGCGAATCCGGTGGGTCGTTGTGCGTGCTGATGGTGCGGGCCGGCGCTTGCCGCCGGTCAAGGAAGCGCGGCGTTGCCGCCGAGTACGCGTTTTCCGATACGCCGACGATATGTGCCGGCTTGTAGCATCAAATACATGCGCGTGTTGATTGTCGAGGACGAACCCTATATGGCGGAAGCGATCCGCGACGGCCTGCGCCTGGAGGCGATCGCGGCCGACATCGCAGGTGACGGTGACACCGCTCTGGAACTGCTGAGCGTCAACATCTACGACATCGCCGTCCTCGACCGTGACATTCCCGGGCCTTCCGGTGATGAGATCGCCAAACACATCGTCGCGTCGGGAAGCGGCATGCCGATCCTCATGCTCACAGCGGCCGACCGTCTCGACGACAAGGCCTCCGGTTTTGGACTCGGCGCCGACGACTATCTCACCAAGCCTTTCGAACTTCAGGAACTCGCGCTCAGACTCAGAGCACTCGACCGCAGACGTGCCCACAACAGGCCGCCCGTGCGGGAGATCGCAGGACTGCGGCTGGACCCGTTCCGCCGCGAGGTCCACCGGGACGGCCGCTACGTCGGGCTCACCCGGAAGCAGTTCGCCGTACTCGAAGTGCTTGTCGCCGCCGAAGGCGGTGTCGTCAGCGCCGAGGAACTCCTGGAACGCGCGTGGGACGAGAACGCCGACCCGTTCACCAACGCCGTGCGCATCACCGTTTCGGCACTGCGCAAGCGTCTCGGCGAACCCTGGGTCATCGCCACCGTGCCAGGCGCCGGCTACCGCATCGACACCCAGCCGCAGGCCGGAGACGAGGGACCGGACCGTGGATAGAGCGCCGGGTCTGAGCGTTCGCCTCAAACTCACCCTCAGCTACGCCGGGTTCCTCATGCTGGCCGGCGTCCTGCTGCTCGCAGCGGTGTGGGCGTTCCTCCTGCGTTATGTCCCCGACCGTGCGATGCTGATCGACCCCGATGACAGACTCACGAACGGAGTCTTTCCCGTCCGGTCCGCCCTCCAGGGGGTTTTCGCTCCGAGGGCAGCCGCGGTACTGGCTTTT
The DNA here is from genome assembly GCF_059510455.1 of Streptomyces sp. NTD91. Classification (NCBI taxonomy): domain Bacteria; kingdom Bacillati; phylum Actinomycetota; class Actinomycetes; order Kitasatosporales; family Streptomycetaceae; genus Streptomyces; species Streptomyces sp. NTD91. The sequence continues at coordinate 63,053 of NZ_JCAJZW010000042.1, forward strand.
CTGCTGGTCTTCGGTCTCCTGGGAGGGTGGATCCTGGCCGGGCGCATGCTCGCCCCCCTGACCCGCATCACGGACGCCACACGCGCGGCCACGACCGGAGCACTCTCGCACCGAATCCGGCTACCCGGCCGCAAGGACGAGTTCCGCGAACTCGCCGACGCCGTCGACACGATGCTCGCCCGTCTCGAAGCACACGTCGCCGAACAGCAGAGATTCGCAGCCAACGCCTCTCACGAGCTGCGCACGCCGCTGGCGATCTCGAAGACACTTCTCGATGTGGCCCGCACCGATCCGAGCCGCGCCACCGGCGAACTCGTCGACCGCCTGCACGCCGTCAACGCCCGAGCGATCGCCCTCACCGACGCGCTGCTCCTGCTGAGCCGCGCCGACCAGCGGGCCTTCGCCCGAGAAGACGTCGACCTGTCCCTCATGGCGGAAGAAGCCACCGAAACACTCCTCCCGCTAGCGGAAAGGCACGGCGTCACCATCGAGACCTGCGGCGACGCCACTCCCACGGTCGGATCGCAAGCGCTCCTGCTGCAGCTGACCACGAACCTCGTGCACAACGCGATCGTCCACAACCTGCCTGAGGGGGGCACCGTGTGGGTCAGCACCGGCGTCCGCCCCGGAACGGCGGTCCTCACCGTCGAGAACACCGGCGAGATACTCGGCCCGGAGCTGGTCTCGACACTCACCGAACCATTCCACCGCGGCACCGAGCGCGTTCGCACCGACCATGCGGGCATCGGCCTCGGCCTGGCCATCGTCAACACCATCGCCCATGCGCACGACGGAACGCTCACTCTCACGCCGCGCGCCGCAGGCGGGATCCGCATCTCGGTGGAACTACCGGCGGCGGCCCGGCACACCGGCAGGTGACGGATCTCCTCCCGCGCTCCGGCCGCCCCGCTGCCTGCACGCACGCCTCGCCGCGGAGCCGCATCCCAGATGTGAAGATCACAACAGGCTTGGACGCCGGAATCCACGGGTGCTGCGGGCACGCGGGCCGGGCCTGTGCCGCCTCGAAGCTCGCGCGGCCGTGGCGCCCTCGTACACCCTGTCGCCCAGGCCGGCCCGGACGGCACCCACCGCGTGTTTCCCGCGTCGCAGCAGCTCGAGCAACGGGATTTCCGCGCTCTTGCCGCTCGCCGCGGACCCGACGGATGTGGCGCCGGCGGTCGTTCAGCCGTCGGTGCGGGTGTCGGTGAGGGCTGCCGCGATCTGGTGGCGGCCCCTGATGCCGAGTTTGCGGTAGACGCTGGTCAGGTGGAACTCGACGGTGCGCTGGGTGAGGAACAGAGCCTCCGCGATCTCCCGGTTGGTGGCTCCCGCGGCGGCGCGCTCGGCCACCTGACGCTCGCCGCCGCTGAGGGACTCGGCGGGCGAGGTGGTGCCGCGCCGCAGCCGGCCGCGCGCGGCGGCGAGGACCGGCCGCACCTCGTCGAGCAGCAGTCTGTCCCCGCACAGGACCGCCGCGTCGATGGAGCGGTGCAGCCGGGTCCGGGCGCCCTGGGCGTCGCCGCGGTCGAACAGGCGTCGGCCGAGGAGGTATTCGGCGCGGGCGTGCTCCAGTCGGGCGGGGCTTCTGCCCAGCAGGTCGGCGGCCTCGGTCAGGTGGCCGAGTCCGGTGTCGCCCGGGGTGAGGACACCGCGCGCCAGGGCCAGCATGCCGCGCGCCCGGACGGTCCCCCACCGGTCGACCGGCGCCGCGACGCGCTCGACGACGGCGTGCCCCTCGTGCTCGCGGCCGAGCCGGGCCAGCAGCTGGGCGGCGTCGAACCACCAAGGCGCCAGCACGGGGTTGCCGATGCCGGCCGCGGCGAGACTGGCGCCGCAGCGCAGCAGGTCGTCCAGCGCGCCTTCGAGATCGCCCAGGGCTTCCCGAGTGCGGGCGCGGGTCATCAGGTAGGTGTGGTACTCGAGGGTGAACTGCTCCAGCCGGGGCCGCTGGATCCCGTCCAGGAGCCGGCGTGCCTTCTCCGGTTCGCCGCGCCGCACATGGACGGCGGCGAGGGCGCACTGCGGGGAGACCGAGGTCGGCATCCGCAGCTCCCGGTCGAACAGGTCGTGGGCGAACTGCGCGTCGGACAGGGCCTGGGTGACGTTCCCGGCCCACAGGTGCAGCTGGGCGCGGGTGGTGGAGACGAGGGCGCACTGCCAGGCCTCGCCGCGGGCCTGGGCCTGGGCGAGGAGCGTGCTCAGCGCGGCGAGGACGGGGTCTGTCTCGTCCGCCAGGTACAGGGTGAGGGAGGCGCCGAGTGCTCCCCAGCCGCCCCGGGGGCCGTCGCCGAGGCGCAGGACGCGTTCGGCGGCGGGCACCAGCTCGGCGGCGGGCCGGCCCTCCAGGGTGCGCAGGGCGCACAGCATGCCCAGCAGCAGCCGTTCTTCCGGTGTCTCGCCGGGCGGGGGCATGTGGTCGCTGAAGCGGCGGCTCACCCGGGCGACGGTGGACGTCTCGTCGAGGCCGGAGATCAGCACCATGGCCTCCACGCGGGCGCGCAGGGCCTGGTCGGCGGGGGACGTGCCGAGGTCCCCGGCGGTCACGTCGAGGGTCTCGTTGACGAGGTCGAAGGCGCGCAGTGAGTTGTGGGCGCCGAGCGAGGTGACGCCGTACTGCAGGACCAGCCGGCAGCGGGTGCGGGGGTCGGCCGGCAGGGACAGCGCGTGTTCGAGATGGTGCAGGGCGGCGCCGGGCGCGACGTGCGCGAAGACCCTGGCCGAGTGGGACAGCAGGTCCAGGTCGTCGGGGACGTGGCGCAGGGCGCGGGTCAGGTACTGGCCGGCGGTGGCGGGCGCGCCTCGCAGTTCGGCGCCGAGGGCGGCGGAGCGCAGGGCGGTGACCATCCAGGGCTCGGGGCTGGCCGGGAGCAGCATGAGCTGGACGGCGACCTCCTCGACGGGGCGCCCGGCCTCGTCGAGGAGCCGGGCGGCGCGCTCGTGCAGCGCGGCGCGCTCGGCGGGCCGCAGGGTCTGCAGGACCGCCTCGCGGATGAGGTCGTGCCGGTAGGCGAGCGCGTCCGGCCGCAGCAGCCCGGCGGCACGCAGGTCCTCGACGACGCGCTGGGCGGGCTCGGGCTGGGTGCCGGCGAGGGCGGCGACCGTGTCGACGGTCTCCTCCTCCAGTACGGCCACGGCCCGTGCCACGGCGAGCCGTTCGGCGGTGAGCCGGTCGATCTGGAAGCGGGCGATCAGGCCGAGGCCGGCCTGCTCGTCGGCCTCGTCGCCGGGCCCGGTGAGCGGGTCGCGTTCCTTCCACCGCCCGGCCAGCAGGTGCACGAGGAAGGGGGTGCCGCCGGTGATGCGCATGCAGGTGTCGACGAGTGCGGCGTCGGGCCGGCCGCCGAGAGCGTGGGCGAGGAGGTCGCCCACGGCTTCCTCGCCGAGCGGGTGGACGTCGAGGGTGAGGCAGGAGGGGCCGTCGGCCATCTCCTCCAGCGCGGCGGGCAGCGCCTCCTCGGCCTCGGTGCGCAGGGTGAGGAGCAGTACGACCGGCAGGTCCTCGGCACGGCGCAGCAGAAAGCCGAGCCAGCGCAACGACGCCTCGTCGCACCACTGCAGGTCGTCGACGGCGAGGACGACCGGGCGCTCGGCGGCGAGTCCCGCGGTGAGCCAGTACAGGCCCTGCATCACGGCGTAGAGGTCGGCGGGGGCGGCGTCGGCGGTGCGGCCCGGGGTCAGGGCGGGCAGGGCGAGCCGGGCACTGCCGCGCAGCAGCGGGTGGCCCGCGGTGTTGCCCTCGGTCAGGTGCAGCGGCGCGAACAGGGACCGTACGACCTCGTAGGCGCCGCTGCCGCTCTCCGGGCACTTGGCGGTGAGCACGCAGGCGTCGTCGCCTGCCAGTTGCTCGGTCGCGGCGTCGATCGCGGCGCTGATCAGCCGGGTCTTGCCGATGCCGGCGGGGCCGCGCAGCAGCACCGCCCGGCCGGTCCCCTTGATCTGCTCCCGGATGAGGGAGAGTTCCGCGTCCCGGCCGACGAGCCGCGGCGGGGCCTCGCCGCCTGTTGTCTCTCCGCTTCCGACGCTGAACAGGGCCACCGCGACTCCTAACACCGCCCAGCGGAACACGGCAGGGGCGCCGGTCCGTTCGTGGGCTTCATCGATGGGGGGTTGTTGCGGGAGGCGGGTCACGGGACGCGCCTCATGGGTGCGGTCGGTTCCTCGCGCCCCGGCGGGCCGACCCCCCGCCCCGGCCGTCGCGTCGGTGGACGGCGGGCCAAGGCGAGCGGGGGCGCGCGGGGAGGAACGCAGCCGGGTCAGAACCGCGTTGTCCCGCTGGTCGCCGGGGTCGCGCGATCACCGTACCAGGGCTGGTACGGACCGCCACCGGCTCCGCCGCGCGGGCCGCGACACCACCGCTCTCGAATTCGGGCACCGGTGGCGCCGATTCGAGCACGGCAGTACGGCAGCGGGCGGGGCGCCCGCCGTGCCGGCCGGTCGGGCCGGAGGGAGGAGGCGGTGGGGCCAGGGGTGCCGACCAGGTTCTTCCTCGGCTCCGGTCGGTCGGACCGCGAGATGGGGAGCGGGTTTCCGGTGCGATGGGCGGGTGCGCCGATTCGGGCACGGACAGGGGGTGTTCGGGCACATGCGTGCTGGTCGTGGTCGAGCGTGGACCGGGGGCGCCGGGACATGGTCCGGTGGGTTCGGGCAGACGGCGCCGGGGTTTCAGGTGCATGGGCCGTGGTGGGGCTCGTGGGCCTGAGGCAGCTGCGGGGGCCCGGTGGGGCGCATGGGTCTGAGTCGACCGTCAGGACCGGCGAGTTGGGTGCGCGGGCCTGGGCCAGGCGTGTGGGCCTGGGCTTGGGGCGCGCGCCGGTGGGGGTGGTGAGTGTGCGGGCGCCCTGAGGTCGGCTGCACGGGCGGGGGTTGGGCCCGTGGGCGAGGGCGGCTACGCGTTCCGGAGCGGGCGCGCGGGCTGACGCGTTCGAGGGGGCGAGGGTGATCGCGCTCGAGGAGGGCGAGGATGGTCGCTTTCCCGGAAGGGAGGTGATCGTTTTGCCGGAGGGGAGGGTGATCGCGATCGGGGGGCGCGGGGATCGCGTTCTCGCAAGGCGAGGGTGGTCGCGTTCGAGGGGCGAGGGTGGTCGCCTCGGGCCGGCAACCGAAGGGGTGGGGCTGCGGCCGGGCTCCTCGCCGGGTCTCCGGAGCGTCGGGGTGGTGCGCCGGGGCGGGGCTTCGGTCCGGTCGGTGGCGTCGGGGTGGGAGCCGGTGGTCCGGGGTGAGGCCCGCGGGTGCGGACGGTGTCAGAAGGCCGCCGCGGCGACGCGCCGGGGCGGAGGGAATCCGGGGAGCGGCTGGTGCTTGCGGGCGGCGGGCGTGTCGTGACCGGCGCGGCGGGCGCTGCGCCGGAGGCGGGTCACGGCGACGACGGCGAGGGCCGCGCGCAGGGTGGCGAGGCCGCGCAGGCCCTCGGGGCGCTGACCGGTGAGCAGGGCGATCCGCTGGAGCCGGCGGTCGAGGGTGTTGCGGTGGATGCCCAGGCGCAGACAGGCGCGATGACGCACTCCGTCCGCGGCGATGAGGGCGGCGAGGGTGTCCCAGAGCACGGGGTGTTCGTGCAGCGGTTCGACCATGCGCACGAGGCGTTCGGAGACGGCGGGGGTGGCCGCGGCGCCGTACTCGACGAGGACGTCGTCGAGTACGTACACGCCGGGCGGGGAGCCGAGCGCCAGGAGGGTGGCGCAGATGCCGTCGACGATCGACAGCCCGCTCTCGTCGGGCAGTTCCCGCGCGTCGGCGCGTCCGGTGCGGGGGTCCTGCGGGTGGACGGCGATCCACACGTCGCCCGGGAGGTCCGGGTGGGCGGCCCGGGCCAGCGCGACGGCCGCCTGCTGGTCGGTGGCGCCGAGCAGCACGTGGACGCCTTCGGACGAGCCGAGCGTCGTGGTGACCGCGTGGCCCCGGAAGGCCCGCTCGATGTCGGCGCGGGTACAGGACGGCGCGCGGACGCCGAGCACCGCGCAGGCGCCGGGGGCGGAGTGCGAGCCGGCCGCCGGGGCGGGAGGCGCCTGCCGCGGCGGTTCGGGGACGGCGTCCGCGCCGATCTCGAAGAAGCCGCAGCTCAGTTCCCGGCCGACTCGGCGGCCCGCGTCGCCGAGCCGCAGCACGGTGACCTCGTATCCGAGGGAGTCCTGCTCCTGGCCGCTGACGGTGCAGCGGTCGATGAGCGTGCGCGTCATCGTGCGCAGCATGGCGAGCAGGTCGTCCACGGATCCGCCGTGCCGCGCCCATGCGCGGCCCTCCGCGCGGATCCGGGCCGCGCTCTCGGTGCTCCAGTCCCCCTGGCCGGACACGACCTCGGTCAGGGCGGAGAAGATCTCCCACTTCACTCTGCGCCGAGCTTCGTCGGCGTCGTCGTTCCCAGGGGCCCCTTCGGCCGGGAAGAGCAGGTCAGGCTCGGTTTTCGCCGCCGCGTATGTCCTCATGTCCGGTCAGCAAAGACCACGAACATCAAAGGTGCATCAAAGCTCGCTCAGAGAGCGATCGGAATTCTGAGCCGCCCGATCACCCCTGTGCCATCATGACCACAACGGCAAGTGGTCTCTGTCTCCTTCGACTCGGCGGCGGATATCGGGAGCAGATATCGGCGGCGCAGGTCCGAACTCACTCCGATGGTGCGACACACACGATGACCAGAAGTGACACGTCCGCGAAGTCCACGGTGCTCGTCGTGGAGGACGAGTCCAGCATCGCCTCCATGCTCACCATGGCGCTCCAGTTCATGGGATTCGAGGTGGTCACCGCGGCGTGCGGGTCCGAGGCCCTCGGCCGCGCCGCCCGGCACGCCCCGGACGTGATCCTGCTGGACGTCGTGCTGCCCGACATGGACGGCTTCGAGGTCTGCCGGCGGTTGCGGGACACCGGCGTCCACACGCCCGTACTGTTCGTGACCGCGCGGGACGCCGTCTCCGACAAGATCCGCGGCCTGGAACTCGCCGACGACTACGTGACCAAGCCGTTCGACCTCAACGAAGTGGTGGCGCGGATACGTGCCGTGATGCGCCGCGGCCGTGAGACAGCGCCGTCCAACAGCCGCAGGCTGCACGCCGGTTGGGTGGAGCTGGACCGCGACACCCGGGAGGTGTGGCGGCACGGCCAGCCGGTGCAGCTGTCGTCGACGGAGTTCGCGCTGCTGCGGTACCTGCTGGAGAACGCCGACCAGGTCATCTCCAAGGCGCAGATGCTGGACAACGTGTGGAGTTACGACTTCCAGGGCGAGTCAGGCATCGTGGAGACGTACATCTACTATCTGCGCCGCAAACTCGGGGACACCGACCAGACTCTCATCCACACCGTTCGCGGAGCGGGCTATCTCGTGCGCACCAGCCCTCCCTCGCACATCACGGAGGGCTGAACCCGTGCCCACCGCCACCGGCGCGCCGGACCGCAGCGGGGCGGCGCGGACCCGCCCCGCGCTCAGGCCGAAGTCCCGCAGACTCAGACGGGCCCTCCTGGCCCTCACCGCCCTCGGCGTGCTCGGCACGGAGGGCTGCTGCGCGCTGCCCCTCTCCGACCGGTCGCCGGACCACACCGACGGGCAGCCCGTGTCCACGGCCGCGTCGGCGCCGGCCCACACAGGGCACGGAGAGGGTGTGGTGCGGACGGTGCGGCTCCGGGCCGGTGCCGCGTCGGCGACCGTCGGGTGGACTCCGGGCGAAGCCGCGGACGCCATCAGGCAGTTGGACACCGGCCGAGCCGTGGCGAACGCGGGTGCCCAAGGAACGGTACGGGTCTCCGTTGCCCGGACTCCGGTCGACGCCCGCACGACCCCGATTGACGCCCGAACGACCGCCTTGGACGCGGAGTCCGGAGAACAGACGGCGCTGTGTCCCGTGGTGCGGGCCGAACTCGTCGTCGGCGTGCCGGTGGTGGCCCTGCTCGCGCTCGGGGCCCTGTGGTGCAGCCGGCGCACCCTGCTGCCCATCCGGGAGATGAACCGCACCGCCCGCCGGATCGCGGAGGCCAGCGACGAGCCGTCCGAGCGGCTCCCCTCGGTCCCGCGACCGCCGCGGGAACTGCAGTGCACGGCCGACACGCTCAACTATTTGCTGCGACGCATCGAGGAGGGGGCCGTGCGGCGCAAGCAGGTGGAGCTGCGGCTGCACGAACTGGTCGGCGCGGCCAGCCATGAACTGCGCACCCCGCTGACCACCATCACCGGGTACACCCAACTGGCCCGGATCGGGGCGCTGGACGACCCGGGCCGGCTCGACCACGCGATGGAACAGGTCCAGCGCGAGATCCACCGCATGAACCGCCTGGTGGAGGATCTGCTGCTGCTCGCCCGGCTGAGCCAGGGCGGGATGCTCGAACGACGTCCGGTGGACCTGGCCCAGGTGTGCGCCGACGTGGTGGCCCGGGCCCAGTCCCGCGGCGCCCGGCTCGCGCTGCGCTGTGTGACCCAGTCCCCGAGCCATCCGGTGGAGGGGGACCGTCAGCGGCTGGAGCAGGTGATCGGCCACCTCGTCTCCAACGTGCTGGTCCACACGCCCGAGAACACCTCGGCCGAGGTACGGCTGCGGCTGGACGGCGATCGTCAGGTCATCGACGTGGTGGACGAAGGCCCGGGCGTTCCCGAGGCGGCCCGGGAGCACGTCTTCGAGCCGTTCTTCCGCGCGGAGAACACCCCGTCGGCGACGGACGGCGATCCCTGCCGGGGGCGCGGACTGGGGCTGAGCGTGGCCGCGGCGGTGGTGAAGGCGCACGGCGGCACCATCGCCCTGCGGCCGTCCGAGCGGGGGGCGTGGTTCCAGGTCGCGCTGCCCGCGCTCGACGAGCGAGCCCGGGCCGAGACCGCCTCGGTGGCGCGCGCCGCCCTCT